>JANLPS010000288.1:0-7400 GCA_031367385.1 Archangium sp. | reverse complement strand
CCAGTGTCGGTGACGGCGATTCTCTCGACCTGGTGCATCTCTCGTGTCTGGCGCGCTGCTGGGCCAACTTGCCGCGCAGATCGTGACGCTCGACTACTTCCAGGTCTTGAAGATCGCGACCCTCGCGGTGCCCGCCGAGATTAAAGCGGCCTTCTATCGAGAGAGCCGCATCTACCACCCAGATCGCATCTTTCACCTGACCGACGCCGCGGCCAAACAGCACCTGGGCGACCTCTACAAGCGAATCACCGAGGCGTATTACGTGCTGCGCGACGACGCCAAGCGCAAGAAGTACCTCGCTGACCTGGGCGGCCCCGAGCGCGCTGCCAAGCTGCGCTTCACCGAGGCCTCCGAAGTCGAGCAGAAGAACGAGGTCGTCAAGGCCCGCGAAGAGGAGTTCGGCACCAACCCCAAGGCGCGACAGTTCTTCAAGACCGCCCTGGCCGACGCCAGCAACCAGAAGTGGGACGCAGCCGAGCGCAACATCAAGATGGCGCTCACCTTCGAGCCCTCGAACGCGCGGTTCAAAGAGAAGCTCGCCGAGGTGCAGGTCGAGATTGAAAAGATTCGCAAGGCGACCCACAGCGGGTTCACCATCAAGTGAACCTCGATTACGCGGTGCTGGGCGTGGTCGGGCTCTTCTTCGTGCTCGGCCTGTTCTCGGGCGCCGCCACCCAGTTGGGTCGCGCGGTCGGGCTGGCGGTCGCCTACCTCGCTGCAGGCCCCGCGGGCGCCTTCGTCGGGCTGCCGATTTCACATTTCTTGGCCACCTCGCTCAGCTTGGGCACGGTGCTCGGCACGGTCGGCTCGTTCTTGGTGATTTACGTCGTCGTGCACCTGGTCTCGACCGCCATTTTTCGCCGCTTTCTCACCGGAGGCCCCGAGGGTGGGCGCGGCGGGGTCGACCGATTTCTCGGCGGGGTCTTGGGAGCGCTCAAAGCCGCCGGGGTGATCTACATTGCGCTTTGCGCGGCGACCTTTCTCGAGAGCAACGTGGCCATCGCCGGCAGGCGGCTGAGCTTCGCGCCCAAAGACTCGCTGCTGGTCAAATACGTCAAGCAATACAACCTTCTCGAATTGCAACAATTCGGTGGCGTTCACGATTTGATCAGAGCGACCAAGGCCGCGCGCGACCCGGCCATCACCACCAAATACAAAGACGACCCTGATTTCGTGGTGCTGCAACGCGACCCCCGGTGGAAGGCGCTCTTGGCCTCGGAGCCGCTCAAAAAAGCGCTGGAGTCGGCAGATGTGCGCGCGCTGCTGGCGAACAACCAGGTGGTCGAGTTGCTCCAAGACTCCCGCGCGATGGACCGGGTCGAACGAATTGCAGATTCGCACTGAGTGACGGTGGATCTTCCCGCGCTTTCACTATAGTTCCGCGCCAACAATGGGCACTCCGACTCCTCCCGCGCGATGGACGATTGCTGACTCACTCGAGACGTATTCGATTCGCCAGTGGGGTGCCGGCTACTTCGGTATCAACGACAAGGGCAACGTGATGATGCACCCGGCCGGCCCGGGTACGCCCAACTTCGACTTGAAAGAGCTGGTCGACGAAGTGCGCCGCCGCGGCATCGGCTTGCCGTTGTTGATTCGCTTCACTGACGTGCTGCGCAACCGGGTGGTGCACCTCAACGAGGCCTTCAAGAAGGCCATCAGCGAGCAGGGCTACAAGAACTCGTACCGCGGCGTGTACCCGATCAAGGTCAACCAGCACCGCTACGTGGTCGAGCAGATTGTCGACGCCGGCCGGGGCTACAACTACGGCCTCGAGGCGGGCAGCAAGCCCGAGCTGCTCGCGGTGATGGCGTTGCTCGAAGACCCCGACGCGTTGATCGTCTGCAACGGCTACAAAGACGAAGAATACGTCGAGACCGCGCTCTACGCGTCGAAGCTCGGCCGCAAGGTCGTGATGGTGGTCGAGAAGACCTCTGAGCTGCCGCTCATCGCCGAGGTCTCGCGCAAGCTGGGCATCAGGCCCCGCATCGGCATTCGGGTGCGCTTGTCGACCCGCGGCGCCGGCAAGTGGGAGGCCTCGGGCGGAGATCGCTCGAAGTTCGGCCTCTCGTCGGGTGAGCTGATGCAGTCGGTGGCCTTCATGAAAGAGGCTGGCCTGCTCGACACCTTCGAGCTGCTGCACTTTCACCTGGGCAGCCAGATCTCGAACATTCGCAACGTGAAGAACGCCTTGCGCGAGGTGGGCCGCTTCTACGTCGAGGTGTTGGCGCTGGGGGCTCCGCTCAAATACATCGACGTCGGTGGTGGCCTGGGCGTCGACTACGACGGCTCGCAGACCAACTTCGCGTCGTCGATGAATTACACCACCGAAGAGTACGCCAACGACGTCGTCTTCTCAGTGATGGAAGCGTGCGACGCAGCCGGCGTGCCCCACCCGACCCTGGTCTCTGAATCAGGCCGGGCGATCGTCGCGCACCACGCGATGCTGGTGACCGAGGTGCTGGGCAACAGCGACTTCGACGTGCCGCAGATACCCGACACGCTGCCTGACGAAGAGCCCCAGGTGGTCAAGAACCTGTTCAACGCGTGGCGCGACGTCACCAACAAGAACCTGCTCGAGACCTACCACGACGCCGCTGAGTACAAAGACGAGGTGCTCACCCTGTTCTCGCTCGGTCACTTGTCACTCGAGCAGCGAGTGCTGGCCGAGAACTTGTACTGGGCCATTTGTCACAAGGTGATCAAGATCGCGAAGGAGGACGGCGAGGCCCTCGAGGAGCTCGAGACGCTCGAGCACCAGCTCTCAGACACGTACTTCTGCAACTTCTCGATCTTTCAGTCGCTGCCCGACTCCTGGGCGATTGACCAGCTGTTCCCCGTGATGCCGATTCACCGGTTGACCGAACGGCCGACGCGGCGCGCGGTGCTGGCCGACATCACCTGCGACTCTGACGGCAAGATCGAGAAGTTCATCGACAAGCGCGAGGTCAAAGACGACCTCGAATTGCACGCGCTCAATGATGACGAGTACTACCTGGGCATTTTCTTGGTCGGCGCCTACCAAGAAATTCTCGGCGACTTGCACAACTTGTTCGGCGACACGAATGCGGTGCAGGTGTCGTTGGCCCCCGGTGGCGGGTACCTCATCGACCGCGTGGTCGAGGGCGATACCGTGACCGAGGTGCTCAACCTCGTCGCCTACACCAAAGAAGACCTCGTCTCGAAGATGCGCACGCTGACTGAGAACGCCTTGCGCGCCGGCCGGCTCACCCTCGACGAATCGCGACAGATTCTGCGGCTCTACGAGGCCGGTTTGTCTGGCTACACGTACCTCGAGCGCGAGGTCGACGCGAAGAGCTTCACCGCGCAATCGGGGCAGCTGCGGCTGGTCGCACCGACCGACCCGGCAGCGCGCCCAGCGCGCACCACCGGCACTTGACGCCTATCGACGCTTAGCTCTTCGACCAGGGTTCGCGAGCTCGAGTTGCTCGCCTGCGCTTCGTGCGCTCTTCGCCGTCGTGCTTCAACCCAGTGTCTTGAAAGCCGGCTGCCGCTTCGAGAATTTGATCAGCCGAAAAGATCGCTTTGTCTGGGTTTCGAGCGACCGAGCAGAGCGCCTCGGCTTGAGCGCGTGCATCGCGCTCGTCTTGCGCGACCTGACCGCGGGTGCGTTGGCCGGCAGCAGCCATCGAGCGCAGAGCTGGGCCCCCCCGAGTGGCGGTCGCGGCACCTGCGGGCGTGAACGACGACATCTCGCGCGACTTGGCCGCTACCTGGGCCACCACGTCGTGCATCACGACATCGTGGGGGTCAAGGTATGGGTTTCGCCACCCCATAGGGTTCTCGGCGAGAAAGCGCTTGCCGTTGTCCGTCTTGAGCCACTCGTATCGAATCTTCTCAATGGCGCCGTAGTGCCAAGGTGGGAAGCGGCGGTCTTGAACCGACTTGAATGTGGCCATCACGCCACCGTCGCTCACGTGAGCGACCGCGTGCACGCCCGACTCGCCCATGACCCGCCCGAGATCGTCGGCGGTCTTGATGTCGTCGAGGCAGCGAATGCTCTGCACCGAGCCGTCTCTGGCTGTGAGCTTGAAGGGTGGAGCGGCCGCGCTGGGCTGCCCTTGGCGTGCAAGAAATGAAGGGGTTTTATAATTGATGTTGTTCGGCGTGGGGAAAAGGGGCTTGCCCTTGACCATGATGATCGGGAGCGACTTCGTGGTGTCCCACAGCGGCATCTGGCCGTCGAGGAGGGCTGCTTTATCAGTACCACGAAGCTTGAGAAATTCGACGAAGTCACCGCCCATGTCGGCGTGAAACTGGGTGAACCATTCGCCGCTCTCAGGCCCATTGACGCCGCCAGAGCCATTCTTGCTGTGCCACGCCTCGTGAAAGGCCACCATCGAGCGGTCTTCGATGTACGCGGCGTACTCAGAGACGAAGAGCGGGAGCTTCGCCGCCCAGCGAGGGTCGTTGATCTCGACCATCGGCTCGGGCGCGGGCCGAATCGGCATCGTAGTGCTGACGACGTCGGAGAGTTTCGGCGACCATTTGTGAACGCCATCGTCGAGGTTGACGGGCTTGCCCATGCACAGGTCGGCAAGCTGGCTGGCACTCATGGTACCCACTGCGGCGAAAAGGCGCCGGTTGTCAGTGAGCATCGAAGCGCCGTCGATGAACGCCTTGCGTTTCGCCTCGTCGGGTATGAGTTCGGTGAGCGTCTGGCCACCGATTTTGCCGGTGCTGAGCATCGCGTGCAGCTTGCCCACATCAATGGCCTTGTTCTTCGCATCGACGGCGAACTTGAGAGGGCCGTCGAGCGCAGCGGCGTAGGCGGTGAGGCGTGGCACGAGAATCGCCTCATGCGCCGTCGCGAACCCCGTCTTCCACGCGGCGTCGAGCGCGGCTGGGGTGATTGGGTTGCCAAGCTGTGCCTTGAAGGCGCTGCCTTCGGGCGTCGAGAGCAGCTTGGCGATGTTGACCAAGTCGCCCGCCTGGCCGGTGAGCGTGTTTCCCGAGAGCTTGCCGGTCTGCGCCAGCTCCTTGAGCTGGTCGTCGGTAATCTTTCCGTTCAGAGGCGGCGAAGCGATCGAGGCTCGCATCGAAGCGACGGCACGGGCCATCGACGCATCGAAGGCGAAGAACGCCTCGTTGGGCTCGAACTCGGCATTGACCTTCGGCAGCAGGGGGCCGCCCGCCTTCTGCTCGGGTGCCTTCGCCACTTCGTTCTGCTCGACCTTTTGAACGGTGCCGGTCGAAGTCGACCGCTTCGCTAGGGGCTTCAGGGTTTCAACCATAGTGCTGCGATAACACCCTGCCCCAGGGCTGAGCGCAAATGGCTGGCTACGGGTACTCGAAGGTCAGCGGCACCTTGAGCTCGGCGTGCAGGCTCCGGGCGACCGGGCATGTTCGGGCGATCTCCTCGAGTCGCGCCCGGTGCTCTGGTTTGACGCCTTTGGGCATGGTGATGGCCAGCTGCAGGGTCTCAACCCGACGGGGGGCACCGCTCATGATTTTGAGCACTTTGGCGCTCGCGGCCCCCCATGACAGGGCCTCCCGACCCGCCTGCAGGGCCATGGTGGTCAAGGCGCAGGTCGCCAGGGCGGTCGCCAGCAGGTCGGTCGGCGAGTAGCTCGAGCCGTCGCCCCCGTTGTCGGCAGGGGGCGAGGTCTTCACCGTTGCGCCGCTCGGGCCGTGGTGGCTGGCGCAGGTCAGGCCAGTCAGCTCAACGACGATTTCGACGCCTTGGGTCGCGCTCATAGGGCCACTCCTTGATATGGGGCTGCACTCGACGGGGTGCACCTTCAATGACGCGAGCTTCTCTCATTTTGACGGCCATGGCTGTGCTGACGTTCGGCTGCAGCGCGAGCGGCAACAAGACCTGTGGGCCCGCCACCTGCGAACAAGGCTGCTGCGACTCGAACGGCGCCTGTCAATTCGGCACCACCGCGCTGGCCTGTGGCGGCAGTGGAGGCAGCTGCCGCTCCTGCCAGAGCACCGAGGTCTGCAACGGGGGTCTGTGCCTGTTGCCCACCACCGGAGGGGTGGACGCCGGCGGTGGCACGGCCATCTGCAATGAGAACAATTGTGGCGGGTGCTGCAGTGGCGATACCTGCGTCGCCGGCAAGAGTGTCACCGCCTGCGGTGTGAGCGGCGTCGCCTGCGCGACCTGCACCGGCAACCAGCAGTGCACCACCGGTGGCCGATGCCAAAACGCGACCTGTCTTGGGTGCATCGACGGCGCGGGCACGTGCCAGACCGGCAAGTCAACCTCGGCGTGCGGTTCGCAAGGCTACAGCTGCCTGGCCTGTACCGCCGGAGCGACCTGCAACTCGGCCGGCCTGTGCGTCGGAGGCAGCTGCGATGGCTGTCGCGACGGGCAAGGCGTCTGCCGAGCCGGCACCTCGAAGTCGGCCTGTGGCACCAGCGGCAACTCGTGCGCGGCGTGCGGTTCGACCGAGCAGTGCAACGCCAGTGGCGTGTGCGTCGCGATGCCCCAGCCCGACGCAGGCCCCGGCTCGTGCAACGCCACGACCTGCCCCGATGGCTGCTGCTCGGGCAGCGCGTGCATCAACCGCACGACGACCGCTCAGTGCGGCAAGGGCGGCAACCAATGCGCGCCGTGCGGTTCGAAGCAGACCTGTGAGAGCGGCACCTGCACCAGCTGCAGCGGCTGCGTCGACGTGAACACCGGGCTCTGCACGTCGGGCACGACCAACAGCAGCTGCGGCAAGGCGGGCAACTACTGCCAGAGCTGCGATACGTCTTCGGGTCAGGCCTGCACCAACAACGTGTGTCAGGGCGGTGGCTGCAACGCGACCACGTGCCCGACTGGGTGCTGCGACGGGCTGACCTGCGTGCGCCCCGCCGACTACACGAACTTTCAATGTGGGAGCGGCACGACCGGCGCGGCGTGTGTCTCGTGCAATGGCACCTGCGACAAGCTTCAAGGGGTGTGCGTCTCGAAACCGACGGATGCGGGCGTCGACGACGGCGGTTTTCTGCCTCCAGCGAGTTGCACGGCGACCGATGCGAGCGCGTACGCAGTGGGCGAGTGCTGCCAGAACGTGCTCGGGGCGTATACCTGCCTTGCGTCAGGCACCGACTTGATTCTCTTCAAGGTTTGCGGCTCCAAGAAGCAATGTACGGCCTGCTCAGGCACGACGATGTGCGACCTGCAGACCTACACCTGCCAATAACTACCCAGCGGGTTGCACCGTCGCGAAGTGGCAGCGCTCTCGCTCGGCGGCGATGGCCGCTTTGTCGACCGGGTCGCGGCGATATTCGATCCAGCTGATCATCTCGTCGGCTTCCCAGGTGTAGGGTTCGCCGTTGAGCGTGATGTGCCCCTCGGCGACCGCGCGGGTCGCCTGCAGCAACGGCACCACTTTCAGGTCTCTCACCAATGCCTCGAAGCGCCCCTGTCGCTGCGGGTTGACGAA
>JANLPS010000260.1:0-27723 GCA_031367385.1 Archangium sp. | reverse complement strand
AAGTCGAAGGAGACCTCGACGAGGACTCCGGTGTCGGCGGATAACGGCCTCTTCGGCGAGCTGTATCTTCGAACGACCCGGCCTTTTCTCCCCGACCACGTCACCCGCGCTGACGCCGACTACCTGAGCGCCAGGCTGGCCGAGCTGCCGTTGCCAGGGCCGGTGCTCGATGTTGGGTGCGGCCATGGCCGGCATTTGAATGCCCTGAAGACATCGCGCTTCACGGTGGGGCTCGACTTTGATGCGTTGTCTCTGAGTGAGGTGAAGACGCCGGCGGTTCGGGCCGATTTTTTCGACCTGCCGTTTCGCGACGGAGCCTTCGCCGCGGCCTATGCCTGGTACAACACCCTGTTTACGGTCGACGATGAACGGCACGCTCCGTTGCTTCAAGGGCTTGCGCGCTGCGTCAGGGCAGGGGGGCTGCTGATACTGCAAGGCACGAACGGCGAATGGGCCCGGGCGCAGGGCACGACGTTGACGCGGGTGCCGCTGGCTGACGGCTCGCGGCTGACCGAGCATGTACACTTCAACGCCGAGCGGGGGCGCGACGAAATCGATCGCCGGCTCGAACTGCCCGACGGTCGGGTGATGGCCGCCTCATTCTTCATTCGTTACTATGCGGTCGAGGCGTTGAAGCGGTTGCTCGATGACGCCGGGTTCACAACGATGTGGGTGCATGGCACTCTCGAAGGTCAGCCGGCGACCGTGAGGTCACCCGATTTGATCGTAGGAGCAGTGAAACGTGGCTGATCAGAAGCTCTCATTTGCCAGCACCTTTCCTCCGCGGGTCGAGGTGTTCGAGGTCGGCCCGCGTGACGGGCTGCAGAATGAGCTGCGCACGCTTCAGACCACCGACAAGGCCCGGTTGATCGAGGCCTTGATCGATGCGGGCGAGCGGCGCATCGAGGTGAGCTCCTTCGTCTCTCCCCGGTGGATACCGCAGCTGGCCGATGCCGAGAAATTACTGAGCCTGCTCAAGCGGCCCGAGGGCGTGACCTTCACCGCGTTGGTGCCCAACTTGAAGGGCCTCGAGCGAGCCAAGCAGGTGGGCCTGCACGAGGCGGCGGTGTTCTTGTCGGTGACCGAATCGCACTCGAAGAAGAACATCAACAAGTCGGTGCGGGAGGCGATCTCGACCGCGCGGGAGGTGGCGGCGGCGGCACTGGCTGCGGGCATGCGGGTGCGGTGCTACCTGTCGACCGTGTGGGGCTGCCCGTATGAGGGCAAGGTGGCGGTCTCGCAAGTCGTTGAAGTGGTGAAGCAATTGGCTGACATCGGGCTGTATCAATTGTCGCTGGGTGACACGATTGGCGTGGGTACTCCGTCGCAGACGGCGGAGATCGTCACGGCGGTGTCGAAGTACTTGAAGCTCGAGCAGATCGCGCTGCACTTGCACGACACACGCGGCACGGCGCTGGCGAATGCGCTGGTCGGCTTGTCGATGGGCATCACGACGTTCGATTCGAGCATCGGTGGTCTCGGCGGTTGCCCTTACGCCCCGGGAGCGGCGGGAAATCTCGCGAGTGAAGACTTGGTGTTCATGCTCGATGGCATGGGCATCGAGACGGGCATCGACTTGCACAAACTGGTCGAAGCGGGTGCCCTCGCGCAGGAGCTGATCGGCCGCAAGCTGAGCGGCAAGTACCTGCAGGCCGCGCTGGGCGAGCGCGAGAAAAAGCTGCGGCGGTTGCCTACGGTGGGTGTGTCGTAAGCCAGGCGTTGATCGCGTCGATTCGCTCGAGCGCGGGGCCCTCGACGTTCTGAAGGTCAGCGATGGCTTGCTCGGCCAGTGCGCGGGCCTGAGCCGGTGGCTGCTTCAGCGCGGCGGTCGCTTGAGCCTGCTCGAAGTGGGCCTCTGAACGGAGCATCGGGTCATCGAGCGTCTTCAGCGCCGACTCGAGCGCAGTGATGGCCTCGGGGAGGTGGTTGGTCTTTCGCAACGCCTGCGCGAGCACCACCAGCGCCTCTGGAGCTGTTTGGTTTTGCAACCGGGTCACTGCGTCTTGCGGTTGATTCTGCGCCAAGCGCAGCCGAGCCATCGCGAGCTGATAGCGCTGACTGCCGGTGGCGGCGGTCTCGAGGGCCAGCAGACGCGTCGAAGCGTCGCTAATTCGGCCCATGCCCCGCATCGCGTCGGCGGTTGCGATCTCAGCCTCGACGGTGGGGCGGTGGTTCTCACGATCGATGCGCTCAGCGGCCTCGAATGACACCACTGCTTCGCGGGGCCGGCCGGCCTTCGCTTGCAGCTCGCCCGTCGCTTCGAAATCATCAGCGAGATCGGGGTGATGCGGGCCCAGAGAGGCCACGAGCAGGTCGCGCGCGGCGGCGTGCTCCTGCAGCGACCGGGTGAAGTGGCCCATGGCAGCCGAGGTATCGGCCAGCCCGCGGGTCAGCTCGTAGCGATCTCGATCGTGGTGCGCGTGCTCGAGCCCGCGTTCGAAGGCCGCGAGCGCATCGGTCAGGGTGCGGTGCGCAAGGGCTTGCCGGCCGAGCAACCGCTGCAGCTGAACCTGATGCCAGTCGACGTCGGAGACCCGGGCCAGCGCGGCCGCTGCCACTCGGCCATAGGTGAGCACCTCGTCGAAGGTGCTGCTCTCTCCTGCGAGGAGCAGCAAGCCTTGGAATCGCAGCGAATCGTTGAAGGCGAGCTCCGACTGGTGAATTTGCTCGAGCACCAAGGCCCTCACGCCCTCGTGCTGGCCTTCAGCGAGCCGCGCGTTGATCAGCAGCAGCAGCCCATGCGCGCGAAGCGAGGGGGCCGCGAGCGTCTTGAGCTCAGCGTCGAGGGCCTCGAGCTTGGGGAGCGCCTCGTGTGATTGCCCGATGAGCAGCAGCGCAGCGGCCTGGTGCAGCCTCGCGCTCATTGCGTCAGCAGGCGGAGTGGCCGGGGCACGCTCCAACGCCGCGGCATCGGCGCATTGATCTAACCCGGGCAACAGCTGCGCGCGTCGAGAGAGGGCTTCAACGCCGGCCGCATCGACGTGGGTCAAGACGCCGGTGAGTGCTCGAAGCGCCTCGGCGCGGTCAGCGAGGCAGCGGGTGCGCAGGCCCAACATCGCGTTCGACTGGTCTCCGCGAACCCAGGTGGCCTCACAGGCTTCAGTCTTCTGCCGAACCCAGGCGCTGGCGTACTGATCGAGCTGCGCTTTGACCGCGCTGAAGGCTTCGTCTCGGTAGGGCAGCGCCGAGGCGCCGAACGCCAGATGCACGCTCGAGCGCACCGAGTCGTCCCACAGCCCGGCGAGCGCTTCATCTGCGCCGCTGCAGCGCTGACTCTGGTGGCGAACGATGACCACCGCGGAGGCGATGAGGCCCGCGATCAGCAGCGCTGCGGCGCCGAAAACCAAGAGCCGGTTTCGCCGCTTGACCGGGTCATCGCCGAGCGCCGAGATCAGCTCGTCAATCGAACCGTACCGGCCGGAGGGCGCTGCGCTCAGGCCTTTGACGACGATCTTTCTGACCCACATCGGCACCGCCGTGCCCTGGGGCGCAGGCCGAACTTCGCCCGCGGTGATCGCCGCGAGGGTGGCGTGCATCGGGCCCGGGTTGAACGGGGCTCCGGCGTAGAGGGCTCGGTAGAGCGAGACGCAGAAGCTGAATTGATCGCTCTTCTCGTCGGTGTTGGTACCGAGCAGTTGCTCGGGCGCCATGTAGCCCGGGGTACCCAAGATGCCCTGGGTCATCGGCGTGCCGAGCAGGTTCGAGCTCGATTCGGCGGTCGGGTCTCCCTCGGCGACGAGGGGTACGACCACTGGCTGCTCGGGCGAGGTGGCGGCGCGTGCCAGGCCGAAGTCAGAGACGCGAACCCGGCCGTCGTGCCCGATCAAGATGTTGTCGGGCTTGAAGTCGCGGTGAATCATGCCCGCCCGGTGCGCGGCCGAGAGCCCGGTTCCGGCTTGCTTGAAGATCTCGAGCACCTCCCGCCAGGTTCTGGGCGAGGCGGCCAGCCAGGCGGTGAGGGTGCTGCCGGTGACGAGCTCCATCGCGAGAAAGACCCGGCCATCGACCACGCCGACGTCGAAGATCGAGACCACGTTGGGGTGCGAGAGCTTGGCCATCGCCTGGGCCTCGCGGAGCAGCCGTGTTTGCCGTTCGTCGGCCGATCTGCTCGCGTCGCTGCGCACGAGCTTGAGCGCGACCCGGCGATCGAGCTCCGGGTCGATCGCGGTGTACACCTCGCCCATGCCGCCCGCGCCCAGCACCTCGAGCACCACGTAGCGGCCGATCAGACTGCCTCGCTTGAGGGTGGGGGTGAGGTCAACCCCTTCGGGTCGCAGCTCGCCGGTGGGCTCACTGCCCGGGGCGAAGAGCCGTTTCTGCTGACAGAGCTCGCACCCGTCGACGTGCGCTTGATCGTCGGTGTGTGCCGTCGAGCCGTCGGTCATCGCCGCCGCCGACGGCGGGTGAACAGGCCCTTGAGCCAGCCCCAGAACCCTCGGCGCAGAAACGCATCATCGTCGTGCTCATCGGGCTCAGCCTCGAGCGCTGCCAGCCGGCGCTTGACCTCTGCCGGGGTGTCTCTGGTCGCGAAGGTTGCGATGACTTCTTGCCCGGTCGTCTCTTCGAACGCGGTCAACTTGAGAAGGCATTCGTTGTTGAGCTCGAAGGTGAGCTCGATCGCCACGGTGCCTTTGGGGGCGGCGGGCAGACCCGAGATCTTGAACGCACCGAGGTACGTGTCATCGCGCACGTACACCGACTCACCTTGAAACACGGTGATCTCGAGATCGGTCTGGGCGTCGCGCGTGGTGACGACGCGATGCTTTCGGGTGGTGGGCAGCGCGGTGTTTCGCTGGAGCACCGGGTAGAACCGGCCCCCCGGCAGGCCAACGCCAATCGACATCGGCAGCACGTCGATCAGCAGCAGCCCTTCTTTCTGCTCGAGGGCCTGGGCGAGGAGCGCCGCTCCCAAGGCCACCGCCTCTTCGGGGTTCACGCCGACCAGTGGCGACCTGCCGAACAGCAAGGTGATGCGCTCTTGCACGAGGGGCGCGCGGCTCTGGCCGCCAATCAGCAGAATTTCATCGATCTGGTCGGCGCGAATGTCGCGGGCGTGCAGCACTTCTTGGCAGACCTCCATGGTGCGATCGACCAGGTGGCGGGTGAGGGAGACCAGGCGTGACCTGGGCATCACCACATCGAGATCGATGGGCTGATCGTTCACCATCGTGACGAAGGGCACGTTGATGCGCGCTTCATTGCGATCGCTGAGCAGAATTTTCGCCCGCTCGGCCGCGTCGCCCACCCGCTGCAACGCGATTCGATCGTGAAAGAGAGTGTCGTTCTTCTTTTCGAACTCGCCGAGCAGCCAGCCGATGATCGCATTGTCGAAGTCGATACCGCCAAGGAAGTTGTCTCCACCGGTGGACACGACTTCGTAGACCGTGTCGTTGAGCTCGAGCACCGAGGCATCGAAGGTGCCGCCTCCCAGGTCGTACACCAGCAGGCGCTGGTTCAGGTGACGGCCGTAGCCGTAGGCGATGGCACCGGCGGTGGGCTCGTTGACGATGCGCTCGACGTGCAGACCCGCGAGCCGGCCCGCTTCACGCACGGCCTGGCGTTGGCGCTCGGTGTACCAGGCGGGCACGGTGATCACCGCTCGGTTCACCGCAGTGCCCAGCTGCGTTTCAGCGAGCTGTTTGACCTCGCGCAAGACCAAAGCCGAGAGCTCTTCGAGCAGATAGACGCGATCGCCGAGCTTGACGCCGCACTCGCCGATGTCGGTCGGCACGACGTCGAAGGCGAAGCGCTTGAGCACGTCTTGCACTTCGGGCGCCTCGAATGAACGGCCGATCAACCGCTTGAAGCCCGAGACCGTGAGCTTCGGGCTCTTCTGGGCCTGTGCTTTGGCCGCTCCGCCGACTAGCAATTGACCGCGAGGGGTGAGCGCGATGACGGAGGGGATGAGCGACTGCCCATCTTTGCCACGCAGAATCTGGGCCTTGCCGTCGCGCACGATGGCCGCGCAGGAGTTGGTGGTGCCCAGGTCGATGCCGATGACGGGCCCGGTGCGCTCGGGCTCGGGGGCGGGCTCGAACGCGGGGGCGTGGAGCTCACCGCCTTGAGGGGCGCTCTCGACCAACAGGCGGCCGCTCTGTTCAGAGGGCAGCTCGGCCTGCGATTGCGAAGGTGGAGGCGCCGGCGGCTCGACCGCTTCAGGCCGTGAATCGATCGGCCCGACGTTCTTGGGCACCGGCGGCTCATCTGAGCGCACATGGGGCATGGCAGCCGAGGCCGAGTCGAGGAAGCGGCGGCTGGCGCCATCGAGGGTGATGAACTTGAACCCCATGCCAGCGACGCCCTGCCCGGCGTTACCGGTGACGTAGGCGACGACGGCGTTGGCGTAGATGATGCGCTCGCCGGTCTCGATTTTGATCTCGAGCACCACCGCGGTGCCGGGGGCCCGCAGCGATTTCGCGCGAAGATAGATGCCACCGCGGGTGACCATGGCGCCGTAGCGCTGCAAGAATTCTTCAGCCGACGCGAAGGGCAGTCGAACCGCGAGGCCAGCAGGCTGTTTGGGGTCTGCCACGCCGTGCGGCAATACGTCCGGATTCTGCGAACTTCCAGCACTCAGTTGAGGTCGTTGACGGGGCGCTGGGTGGTTGTTGAAGGTGCGCGACAATTCCGTTAGTTGCCCTCCATGCTGCCTGTGAAAATTCGGCTGGGTCTGACGTTCGACGACGTGCTGCTCGTACCCTCTGAGAGCTCGGTGCTGCCGAACCAGGTCGATGTGAGCACGCGGGTGACCCGTGGGTTGACCCTGCCAATACCGCTCCTCTCGTCAGCGATGGACACGGTGACCGAGGCGCGCATGGCGATCGCGATGGCCCAGGAGGGTGGCCTGGGCATCATTCACAAGAACTTCACGCCCGAGGAGCAGGCGGCCGAAGTGCGCAAGGTGAAGAAGCACGAGTCGGGCATGGTGGTCGACCCGGTGACCATCGACCCGGGCTCCACGGTGTTGCGCGCGGTCGAGGTGATGCAGCAGCACGGCATCAACGGGCTGCCGGTGGTCGAGGGCAAGAAGCTGATCGGTATTTTGACCAGCCGCGATGTGCGCTTCGAGAAGAATTTGAACCAGCGGGTCGATCAGGTGATGACCAAGAAGCTCGTCACCGCGCGCGAGGGCGTCACCCAGGCCGAGGCGACCGAGCTGCTGCACAAGCACCGCATCGAGAAGCTGCTCGTGATCAACGAGCACGGCGACTTGAAGGGGTTGATGACCGTGAAAGACGTCGAGAAGCGGCGGGTGTACCCGAACGCGGCGATCGACGCGAAGCAGCGCTTGCTGGCGGCCGCGGCGGTCGGCGTTGGGGCTGATCGTGAGGCCAGGCTCGAGGCGCTGATCAAGGCCGGCGTCGACGTGATCGTGATCGACACCGCGCACGGGCACTCACGTGGGGTGATCGAGGCGATCATCGACACCAAGAAGAACTTCAAAGGCTCGTACGAGCTGATCGCAGGCAACATCGCGACCGCCGAGGCCACCCGGGCGCTGATCGCCGCGGGCGTCGATGGCATCAAGGTGGGCATTGGGCCGGGGTCGTTCTGCACCACGCGCGTGGTCGCCGGGGTCGGCGTGCCTCAGGTGACGGCGATCGACGACTGTGCCCGCGCAGCCGAGGGCAGCGGCGTGCCGATCATCGCCGACGGTGGCATCAAGTATTCAGGTGACGTGGTCAAGGCCCTGGCAGCGGGAGCGAGCGCGGTGATGATCGGCTCGCTGTTCGCGGGCACCGAAGAGGCGCCTGGCGACACGATTCTGTACCAGGGCCGCTCGTACAAGGCGTACCGGGGCATGGGCTCGTTGGGCGCTATGAAGGCCGGTTCGAAAGACCGGTATTTTCAGGGCGGCGTGCACGACTCGAACAAGTTGGTGCCCGAGGGCATCGAGGGGCGCGTGCCGTACAAGGGCACCGTCGGCATGAACATTTATCAGCTCATTGGCGGGCTGCGCAGCGGCATGGGCTACTGCGGCACGAAGAGCATCGTGGAGCTGCAGACGAATGCGCAGTTCGTTCAAATTACGTCGGCTGGGCTCAAAGAGAGCCACGTGCATGACGTGATCATCACCGAAGAAGCCCCCAACTACCGGATGGACTGAGGCCGGGGAAATGAGTGCACGGGAGAGAGGGGACGGGAGGGAGGGGAATCTCATGGTGAGCCTGTCGAACCACGGGCGAGCGAACGAGCTCTCATGGTGAGCCTGTCGAACCACGCCCTTGGTCACTGCGGTTTCGCGCGAGCCTCGACAGCAAGGCCCAGTCCCGCGCGATGAGGGCAAGCTTCTTCGCTCGGCTCCAGCGTTTGATTTGAACTTCGCGCTCGAACGCCTCTTTGACACTCATCATTTCTTCGCAGAACACCAGCTCGACCGGCAGGCGCGTCGCCGTGTAGCCGCCGAACTGACCCGATTGATGTCGCCAAACGCGGTGCTCGAGGTTTCGCGTGTGACCGACGTAGAAGGAGCCGTCGGCGCATCGAAGAATGTAGATGTAAAAGCCCACCTGAGGCGTTTACCCTGCGGGGCTGACAAGTTGAGGTGACTGGACTCCCCATGGTTCGACAGGCTCACCATGAGAGGGCGGGCTCATCATGAGCGGGCGGGCACATCATGAGTGGGCGGGCTCACGGGGGGGGGATTTCACCTTCTCACCCCTCACGCGAGACTTCGCGTTCCCGGATCACTTCGGGCGCTTGCCGCGGCCCTCGGGCTTCGAGTCGACCTGCTTCTCGGCCGTCGTGATCTTCGAGAGCATCACTTCGCGGTCATCGAGCTCGAGCCTGTCAATTGCCGTGCGCAACGGTGCGAAATCGATGCGCGCCACCTTGACCTGCTGGCCTGAGCGAACGTCTTCGACCACCAGCACCTGCATGATCTCTCGCACCAGCGTCTCGAGCTCATTGCGCACATCGGCCGCTGACTGAATGCACCCGTCACGCGAGGCGACCAGGTCTTGGCTGCCCTCCTGAAAGGCGAGGTCGGGGTTTCTCGACATCGCCTCGTCGAACTTCGCGGTGCGCCCTTTGAGCTGCGAATACAGCTCGGTGTAGGCGCCCAACCGCTCTTCTTCTGTACGGTTGGCATCGCGGGCCTTGGTCAAGTCGGTGCCGATGTCATCGCAGCGCAGCTTGCCCAGCTCAGCCGCCGTGCTCGATTTGAGCGAGTCGGTGTGGGTGGTCTCACGGTCGAGTCGCTCGTCAGACGTAATCTCATGCGCACATGCAGCGAGAAGAAGTGCTGCAGACATCGCCGCCCGAGTTCGCTTGTTCATTGCGGGCTGGAGTCTTGAAGGGGTAGAGCCCCATGTCAACGCAAGACATGCAGCACGCTCTCGGAGGCAACGGTGCAGGCCACGCACGAAAAAATTCTGATTCTCGATTTTGGGAGCCAATACACCCAGCTCATTGCCCGCCGGGTTCGCGAGCTTGGCGTCTATTGCGAGATTCACCGCCCCGATCTGCCCCTCGCGGACATTCAGAAATACGCCCCCAAAGGCATCATTCTGTCGGGTGGCCCCGCGTCGGTCGAGGCACCGGGGTCTCCGCGCTGCGTGCCTGAGGTCTTCGAGCTGAACGTGCCGGTCTTGGGCATCTGCTATGGCTTGCAATTGCTGGCGAAAATGCTCGGCGGCTCGATTGATCGCTCCGCGCACCGCGAGTTCGGCCCGGCTGAGGTCGAGGTGATGACCTCCCGCGGGCCCTTTGCCTCGTTCGCCAAGGGCACTCCGCTCAAGGTGTGGATGAGCCATGGCGATCGCGTCGAGCGCCTGCCCGAGGGCTTCGTCGCCATCGGTCGCTCGTCGAACGCGCCGCTGGCCGCCGCCGCGCACGAGCACAAGCCCATCTACGGGCTCCAGTTTCACCCCGAGGTCGTACACACCGTCAACGGCCGCGAGATGCTCCAGTCGTTCTTGTTCAATGACTGCCGCGTCACCGGCGACTGGACGATGAAGGGCTACATCGAAGAGGCGATCAACGAGATTCGCGCCAAGGTCGGCGAGGGTGGCCGGGTGATCTGCGGCCTCTCTGGCGGAGTCGACAGCTCGGTCGCCGCGTTGCTCATTCACCGCGCCATCGGCGAACGCCTGCAGTGCATCTTCGTCGACAACGGGCTGCTGCGTGAAGGCGAGCGAGCGCAGGTCGAGGCGCTCTTCACCGGCCGCTTTCACGTGCCGCTCAAGACCATCGACGCGCGGGCCCGGTTTCTCGAAAAGCTGGCCGGCGTCAGCGACCCCGAAAAGAAGCGCAAGATCATCGGCAACGAGTTCGTTCTGGTCTTCGAAGAGGCCGCGCGCACCTTCACCGACGCCAAGTTTCTCGCCCAGGGCACGCTCTACCCCGATGTGATCGAATCGGTCTCGACCAAGGGCCCTTCGGCGATGATCAAGAGCCACCACAACGTCGGCGGCTTGCCCGAGAAGATGAACCTGAAGCTGCTCGAGCCGTTGCGTGAGCTCTTCAAAGACGAGGTTCGCGTGCTCGGCCGTGAGCTCGGGCTGCCCGACGAGATGGTCAGCCGCCAGCCTTTCCCCGGGCCGGGGTTGGCGATTCGGGTGATCAGCGACATCACCGAGGCCCGACTCACGTTGTTGCGCAGGGCCGAGGCGATCGTCAACGAGGAGATTCGCAGCGCAGGCCTGTACCGGGAGCTGTGGCAGGCCTTTGCGGTGCTGCTGCCGGTGCAGAGCGTGGGCGTGATGGGCGACGAGCGAACCTATGAGTGCACCTGTGCGATTCGCGCGGTGACTTCGGTCGACGGCATGACCGCCGATTGGGCGCGCTTGCCCTACGACGTGCTGGGCAAGATCTCGAGCCGCATCACCAACGAGGTGCGGGGCATCAACCGCGTGGTGTACGACATCTCGTCGAAGCCGCCGGCCACCATCGAGTGGGAATAGGGCCGAAGCTCTGGCACGTCGGGCAGAACCGTGGCGAGGTCAGCGGGGGCTTCGAAGGTGGCACCGCAGCGGTCACAGACCAGGCTGACGAGCGAAGGCCCGCCGATCACCTCGAGCGGCGCGGCGCAATACTCGCAAAAATCATGGCGTGCCGCGGGGTCAGATGGTGCCCGGCCGCACGCGGTGCAGCGCCTCGACATGGGTCATCTATTCGAGGTCATAGGTGATCGACACGCTCGCGTTGACCAGCATCTGGCCCGGCGCGAACCCGGCCGAGCCCTCTTGGCCCTCACCGCCCGGGCTTGGGGCCTGAAACGAGTTCTGCTGCATGCCTCCGCCGTACCTCGGAGCGGCGCTCCACATGCCGAACCCGGAGCTGCCCTCGGAGATGCTCTGCGCTTTGCCCACCTTGAGCCCCGCTTCTTTGGACAGCGCGGTCGCTTTTTCGAAGGCGGCCTTCATCGCCTCGACCCGCGCCTGATCGCGATATTTGCGGAGCGCCGAGGTCTGAAATTCAATGCCATCGGTGCGGTTCGCGCCGGCCTCGAGCAGCACTGAGAGCAGGTCTTCGAAGCGCTTGAGATCATGCAAGGTCACCACCAACGCACGGCGAACCACGTAAGCGTCGGGCTCTTGCGAGGGGTTCGAAGAGTAGCTGCTGTCGCGCCGGGCCTCGATGGTGATTCGGTCGGTCTGGAGATCTTTGGGCTCGACGCCGAACTTCTTCGCCGCGGCGAGCACCTTGGTCATACGGTCGTCATTCGAGCTCTTGGCTTTGCTCAACGACTTGTCAGCGGTCTCAACGGCCATCAACAGCTGCACGATGTCGGGAGCGACGCGGACCTGAGCACTGCCACTGACGGTGATGCTTCGAGTTTGCATAGGGGGAGGGTTCGCGGCGAGGAGAGTGAGGAGCAGGAGCATTGGGGGCGCTCAGACTCTGCCCGCGACCCGCGTGTTCCACCCGAAAAATCAACCCCGGCCGGTCGATCTTTGACTACCGTTCGCAGGGCTTTTTTGCCCGGGGGCACGACGATGGGTGACGGCAGTATTCAGGCTCGGGTCGAAGACGGCATCTGCGAGCTTCGTCTGAGCCATGAGAACCCGAAGAACCCGTTCTCGCGGGCGATGACCCAGCGGTTGATCACGCTCGCGCCCGAGCTCAATGCCGACGCGGCGGTCAAGGCCGTGGTGCTGTGGGGCGGTGCAGATCGATCTTTCAGCGTCGGCGGAGATTTTCGCGACATCGCCGCACTCAAGACCCACAGCGAGATGCGGGCCTACTTGCTCGAGATCATCGATCTGTACATCGCGATCTTGCGCATCGACAAACCGGTCGTCGCGGCGATCGATCACCACGCGATAGGCCAGGGCCTGCAAGTCGCGTTGTGCGCCGATTGGCGGGTCGCCAGTGGGGGCACGGTGGTCGCGATGCCCGAATTGCAGAACGGCGTTGCCTGCCCACTCGGGTCGCTGATGCTCGAAGTGCTGCTGGGGCGAGCGCGCATGATGCACGCAGTGGTGGGGTGCGCCAGCTTCGATGCCGAGAGCGCCAAAGACTTCGGGCTGGTCGATCAAGTCGACAACGAGGTCTTCGCGACGGCATTGAAGCAGGCCAAACGCTTCGCCGGGTTTCACGCGACTCCGTTTTCATTGACCAAGCACATTCACAACGCGCGCTTCATCGCGCAGCTCGACGCGATTCGAGAGCCCGCCGCCGAGGCCCACGTGCAATCGTTCTCGGCCAGGGCCAACGTGCCGCACTTCGAGAAGGTGATCGGTCCTCTCGATGGGTGAGGGGTCTTGGTCGGCACTCGAGGCGCTCCTGAAGCGGGTGAGTGGGCAGGCAAGGGCCATCACCCCCAGCGATTCGCTGCGCGATGACCTCGAGCTCGATTCGTTTCGCTTGATGGAGCTCGCGGTGCTGGTGCACGAGTCGTTCGGCGTCGACCTGGGGCAGCTCGCGAACCAGGGCGAGCCCTTCGTGACCGTCGCAGACATCGCCAAGCACGTCGGAGCGCGGCCGTGAAAGCGTACGTCGTCTCCGAGGCCGCACCGGTGTTTCCCTTTCGGAGGGCAGCGTCGACCTTTCTGCTGGGCGACGAAACGGTGGGTGCTCGGCTTCGTCGGCAACTCACGCAAGCCGGGTTCGAGGTCATCGAAGGCCCCGCGAACGAGGGCCCGGGGGTCGTCGTTCACGACAACGTCGTGCTTGCTGACGCGACGGTGAAGCGGCTGGCCTCGCATGCGCGAAGACAGGGGCAAGGCACGGTGCAGTATTCGGTCGACACCACTGCGATGCACACCGTGCGTGCCGACGGGCTGACGGAGCGGGTTCAGGCCCTGCCGGTCTGGGTCTTCGGCTCACGGTTCGGCCAAGGCACGCTCGAGCAATTGCCGATCGCGCCACTGTTCGAGCTGCCAGTGGGCTTTCCCTCAGCGGTATTTGGGCTGCGCAACGTGCGGGTCGCGGCGCTGCACGAGTTCGCGGTGGCGATTGAACGGTGGCCCGACGTGCTCAACGCATCGACGCTCGTCGCGAGGGAGCTCGGTGCGAAGCTCTATGTTTTCTTTGCCCATTTTCTGCCCGTGCCAGTGCTGCGGTGGGCCCTCTCATCGCCGCGACTGACCGGGTTGTTCAATCGAACGGGCCGCCGCTGCAGGGTGCACCCCACCGCGGTGCTCGAGGGCTGCGTACTCGGCGACGACGTCGAGGTCGGCGCACACGTCTACATGCGCGGGGCCATCATCGGCAGCGGCGCTGTCATTCGCGAAGGCAGCAGCGTGCAGGCCGCCGTGATCGGGCCTGGCAGCTACCTGATGCGCTGCGAGGTCGCCAACGCCGCCATCGGGGCGGGCACGGTGGTCGCGACGCAGATGATCTTCAACGCGGTCATCGGCAACGACACGTTCATCGGCGGGGGCGCGGGGTTCGCCGACTACCTCAACGCCAACCGTGACGTCGAGCTGCGCTTACCCACCGGCACCGTCTCGTCGAACCAGCGCTTCTTGGCCAGCGGCGTCGGCGACACCTGCTTCATTGGCGCGGGGCTGCTCTTCAGCCCTGGCGAGGCCATCCCCTCCGGGTCGCATGTGTTGAACCCCAACTTGATTCACCACGTGCCCGCTGAGTTCGATCAAATTCTCGCCGCTTCTCGCGGTGGGTTGACGCGAATCCCGGCGAGCTTTGTAAAAGGTGCTCCATGAGCTCATCGATGATGAAGGCGTGGGTCGTTCGAGAAGAGCGCCACGGGCCTCCGATGCAGGCGATGCAGATCGAGACGGTCGAGCGACCGGTGGCCGGCCCCGGAGATGTCGTGGTTCGTGTGCGCGCAGCGGGCATCAACTACAATCACATCTGGGCGTGCCTCGGCAAACCCGTGCCGCTCTCGAAGCTCAACCCGGCGGTGCAGTTTCACATCGGTGGCAGCGACGCCGCTGGCGTCATCGAGCAGGTCGGCGTCGGCGTCAAACGGTGGAAGGTCGGCGACGAGGTGATCTCCCACCCCTTGTGGGCGTGCGGCGAGTGCCCTGAGTGCAATGGCGGCGATCCGCTCCATTGCGTGAAGCGAAAAGCCTGGGGCTACGAGACCAGCTATGGCGCGTTCGGTGAATACGCGTTGCTGCGCTCGACCCAGCTGCTGCCCAAGCCCAAATCACTCTCGTGGGAGGCCGCCGCCAGCTACAGCCTCAAGTATTTCACCGCGTATCGCATGCTGTTCATGCAGACCGGCATCGGGCCGCAAGACGTCGTGCTGATCTGGGGCGCGGCGGGCGGCCTCGGCAGCTACGCGGTGCAACTCTGCCAGGCGGCGAACGCCCGACCGGTGTGCGTGGTCTCGAGCGATGAACGCCGGGCGTTCTGCCACGACCTCGGCGCCGATCTGATCATCGATCGCCGCAAGTTTCCCGCGTTGAACGAAGGCCTGGCGAACGAGCGCGAGCTTCGGCGATTTCGCGACGCGATCAGAGAGCTCACCCACGGGCGCGACCCCGATGTGGTCTTCGAGCACACCGGGCAGGCCACTTTTCCCGCGAGTGTCTATGTGGCCAAGCCGCAGGGCAAAGTCGTCATCTGCGGAGCGACCACCGGGTACCAGCTGTCATTCGACGTTCGCTACTTGTGGACGTTGCAGAAGCAGATCATCGGCTCGCATGGCAGCAACATTCATGAGGCGACCAAAGCGCAGCTGCTGATCGATTCAGGCGTGATCAAGTCGACGCTCACCCGCACGTTCGAGTTCGAGCAGGCCGCCGAAGCGCACGAGCTGATGTGGCAGAACCAGGCCGTCGGCAGCTGGGTCATTCGGTTGCCGGAGTCGGGGTTGTGATCAGCCTTCGTGACGTCGCCGCCAGACGGGGTGACGCCGCGGCGATCAAGTGGGGGGGCAATCGCGAGCTGAGCTATTCGCAGCTGATCGCCCGGGTTGACTCACTCAAGCGTGAGCTCGCTGGGGTCGGCCCAGGCTCGGCTGTGGCTCTGCACTTGACGAACGTGCCGACATTTCTGGTCTCAGTGCTCGCGGTCACCGAGCTGGGAGGCACCGTGATGCCTCTCGACCCGATGCTCCCCAAGGGTGAACGTGACGCGCTGGTCTCGGCGCTGAACCCCAGTCTGGTGCTGACCCAGGCGGCGGCTGAGATCGTCGCTGGCGTGGCGCATTGGCAGCTCGATGACGTGGGCGGGGTGACCGCGAAAGGGCAGGGCTACAACGCTCGCCACCCGTTGATCGAGGGCACCGCGTTCATTCAATGGAGCTCAGGCACCACCGGCCGCCCCAAGGGGATCTTGATCGGCGCGGAGGCGCTGTGGGCCCGCGCGCAGCACATTCAACGAGCCGTGACGCTCACCGACGATGAGCGCACCCTCTGTGCCGTGCCGCTCACGCACTCGCATGGCCTCGATTGTCTCGCTTTTCCCACGCTGCTGGGTGGAGGCACGCTGTGGCTGATGCCGCCCCAGGCTGCGACGCCGATGAGCGTGCTCAACGTGCTGACCGAGTCTCGAATCTCTTTTTTCAGCTCGGTGCCTTCGTTCTTCGCGGTGTGTAACCGATTGCAACACCCCGAAAAGTACGACCTGTCGGCGTTGTCGCGCCCGTTTTGCGGCAGCGCGGCCCTCTCGCGAACGGTGGCCGAAGGGTTTCTCGAGCGCTTCGGTCGCCCACTCCAACAAGGGTACGGGCTGGCCGAAATTGGTGTGATCTGCATTCACCAGCATGGCGCACCTCCGTATCTTTTCGAGACGGTCGGCAAGCCGATGGCGCCCATTCGATGGCGGCTCGACAACGCAGAGCTGGTGGTTTCATCGGAGGCCCTCTGCAGTGGCTACCTCATCGACGGAGCGGTCGATGCAGCGCCCTTCGCGAACCATGAGCTGCGAACGGGTGACCTGGTGTCGCTCGATGAAGCGGGTCGATTCTTCATCACCGGCCGAATGAATCAATTCATCAACGTCGCAGGGCAGAAGGTGAACCCAGCTGAGGTCGAGACGGCCTTGCGAAACCTGCCGTGGGTCAAAGAATGCGCGGTGATCGGTGCAGCCGATGAGCTCACCGGAGAGTGCGTGGCGGCGTACCTGGTGCCCGACCGCGGCCCGACTGGCCTCGATGACGCGGCGTTGAAGAAATCGGCGATGCCCGTACTGCGAGAGCAACTGGCCGACTTCAAAATACCCAGGCACTGGCACTTTCGGGAGTCGCTGCCGAAGAGCCCGCTGGGCAAAGTGCTCAAGCCCAAGCTCACGGAGCGCTAGCCGATGCCATTTCTCTGGGTTCAGGGCAGGGCGGAGGTCGATGAAGTCGAGCTCGCCAAGAGACTCTGCCCGTACGGCACTACCGTCACCAAGACCGGCACGCTCTACCACACGCCGCTGGCACGCTTCACCAAGCCAACGACCCTCGAAACCTCGTTCGCTCGCTCCGCCTGCTCTGCTCATGGCCGAGTCGACCTGCTCCCCGCGGCGACGCGCTTCACCACTGACGCCCTCGGCACGCTCCCTCTGTGGCAGATCAACGGCCCAGGCTTCATCGCGGTCTCCCCCGAAGTGAAAGCCTTCGCCGCCATCGCCGGTTTTCAACCTCGTTTGAAACCGGCGGCGAGCCTCACTGCGGCCGGCGAGCGAAGCCTCACGTATTCCCCCTACGAGAACGTCGAGCGCCTCTCACCCGGGGCCACCCTCTCCATCGACCACGCCGGGGTTCTTCACGAAGAAATGCCCTCGATCTGGCCCGAGCTCTTGGCAACGACGGGTACCTCCACCGACACCCGCGAGCTCGGAGACGCACTCGAGCACTCCCTCGACGGCGCCGATGCGACCCGCGGTGCCTTCATCTCAGGAGGCATCGACTCGTCGATCGCCTCCGCGCTGCTGGGCCGAAAATTTCCAGTGAAGCTCAGCACCTGGAGCCTGGGCACCCGCGTGGGCAATGAATTCGCCCAGGCAGCCGACCTGGCCCGCTCGCTGGGCAGTGATCACCGCGAGCTGCAGCTGCGCGACGACGAAATTCTCAAGCTGTGGAACGACGTGATCAAAGCCAATGAGATCTCCGACGGCATGACCGCCGAGATCGTGCTTCAGCTCGCGGCCCTGGTGCGACACGCCGGCACCGGAGTGGTCACCGGCTACGGCGCAGATCTCTTATTCGGCGGCATGCTGCGCCACGACGCCTACATGCAAGCCGTCGGCGTCTCATCGACCGCCGCGCTCATCGCCCGCACGATCTGGACCGGAGAGCTCAGCCCGTTTTACGCCTGGCGCTACGGCGTCGCGGTGCACCCCGTGTTTTGGTCTCCCGCGGTCATTCGCGCGGCGCTGCGGCTCGACCCGGCGATTCATTTCGATGGCACGCACGAAAAAGTGCCGCTCCGACAGCTCGCGGTGAGCAGGGGCTGGCTGACCGAGGCCCTCGCGTTTCGCGCCAAGGTCGGCATGACCATCGGCACCGCCGCGTACCAGCTCGTGGCCGAACAGCTCGGGCTGGGCAACGTGATGGACTATGCCGGCCGCTCACGGCTCGCCATCGCGCGACTGCTCCTGGAGCTCGAGCAGCACGCCCCCGGTTGACTTGGGGTGCACGAAATTCACGAAGGCCCCCTCGGCACCAAGCTCGTTCTTCTCGAGCAGGAGCCGATAGCCGTTCGCCCGAAGCCGCTCGCAGATCGCATCGAGCGCCCCGTGCGGCACACCCAGACACACATGGTGAATGCCCGGCCCGTGGCGAGCCAAGAACCGGCCCACGGTCGAATCGGGGTTCTCGGTCTCGAGCAGCTCCAACCGCGCCGATCGCGCACCAAGTGGCACCATCGTGACCGCCAGGCTCTCGCGGGGCACCGTGGTGTCGTGCGTGGGCACCTCGAGCAGGCCCAGCAGCGCACGCAGCGGCGAGCCCTTCGAGACCGCGATGCCCACATGGGAGAAGGTGATCATGCCGATGATGATGCCACGGCCGGTGCCACTTTTTTTGACCTGCCTGTTGCGGCCTGTAGCATTTCAGAATGCCCACTCATGAACAGCGCCAGACGAAGCGGCAAGCCAGCAACACCAACGTCTCGGTGATCGACCTCGAGAGTGGAGTCGAGTTCAGCGGCGACGTGCGCAATGTGTCGCTCGCGGGGCTCCTCTTTCACGCGCACATGCAACCGGTGGTGGGCGCTGACATGGAGCTCAAGTTCGAGCACCCGGCTTCTCCGAAGCTTCGCGCACGGCTTCAGGTGACTCGAGTCGAGGCGCACGACGACGGCTTCGACATCGCCGGCTCACTCAAACGCTAGCCTCCGCGGAGTGCTCGCGTGCCGGCCAGGAAAAGATGAACCGCGCGCCGCGACCGACGTCTGAATCGATCGCGACCATGCCACCGCGAGCCTCGACCACCTTCTTGACCGTCGAGAGCCCGATGCCGCTCCCGTCGACCTCGTCTCGAGAGCCGAGCGTCTGAAACATCTCCCACACCCTTTCGTGAAACTGCGGAGCGATGCCGGGGCCGTTGTCACTCACCGAGAAAATGTACCAATCGCCCTCGTGTTTCACCTCGACCCGCACCTCGACGTCTTGGCGCCGGGCGTGCTTGATCGCATTACCGATCAGGTTCATGAACACCTGCTGCAGCGGCACCGGTGACGTCACCAGCGATGGCATGCCGTCGCCCACCTGCAGCTTCACACCCTCGGCTGGAGAGAGCAGCTCGAAGGACTCGTGCAGCAGCTTGCCGACCTCGACCCTCGCCCTGACGTCGTGCTCGCCAGCTCGGGCGTAGCTGAGAATTCCATCGATCAGCGCGTCCATCCGCGCGACCCGGCTTTGCAGCAGCCCGAGGTACTCCTTCACGGGTTGCGAGGCCGTCGCACCGATCTCTTCGGCGATGAACAGCGCCGTCGTCGCGATGCCGCGCAGGGGTGATTTGAGATCGTGCGAGGCCACGTAGACGAACCGGTCGAGCTCGGCGTTGTTCTCTTTGAGCACGGCGATGAGCCGCTCTCTCTCGAGGGTTGCGAGCTTGAGCTCGGTGACGTCGCTGCCCGTCGCGAGGAGCCCGGTCACCACACCCTCGGCGCTCTTGACCGGCTGGTACACCAGGTCGACGTACCGCTCTTCAGCCCCGCCGCTCTTCACCCGATGCACCTGAACCTTCATGCCTGAGCCGACGAACGGCAGCCCGGTGCGATACACGGTGTCGAGTATCTCGAAGAAGCCCTGGCCTTCGAGCTCGGGCAACGCCTGCCGAACGGTCTTGCCAATCACGTCGCGGTGACCGATCAGCTGCATATAGGCCGGGTTGGTCAGCTCGAACACGTGATCTGCCCCGCGCAACGACGCCACGAAGATCGGCGCCTGATCGAACAGCCGCAGCAGGTACGTTCGCTCGAGATCGAGGCCACGGTTGGCCTCTTGAACGCTCTTCGCGCGGTTGAGGAGCTGCTGATGAATGACGCCAGAGTCGCTCGACACCGTGCGCGGGCTCTCACTGACATCAACGGTGTGCTGCATGATGAACTCAACCGCTCCGCTCGCATCGTGAAGGGGCGTGTGCGTCGCACTCCAGACGCGCTCATAGGGCGCGCGACCCTCTTCAGCGACCGTGTAGACGATCGAGGCGATCACATCGGCGGTACCAGTCTTGAGAACGCGCGTGAATGAGTCCAAGAGCTGCCGTTGGTTGGCTTTCGCCGCTTCGTCTTGCTCGTTCGGAAAAGCATCAAAGACGTAGCGCCCGAGGAGCTGCTCGAGCGTGCTCCCGGTCGCTCTCAAATACGCCGCGTTCGCTGCGACGTATTGAAGCTTTCGATTCAACACCATGTACGCGTTGGTCGAAGACTCGAACGCGCGCTTGTAGTCAACGGAATCCACGATTCCCTCTCCCTTACTGATGAGCATCGCGCTCATCTCGGTGGCCGGAGCAGGATGCGACGCGGTCGTGTCGCGTCAACCTGACTTCGTCAGCCTCGTGTCACAGGTTTTCAAAACTCGCGGCCACTACTCGATGTCGGGCGGCCCGGCGCGATGAAGCAGCTGCGCGAAATGCGCTCGGCGAACGACCGAGACGCTCGCAATGACGACCGTTGAGCCGAGTGTCGACCACCAGATATCAATCGGCATGAAGGCGAACCGAGCGCCGTGACCGTGCGTGAACACAGCGACACATGCACCAAGGCAAGCGCCCACCATCGATTGACTCAGCAGGCCTCGCGAGCCCAAAAAGTCGCTGCCAGGAAAGATGGAGCGCGCTGCCAACGCCGCGAGGAGGCCGATGGTGATGATCGTGATGAGCGTCATGAACTGGGTCTCCTCTGCGCTTGAAAAACGTTGCCAACCCGTTCAGCAAATGAGGTGCCACACTCGAAATTCAAGAGGCTTGCCCCTCGCCCCCGGGGGTCACCCCGCGGTGCGAAGCCGCGGCGTGTGGCGAAATTGCAAGTCGGCACAGGCGGTCGCTGAGTGCCGCGCACACCGCTGATTCACAGGGGATTGGGCGGAGGTTGCATGGCATATGTATGCGCGATGGCACCCGTGCACGACCCCAAGACGAACATCGAAGCGTTGCTGGCGGCAGGGCATGAGAGCCTGTTGTCGGCGATCGTCACCCAAAGCCCGTATGGCGTGATCGTCAGCGACCCAGATGGCCGGTTGATCTTGCAGAACGCCGCGGCGACCAAGATCTGGGCGGGCTCAGCGATCGCTGAGACCGTCGAAGGCTGGGGGCAGTACCGCGCGTTTCACCCCGACGGTCGGCCCTACGAGCCCGGCGATTGGTCGATGGCGAAGAGCTTGAGAGAACTCAAGGTCACCGAAGCCACCGAGACCCATTTTCAGCGCTTCGACGGCACCCATGGTGTGCTGCTCGGTGGCGCGTCACCGATTCTGGGCCCCACGGGCGAGCTGCTCGGTGCGGTGTCGATCTTCGCCGACGTCACCAGGCTGCGAGAAGCAGAAGCGGGTCGTACCGAAGCCAGCGAGCGCTTGAGGCTGATGGCAGACGTCGGCACCCTCGTCTCCGAGGGCCTCGAGTCGACCACCATGCTCGCCAGGCTGGCCAAGCTGTGCGTGCCTGGGTTGTCTGACTGGAGCGCCGTCGACGTCTTGAACGAACAAGGCCGCGTTCAGCGGGTGGCGGTCGAGCACGCCGACCCGAAGATGGTGAAGTGGGCGCAGGAGATCGAAGAGCGGTACCCCAGCGACCCGAACTCGGCGACGGGCGTACCGAACGTGCTGCGCAGTGGCGCGACGGAGTATGTGCGCGAGATCCCCGAGGAGTTGCTGATCAGGAGCGCGAAGGACGCCGAACACCTCAGGCTGATTCTCTCGCTCGAGATGCGCTCGTACATCGTCGTGCCCTTGCAGGCGCGGGGCCGAATTCTCGGTGCGGTGTCGCTCGTTCGCTCACGTAGAGTCTTCGAGCCAGCCGACGTTTTGTTCGCCCAGGAGCTCGCCAACCGCGCGGCGCTTTTGCTCGACAACCAGGCGCTCTACAAAGCGTCTCAAGAGGCGCTGCATCACGCTGAGCTCGAGAAACGTGAGCGCGAAAAGCTGATCGTGGCGCTTGAACGGTCGAACAGCGAGCTGCACCAGTTCGCCTACGCGGCATCGCACGACTTAAAGGCCCCGCTCCGCGCGGTCGTCTCGCTCTCTCACTTCATCGAAGAAGACCTGGGCGACAAGCTCAGCCCCGAGGGCAAGAAGCACATGACCTTGTTGCAGTCACGCGTGCAGCGAATGCAGGGGTTGATCGACGGCATCTTGAGCTACTCGCGCGCGGGGCAAATCGCTGAGAAGCGCGAGCTGGTCGACGTCGGTGAGCTGCTGGTGCAGATGCAAGAGCTGATGTCGCCACCCAAAGCCGCTCGCATCGTCATCGCGCCGGGCCTGCCGAAGCTCAAGACCGAGTTCGCGCCGTTGCAGCAGGTGTTCATGAACCTGGTCGGCAACGCCATGAAGCACAGCCGGCGGCCTGACCCGGTCGTTGAGATCAGCGGTCGAGATCTGGGCACCGAGTGGGAGTTCTCAGTCAAAGACAACGGCCCTGGCATCGAGCCCGAGTACCACGAGCGCGTGTGGGGTATTTTTCAGACCCTCGAGGCCCGCGACAAGGTCGAGGGTGCCGGCATTGGGCTTTCTCTGGTTCGAAAAATCGTCGAGCACCGCGGCGGCCGGAGCTGGATCGCGTCGAAGTTGGGCGAGGGTGCCACGTTCTTGTTCACCTGGCCCAAGACCTACGACTGACGAGGGTCAGGTCGCGCGGCGCTTCGGGTCATCGACGTTGTGTTTCTGCGCCTGGCGATCTCGGCGCTCGCACCCGGCGCGACGTCTGGCGCAGCGCAGTGGGGCAGGGCAGATTTCTTTCGGCCCACGCGTCACCTGGGCCATGGTCGTGACGATGAACCCCTCTCGACGAGCAGTCTTGGCTGGCGCGAGCGCGCTCGTGCTCACCCGCTGCACCCACATCGCTCGAACCGGTGCCCTCCAGGGCGACCTGGCCAAACTTGAAGCCTCGTCAGGCGGCCGGCTCGGCGTGGCCGCCTTTGATCTGGCCTCGAATCGACTGCTCGGTCATCGCATGGGCGAGCGATTCACGATGTGCTCGACCTTCAAGCTGCCCTTGGCCGCGGCAGTGCTGCAGCAAGTCGACCGGGGAGCCCTCTCGCTCACTCAAGCCATCGCCTACACAAAGGCCGACCTCGTTGCGCACGCTCCCGCGGCTGAAAAGAACCTCGAGCAGGGCTCGATGACCATCTCGGCGATGGCCGAGGCGGCGCAGACGCAGAGTGACAACACCGCCGCGAACCTGTTGCTGCGGCAGCTGGGCGGGCCGCAAGCCTTGACCCAGTTTTTTCGCTCGGTTGGTGATGAGACCAGCCGCGTCGACCGCTACGAGCCCGAGCTCAACCTCTGGTCACCCGGTGAGCTGCGCGACACCACCACGCCCGCGGCGATGGCTCGGTCGGTGGCCGCCATCTTCGGTCCGACCGTGCTCAGCCCCGCCTCTCGAGCCCTGCTGATCGACTGGGGCAGAGCCACCGAGACCGGCAAGAAGCGGCTGCGCGCCTCATTGCCGGCCGACTGGCGCGCCGGAGACAAGACCGGCACCGCCGGAGTGCCGCTGCACGACAAATACAATGACCTGGCCTTCGGCTGGCCCCCGGGGCGCCAACTGCTCGTCATCGCCGCGTTTTTCGAGACCGCGGCCCCCACCGACGACATGCGCGATGAAGACCAGGCGGTGCTGGCCGAGGCCGGGCGAATCGTCGCCCGGTGGGTCACGTCGCTCTAAAACCTCTTACTTCGTCGGGCCGCAACCGCCCGCGGGCACGCCCTGGGTGTTGGCCGAGAGGGTCTTGTCGCAGCCCTTCAAGGTCGGGTTGTGCGCACACAGGTTGGTCTTGATCGTCTGCGCGTCGATGCCTGAGAACTTGTACTTGCTGTTCGCAAGCCAGGTCGGGCTCGAGCCGATGGCCATGCTGTTGGCGACCTTCATATTTTCTTCGAGGTACTTCTTGCCCTCTTCACCTTCGCTGCAAGCCTTGATGACCTTGGCGTCGATGCCGTTGACCGCGCACTTCTCCCAGTCATTGGAGCGAATCTCTTTGTTGCGGCAGAGCACGTACTCCATGAACTTGGCCTTTTTCGGGTACTTCTTGATCGCGCAGAGCTCTCGGAGGTCTTCAGCGACCTCGCCCGGGCCGTGCATCGACTGAAAGCCCGACTTCGCGTCGCCCGAGCCGATGTAGTTCACGTTGAAATCGATGTCGTCGAAGTTGGTCAGCACCTCTTGCATCGCGTTGAGCGCCTGAACGCCGTACGGGCACTGCGACATCACGAACACGTCGAGCTTCTTGGGCTCGTCTTTGCGGCAGGCGAGGGTGTTCTTGCATTGCGGCAGCCCGCAGCCGCCCTCATTGGCGCACGTAGGCTGGTACGACGCCCCGGTCGCGAGCATCTGCATCGTGCCCATCGGCTTCAGGTAGCGGCCCAGCGCGGCTTGCGCGTCGGTGTCGGCCTTGATCGTGTCGTCGAACAGCACCAACGGCAACATCGCGTCGCCATTCGGAGACACCGAGTCGTACAGCTTGCGGCCCTCGGCATCGGCGTAGTCGAGCTGCGAGACGATCGGGTTGCCGACCTGGTTCTTGACCATGCCGACGACGCGGTCGGGTTGGCAATCGGCGCAGCGCTTGTCGCTGATCACGGTGACGTTGACTTTCGGCTGCTCGGGCAACGCCGCGCAGGCCGCGGGCACCGCGCCTTTGAACTCGCCGCAGATGGCGCGCATGAAGTCTTTGGGGCCCCGGCGGCCGTTGTACGGCTTGTCGGCGATGAACATCGTCGGGCTGCCTCGCGCTCCACGGGCCGAGGCGCGGTCGAACGACTGGGTCAACAAGGTCTTGCCTTCTTCACCAGTCAGGCACGCACGCAACGGCTCGACGGGGATGCCGACCTCCTTCGCGCAGGCCTCCCAGTTGGTGGCGACTTCGGCATTCTTCTTGTTCTGGCAGCCGATCAGCTTCACGACCGCGCCGGGGGCCTGCTTGGCCGCGCAGAGCTGAACGATGTCGCCGGTGACCTCATTGGGGCCGTGCATCGAGGTCAATTCGCCGTTGGCGCCCTTTTGACCAATGAAATCGAAGTGAAAGTCGACGTCGGGGCCGAGGGCGGCGACAGCGTCTTGCACTCCGTTTTCGACCTGCACCCCGTACGGGCACTGCGACATCACGAAGAACTCGACCTTCACTGCGTTGGCGCTCTTCGCCACCGCAGCCGTGGTCGCGCTGGCAGCGGCACCATCAGCCGACTTGTTGCAGGCAAGCGAACCGAACATCGAGACGACACAGAGAACAAAGAGAAACTGTTTCATTCGAAATTGACCTTCACGGTTGAGAAAGGGGGCCCGACAGCAATGACGCGAGGCCTATCGGAGTTTCAGCGCTTTGCCACTTCGTTTTTGTCGGTAGGTGCGTGTCGGCAGACCGAGCACAAACAGAACGACCCACCAGAGACGATTTGTTAAAACCGTTTCGGGGTCGGCGCACGTTACTGCTTCGGAATGGGGTTCGGGGCGAGGGGTTGGCTGCGGAAGGAGTAGCGCATGTTTCGCGAATTGCGGCATCGCCAGGTGGGGGTCGAAAACGTCTCGCTTCACGTCGTCGAAGGCGGAGACCCGTTGCGGTCAAGGGGCTCGGTCTTGTTTCTGCACGGCTGGCCCGAGAGCTGGGCCGCGTATGAGCAGACCATGTTGCAGCTGGCCGATTCGATGCACGTCGTGGCCATCGATCTGCCAGGCGTCGGTTGGTCAGAAGGCAAGGTCGCGGCGTACGACAAGCTGACGCTCGCCCGGTACGTCAAAGGCGCCATCGACGCACTGGGTTTGCAGAACGTGACCCTGGTCGGCCACGACGTCGGAGCCCAGATAGCCTACGCCACCCTGCGCGCGTACTCGGGTTTGCTTTCGAAAGCTGCCATCATGAACGCCGTGATCCCCGGCGTTGCCCCGTGGGACGCAGTGGTCTCGAACCCCCACATCTGGCACTTCGGGTTTCACGCAGTGCCAGAGCTGCCTGAGAAGCTCGTCAGCCCGCAGGCGGCTGAGTACTTCGCGTATTTCTACGACACGCTCGGTGGGCCCGCAGGTGTGAGCGACAAGCTTCGGCACCAGTTCGTCAAGGCGTACGCACGGCCTTCGGCGCTGCACGCCGGGTTCGAGTGGTACCGGGCCCTCGAGCAAGACGCGAAAGACAACCGCGCGGCGCAAAGCGTGCCCGTTCGCACGCCGGTGCTCTATGTGCGGGGTGAACGCGAGCCGGTCGAGCTCGACGTCTACCTCAAGGGGCTCACAGCCGCGGGCCTCGAACACGTCGAGGGCGCGATCATCCCCGATGCCGGGCACTTCATACCGGCGGAGCAGCCGCTCGAGCTCGCTGCGCTGATTCGGCAGTTCACCGCTAGCCGGTGAGGGCCGCGGCGAAGATCGCTGGCAGCTTCAGAAAGCTTGGAGCCGCCTCGAACTGCGACAACAGCCTGCCTAACGTCGCCGCGTTCTTGTTGGTCACGAACCAGGGCGGCTTGGGCGACATGTGCAGCTCTCCCAGCGTGACCGACCGGGGGAAGGGCGCGAACGGGGCACGGACCACCGTTTTCTGGGTCTGATCGAGCAAGAACGCGTTGTGCACCACGCCGCGGCCGCTCTGAATGTCTTCGAGCGGGTGGCCGGGGTACGCGCCCCAGGCCGCGTTCGAGAGCAGAAACCCGACGCCGCTCCAGGCGTTGATGCCGATGGTGCCGTACTTGAGCTCGGCGATCGCCTCTTCGAGCTTGGGCCCCAGCTCATGCGCGGTGATCGGGTGAATCAAGATCTGAGCGCCCAACGTGCCCATCAATTTCTCGTTCGCGAAGGTGACGGCGGCCTTCAAGAATGCAGCGGCATCACTCGCTGAGATGGTCGTCTCGGCCCAGGTCGAGCCGAAGTACTCGGTTTGAAACGCCGAGTCGTTCGAGCGCGAGTCGACGTTTTGAATGCGGGTCATCGGCACTTCGCCACTGCCAATGAGCTCGACGGTCTTGTGGGCCGCCGCCGCCTCGGTCTGCCGATCTTTGGCCCCCGGGTAGTACGCAGGCCGCGGAGCGATGGTGCGCATCGTCGCCTCGACCCGGCTCAAGAACTTCTCCCGCAGCTCCCACTCCTGATGCAGCACGATCACCTGGGCCGCGATGCAGTTGAAGCCGTTGTTGTGCAGTTTTTGCGTGACCACGTGCTCCGCTTGAAACTGCAGGTCCGCGTCGGTCCACGGGCCGGGCACGATGATCACCGGGCCCACGCCGCCCAGCTCACTGGTGATTGGCTTGGTGAGCAGCGGGTCTTTCTTGGCCTTGCGTGCGGCACCTGCTTCTCCGGGGCCGTAGACGATGGTGTCGTGGCTCTTGGCGCTGCCGGTGATGTGCACCTTGCTGACCCGGGCGTCGTTCACCAGCGGCGCTCCGACCTCGGCGCCACCGTAAACGAAGGCCACGAAGCCCTGCTCGATCATCGGAGCGAAGATGCGCTCGAAGATTGGGCCCAGGTAGTCGTTGATCGGGTTCATCTTGCACAGCGCGACCCGGTTCTCGGCCACCAGCTCGTAGATGACGTCGAGCGGAGGAATCGAGGCGATGTTGCCGGCACCGAGCACCAAAGCCAGGCCCCCCGTCGTATCGGGTTTCGCATACGCGACGGCCATGTGGTTGGTCACGTTCGAGCTCGTGACCGAGGGCTGCATCCACACCTCGGCGGTGTAGCCACTGAGCAGCAATTTATCGAACACCGTCGCCGGAAAGACGTCGACCACCACCTGGCCG
>JANLPS010000226.1:0-2377 GCA_031367385.1 Archangium sp. | reverse complement strand
TGAAGTGAACCAGCAGAAGCTCGCGAGCTTCGCGCTGTACGCCTGCGACACGCAGAGCAACGACAGCCTCGCCATCAAGCAAATCGAGTGGGCCGTCGGGCAAATGCAGCTGCCCGCGCTGCTGACGTCGGGCAACGCGGTGAGCTTTCTGGCGGCGCAGAACACGTTACGCAAGGAGGCCGGTACGCTGGTGATGTCTCCGAACGCGAGCGGCCTGGGGTTCATCGACTTGTTTCAGGCAGACCACGCCACGTTTCGCGTGGCTCCGCCCGATTCGGCGCAGGCCTCGGTGATGGCGCAGCTGCTGACTGAGAATGAGCAGTACATCACCCAGACCAAGGTCGCCGTGGTCTACCAAGATGACGATGACCGAGATCGCTTCGCCCACGAGCTGAGCGGGCGGGTAGCCGACGCCGGTCGCACGACCCGCGAATTCGTCTACCCGGTGCAGGTCAACGCCACCGATCTGGTGAACCGAATGAAGACCGACCTCGGGCCGACGGCGAGCGTGTTGATCGGCTCCGCGGCGCAGATACAGGTCGTCATGAGCGTCGCAGCGATCTCCAACGGGCTTGAACGCTCCACCGGGCATCGCTGGCTGCTGTCGAGCAGCGCCAAGACGCCTGCGTTGTTCAGCACTCCAATCGTGGCGCGAGAGCTCGACGGCATGCTCGGGGTCGCGCCGACGCAAGGCACCGACGCCATGTTCCCCGGGCGGCTCGGAGCGCTCTACGGAGTCGAGACCTCGGTCGCGCCTTCTGGGTACGACGCCGCCTTCATGGTGATGCTGGCCTCCGTGTGGGACTCGCAAGATGCGGGTGCGCTGACCGGGCCGCGAATGGCGAAGGGCATGCTGTCGATGACCTCCGACGGGGGGAGCCCCCTGACGCTGGGGGGGTTGGGCGCCTGGCGTGAAGCCGTGACGCTGCTCAAGGCGAAGGCCCCGATTTCGGTCAAGGGGGTCACCGGCCAGTTGAATTTCGACGTGAATGTGGGCGCGCCCAACTTGCCCTTCGATGTGTGGCGGGTGAGCGACGGCGGGTTTGCCTTCGTGCGCCTGGCCACCCCGTAACCCTTGGGGGCCGCAGCTAGTTCTGCGCGTCGACCGCGACCACCAGCTGCGCAGTCAGCTCGCCGAAGCGAACGCTCACCGTGCTCACCCCCGCGGTCACAGGGTTCACCGACACCACGCTGTCGCTCGACGAAATCGGCGGCAGCGAAGTGCCCTCGACCGACCAGCTGAACGGAGCCTTCGCCAACGCCGTCAGCCCCCCGGCCTTGAGTGTCGCGGCCAGCTCGAACGGCGTACCGACCTTCGCCTTCACCCCAATCACCTTGCCGTCTTTGTCAGCCAGCACGACCGACGTCGCCTCGCTGACCCGCACCTGCAGCGCGTCGATCACCGTGCCGCCACTCGAAAAAGCGATTCGCGATGAGCCGGTGTTCCGCGCCGCCAGCGACAAGCGCCCTTCGGTCTGTGCGCAGTCGCCGCCGGTGCAGGCGAGGTCGAAAGTCTCAGAAGGCAGCTCGATGACGCCGGGGTTCCCGCTCTCGACGGCGAGCTGGGTGCGCTTGCTCGAGGTGCCGTCGGTGATGATCAAATCGGTGGTGCTGCCCTTGGCCAGGGTCGCGTTCGCCGCGCTGACCGAGCTGCAGCCGCCCAGGCCAAAGTGAAACTCGAGCGCCCCTTTTTCACCGCTGCGCGCCGACCCGCCGCACCCGGCGACCACCCCGATGCACAACCACAGACGCAGTCGCTTCATCAAGGGCCTCACGTTCAAGACTGCAGCCGGGCTCGGCGCTCGCGGTGGTAGTGAGGCGCACACAGGCCCTTGGCCAGCACCGGGCGCTCGCAGCCTTCAATCGAGCACCGGGGCGTGCGCTCGTCGGCGGGCTCCTGCTCGAGGCCGAACATCGCGTACCCCACGGCCACCAAGCGGTCGATTTGCATGCGCGAGAGGTGCGAGCGTCGCGCGAAGTCGAGCAACCGGGCGTGGGAGGGGTCGAGCACCTCGACCGACGGCCCATCGCGAAACAGCTCGGCGGCGCCCACTTCGAGCACCCGGGCCATGGTGAGCAGGGTCTCGTAGCTGGGGCTGCGCTCCCCCCGCTCGAGGAGCGAGGCGAAGCTGACCGAGATGTCGCAGCGGCGGGCGAATTCTTCTTGGGTCAGCCGCAGCCCCTCGCGCAGGCTGCGAACCCGGCGCGCCAGCGAGAGCAGCGGCGCCCGGTCTCGTTCGATGCCCTCACCCATGAACGACCCGAATCATGGACGCCATGTAACCCAAAGCCCTATGTTCTGCGCCACCATGACTTCTGCCGAAGCCGCCGCGCACTACTTCACCAAAGCCGCGCGCATCATGGACGTGGGCGAGCG
>JANLPS010000225.1:0-3818 GCA_031367385.1 Archangium sp. | reverse complement strand
GCTGCTTCTGGCCCATCACCAGCATGATCTTCTTCAGGTATTCAGGTTCGCGCCGCTGCGGCGTGTGGCCCTCGACCTTGACGGAGCCATCGCTCGGGTAGAGCAGCCCAGAAAGCACTTTGAGCGTGGTGGTCTTGCCCGCGCCGTTGGGCCCCAAGAACCCGACCCGCTCACCGGCCTTGATGGTGAACTCGATGCCGTCGACGGCTTTGACCGTCTCGTACTTGCGCTTGAACAACGAGCGAACCGCCGCCGCGACGCCGGGAGGCCGTTTGTGAACCTGGTAGTGCTTCTTGAGCGCGCGCACCTCAATCATGGGCGCCCTGCTTAACCTGTGAGGGCGCGAAAAGCCTGAAACTCGGGCTCAGGCGATGGCCGTGATAGTTCTTCGCCCCATGCGTGCGGTCTCGATTGTCTGTTCTGTGGTGTGTGCTGCCTGTGTCACGACGGGCAGCGGAGCGGGAGGCCCGGCGCAAGCGGTCGCCGACATCGACCGGGCGCTGAAGAGCTCGGTGACCGTGAGCGAATCAGCCAGGGCTGGGTTGCTCGAGCGTCAGGGGCAGGTCGTCGATGCGTGGTTGCGCGAGCAGCTGAAGGCCCTGGGCACTTCGAGCACCGACCAGGCCGTCTCTCAAGTGCAGCAGATCATCGCCGAGGCCGATCGACGCGGCCGCCCTGCCGTGGCCGCTGAAGCCGAGCGGGTCGAAGGCACCATGCTCGAGCAACGCACGCCCGAGCTCGACATGATGATCGCGAAGGGCCAGTGGCTCGAAGCCCTCGAGCTGGTGAGCCGGCTGACCGAACATTCGCGCGCGAGCAGCCCAGGCCCCACGCTCAAGAGCCGGGTCGTGGCCGAGGTCAGACAGAAGGTCGCTCAAGCCGAGGCTGCGGCGACCACGGTGCCCGAGCGGTTTCTCTACGCGCGCATGCACGCCTGGGTCGCAGAGCCGGTGACCCCAGGCCCCGCGGTCGATGAAGTCGCACACCTGACCACCACCAACCCCGCGCTCGATTGGAGCGGCTCGTCGTGCACCGAAGCCCAAAGCATCACCCTGCCCGCTTCGGCCAGCGGCACGTCGGCGGCGGTGCACGTCACGCTCGGCGGCTGCGAGGTCGCGCGGCGAACCTCAACAGAAGCTCGCAACATGGGCTTCACGGTTCAGGTGCAGCGACAACAGCAAGAGACGTACTACGAGAGCGTCGACCGCATCGCGCAGGTGACCGGGAGCGAGCGCGTCTGTTCGCAGGTCTCGAAGAAGCTCGACGCTCGCTCCGAATCGGTCTTGGTGACCGAGTGCAGCGAACAGCCCACCACCAAGTTCGTTTCGGTGACCGACCAGATACCCCACACCCGCATGGTCACGGTGACCGACACCGAGCCGCGCACCGAACGGGTGCAGGTGACGCTCGCCGACTCGAGCGTGAGCTTGCCAATCACCGTGACCGTGACCGGCGACGAACAGAGCATCACCGTCAGCGACCGCCTCACCGCCAGCGATCACGACGAGCAGTACACGTCATCGAACGTCGGCTCTCGCTCGTTTCGCAGCAACACCGAGCAGAGCCTCAAGCGTGGGCTGGGCCACGACGTCGAGCGCTTCGTGAAGAAGGCGCTTGGCGAGTGGGCCCACGCACGGGCCACCGCTCGACTGGCCAAGGCGCGCGAGACCCCTGCGATGGCGAGAGCGCTGGCAGTCGAAGCCGTCGCGCTCGACCCGACCGCGGCCGAAGAGTCCAAGAAAATCTTGGGGTTGACGCTCCCTGCGGCGTCGCTGGTGGCGCTGGTTTCAGGCACGCCCCGGGTCGAAGTCGGGGCGCTGCCAGCAGGCGGTGGGCTCCCGCTGCCGCCACCGTCAGCGAGCGTCGAGGCTGAATACGCCGAGCTCGAGGCGATTCAAGCCAGGCAGGTACCGCATGGTGACTTGCTCATCGCCATCGGCGGGGGCGTCCAACCGACTCCAGACAACAAGTCGACCGGCGCCGTCTCGATGGACCTGAACTTCGGCGTGGTGCCCGGCTTCGCAGCGGCAGGCCTCGCGGTGCTGCGCGCTGGGGTCGACCTGCAGTTCTTGCTCAGCACCTTTTTTCTCGGCGACGCTGACGTGCGGCCCGAAGCCGGCCTTCGGCTGGGCCCCGTCGAGCTGAGCGCAACCGGTGTCGGCGGAGTCCGCCTGGCCAACGAGCAGACCGTCGTCGACTCCGAAGACGATACCCGCCTGCGAGGCACGCTCTACGCGGGGTACGGAGCCCACCTCGCCCTGCACCTGGGGCCGGTGTTGCTTGACGCGCTGGCGCTGCGGCTTCACCAGCTCAACGGCCACGCCCCCATCGCGGTTCGCGGCGATGCGATGCTCGGCGTGGCGCTCAACGAAAATCTCACCCTCGCCGCGCATTTTCGATACGTCGCGCAGACTGATTTTCGAGCCGCCTTCACCACGCCCGATCGCTATGCCTCCCTCGGCGTCGGCGTGTTGCTTCAGTACTGAGCGTTAGCCCTTGCGGTCTCGCGCCGCGGCCGCTTCGGCCTGCCCTTTGGGGGTGCGGTTCGCGGCCTGAGCCGCCTCGAGCTCTTTGTTCGCCGCAGCAAGTCGGTTCTTCGCGGCGTCGAACGCCTTTGAGGCTTCGGTGAGCGCGATCAGTGGCGTCTTCATCGCCCCGCCGAGCCACCCGGTCTTCATCTCGGCTTTGGCTTTGACCAGGGCCGCTTCAGCCTCGGTGAACGAAGCCAACGCCGAGAACTGCTCGGCCCGCGCCGTCGTCAGCTTCGCGGCAAGGGTCTTCGACGCTGCGTCGGCGCTACCGGAACCAGCAGGAGGAACGGCCATGAGGCACTCCAGACTCGATTTCAGCCGCGTTGTCAAAGTGCTGGGCCCGGCTGAAGACGGCCCTGGCTCGCAATGCCCCGAGAGGGTTAGAGGAGCCCCATGTCTTCTGACGCAGCGCGCGACCTCGACGCGTGGGTGCCCCGGCTCATCGCGGTGTGGCGCAAGCACCGGCGCGGGGGCAAGGCCGCTCCGCCACCGTCACGCCGCTTCGACGCCGAGCAACCGCCAGCTGGTGAGCTGACGCCGCAAGAGCTCAGAGAGGTCGCCGCGGGCGTCAAGCAGCTCTCGCACGGTTTGACCCGAGACCGTGCCCTGGCCGGCGCAAGGTATATGGACGACCCGAAGCTGCTCGGGGCGTACCTGCTCTTTTATTGGCCGGTCAGCTATGCCCAGGCGCGCGCCACGCTCTCTGAATTGCCGCAGCGGCCTCGCTCGATGCTCGACCTGGGCTCTGGGCCTGGCCCCCTCGCCTTCGCCTCGATGGATGCCGGCGCAGGAGAAGCAATCGCCGCTGATCGCAGCCGCCCGGCGCTCGACCTGGCCCGCGCGCTCGCGATTGAAGCCAGCGAGGGCCTGAGCACCCGCGACTGGGCGCCTGAAAAGCCCATCCCCGACGGGCAGTTCGACCTCATCACCATGGGGCACGTGATCAACGAGCTGTACCAGGGTGACATCGGCAAGCGCGCGGCCCTGGTCGAAAAGATTCTCGAGCGGGTCAAGCCAGGGGGCTCGCTGCTGATCATCGAGCCCGCCCTGCGCGAGACCTCACGGGCCCTGCTGCAGCTTCGCGACGTGTTGGTCGATCACGGCCTCACCATTCGCGCGCCGTGCCTGTTTCGCGGCCACTGCCCCGCGTTGATCAACGAGACCGCCGGGTGTCACGCCGAGCGCAACTGGCGCATGCCTGAGCTGACCACCTCGATCGCCCGCGCGGCCACGCTCCACAAGGAGTCGCTCAAGATGAGCTACTTGATACTCGCCCCCAAGGGTGAG
>JANLPS010000188.1:0-58769 GCA_031367385.1 Archangium sp. | reverse complement strand
CATTCAATTTCGTGACCGACAACGACATCGTCGGTGGCAACTCAGGCAGCCCGATGCTCGACAAAGAGGGCCGGGTGGTGGGCCTCGCCTTCGATGGCAACGTCGAGTCGATCGGTGGCGCGTACTGGTTTGACGAGGCCGTCAACCGCTGCGTGTCACTCCACCCCGCCGCGATGCTCGAGGCCTTGAAGGTGATCTACGGCGCTCCGGCATTGGTGAGTGAGCTGACGACGCACTGAGGCTTTAGTCGTCGACGTCGAGGTGGTCGATGAGCTTGGCGGTCAACAGCTGCGCTTGAACCGCCCGGTTGTTGATTGCGCTCGCCTGGTGCGTGCGGGCGACTTCGGTCGCATTGGCGGGGTCGGGGCGGGTGGTGCGCGCGTGTGCAAGGTCGAAGTGTTGCTTGTAAATCGTCACCTGCGCCCCTCGTTCGACGGCCTCTCTCACCGCGCGCGGCGCGAAGAGCGTGCCGGGGAGATCAGAGATGACCGCGAAGTAGGGCGGTGAGCTGAGCTGCAACAACACCTTCGAGAGCTGCAGATATGGTTCGCGAAGGGCAGCGCTCGGCGGCGTCGGCGGCGCCTCTTTGGGGTTCGAGCGCGGCTGGCCTGACACGGTGTGGGGCATTGAAAGAGTCTCCTGCGAGAGGTCACTGCAGGCGCGGTGCCGCTTCGATTCTTCAGTAAAGCGACTTCTCACCGCGACCCGAGCCACGCAGTGACTGCACCTTGAGTTGCTTGGTGCGAATTCGCTGCTCCTCGACCGGCGCTTTCTCGGCCGATGAGGTGAGGCCGAAGAATTGATCATTCTCTGCCCGGTCAGCCGCGACCGAGCCCGCGCCACCCAACACCGCCGCCGAGTCGAGCAGCTCGGTGTTGGCTTGAACGGCCGCGGTCGCCGAGGCGAAATCGCCGCGGTCCATCGCGAGGGCGGCCTTCTTGTAATTCGATGAGGTCTGCGCGCGGGTCGCATCGAGAAACGCGTCTTTGTTTCGGCTGGCGGTGACGACCTTCGCGTCATGCGTCACCAGCGCTGACAACCGCACGTCGCTCTGCGCGTCGCGTTCGGCGATGAGGTCGCGGTAGCTCAGGCCGAAGTTGGCGATCTCAACCGTCGAGCTCTCTGCCGCGCCGGTGGTCGACGCGGTCAATCGAACGATCAGCTTCTCGACCTGGCCCGCCGAGAAGTCAGGCAACACCACCGAAACCTGACGCCCCTCGACCGTGGTCGGCCGGCCGAAGACCTCACCCAGCGCGACGCCCGGGGGCAACAGAAACCGCACCACCACGCCTTGCGCGACCATCGTGCCCGCTTGCTTCAGGTCTTTCTCGAACAGCGTCGACATCACCTGCGCATTCGAGACGAAGCCGTACGCACCGCCACCCACGTCGGCCAACCGCTGCATCAGGTCTTCATTGAAGTCGGCGCCCACGCCGAGCGAGGTCACGCTGACGCCGGTCTGCCGAATGGTGCTCACCAGGTTCGTCAGCCCCTGCGCGGTGGTGATGCCGACCGTCGGCTGCCCGTCAGAGAGCAGCAGCAAGCGGTTGACCCGAAAGTCGCTCTGCGCGACCGCCAGCTGCGACTGGCCCATTCGCAACCCATCACCGATGTTGGTGCCACCTTCTTCTTGAATGCGCGAAATCGCCGCCTGCATCTGGGCCTTCTTGTCGGGCGTGCAGAACGAGCTGGGGTACGTGCGCACGTCGCTGCCGTAGTTCACGATCGCCAAGCGGTCGTTCGAGTCGAGCAGCTCGACCAGGCGCGAGGCGGCGCGCTTGGCCTGCTGCAGCTTCTCGCCCGCCATCGACCCCGATCGGTCAATCACCAGGGCGAAGTTCACCGGTGCTCTCTTGGCTCCAGGCACCTCGGCGGCCGAGACCTCCAGGGTCGCGAACAGGTCTTGGGTGCCTTCAACCAAATACGGGTGTGAGAGGCGCCCGGTCATCGACAGCGAGCCCACCTGCGCCGCGGCCATCGGGCCTGAAGGTGCCGGTATCGGCCTGGGCATCGTCGGAGGCGGAATCGTCTGCGGCATCGGCGGTGTCGGCGGCGGCGAAGAATGCCTCGGCAAGCCTGCGATGACCGCGGTGACAACCAGTGCTCCAGCCAGCGCCACGAAAGCAGTCGTTCGGTTCATAGGGCGCCCTTCAACGACTCGCTGGGCCTTCGGGTCTGATCAGTCGGGTGACTTTTTTCGAGGGCGGCGGTTTGCATGAAATTCGAGCGGTTACGGGGGCAGCCGTGCTTTGAAATGACCCGTGAGCGACGACGACGAGCTGCCCAAGACCAGGCCGAGCAACCTCGCGCTCGCACCTTTCCCCACCGAGATCGACACGCTCCCCGTCGAGCTCGAGGGCCGCTACACCGTCGTCGAGGGCGTCAGCGAGCTCGGCCGCGGCGGCATGGGCCGCGTGCTTCGGCTCTACGACACCCACCTAAGGCGCGAGGTCGCGGTCAAAGAACTGCTGCCCGAGCACGCGAACGAGAAGAGCTCGGTCGGCCCGCTGGTCGGCTCGCTCTTCATTCGCGAGGCGCGGGTGATGGCCCGGCTCGAGCACCCCGGCGTGGTGCCGGTGTACGAGCTCGCCAGGAGAGCCGACGGCACTCCGTATTATGCGATGCGCCGAATCGCTGGAGACTCGCTGGCAAAGGCGATGACCCGCTGCGAGAGCCTGGCTGAGCGCCTCTCGGTGTTGCCGCACTTCATCGACGTGGTGCAGACCATCGCCTACGCGCACAGCCGCGGCGTGGTGCATCGAGACCTCAAGCCCGCGAACGTGATGATCGGCCCCTTCGGCGAGACCCAGGTGCTCGATTGGGGGCTCGCCAATGTCTCCGGCGAGGCCGATTTGTCGGGGGGCAGCGGCACTCCGGCATACATGAGCCCTGAGCAGGTGCGCGCGGGCGTGAGCGACTCGCGAACCGACGTGTGGGCGCTGGGGGTGTTGCTCTTCGAGTTGGTGACCGGGCGACTGCCCTTCGATGGCGCGAATGTGCTGACCGCGGTGCTCGAAGAGCCGACGCCCTCGATTCGCGAGCTCGAGCGCCGCGCTCCCAAAGCGTTGATCAGCGTGATTGAGCGGGCGTTGCAGAAAGACCCTCAGCTGCGTTTTGCGAATGCGAGTGAGATGGCCGAGGCGCTCGAGAAGACCCAGCGCTTCGAACGACCCTCGATGGGCCGGTGGGTCGTGGGGGCCGTGCTGGTGGCGCTGGCGGTGCAGGGTGCGTTGCTCACCCTGCTCCCCGCGCCGCCGCGCCCGCAGGCGACGGTGCCCGCTGATCAGCTCGACGTGGCCCGGGCGTTGGCCGAGAGCGCGGTTGACGCCCTGCGAGCGAAAGACACCCGCCGCGCCCTGAGCCTTGCGAACCGAGCTGCCGGGTTGGCTGATCAGCCGCTCGCGCGTGGAGTGTTGATGGTCGCCGACGAGCGCGGCGTGCCCAAGACACTCTGGAAAGTCGGGGTCGAGGCCGGGTGCTCGGCGGTCGCACAGGCCGGCTCGTTGGTCGCGTGCGGCACTCTGGGCGGCGTTGCATTGTTCTCTCTCGTCGATGGGCATTCGGAGGGTTCGCTCAAGCTCGGCCCGGTGGGCTGGCAGCGCGCGGTCGTGGTGCTCAGTGGAGATCGCCTCGCATCTGCGGGAGATGATCGCATCGTGCATGTGTGGAGCCTGAGCACCCGCGAGCAGGTGCAGCAGTTCACCGGCTTCGACAGCACGGTGCTCAGCCTCGCCAGCACCGGAGGCCCCTCGCTCTTCGCTGGCTTGCGTGACGGGCGGGTGATCGAGATCAGCGTCGACGGCACGCAGACCGTTCGGTGGGCGATGCCCGGCCCGGTGCAGACACTCGCCGCGGCGAAAGACGTGCTCGCTGCATCGGGTGGCATGATCGTTCGGGCCCAGTTCGGTGGCGCCACGCCGATTGAAATCAAGGGTCGGAGTAGTGCCCTCTTTGCCGACTCGCAGACGGTGACGGTGGGGCTTGAGCGAACCGTGCTCGAGCTCTCGAGGAGTGGCGTCAAGTACGTGACCACCGGGCATCGCGACGACGTCTCGTCATTGATCAGCTCATCGAGAATGATCAGCGCCGATCGCGCGGGCACGGTGCAGTGGTGGTTTCCCGACTGGAGCCTGGAGGGCGTGGTCAGCGACTTCGAGGCGCCGATCAACGCGCTGGCCCCGGTGGCTGACGAGGTGCTCGCGGTGGTGGTCGCTCCGCAAGCGCCGTCACTGTTCTTGCTCGGGCTGCCACAACGAATCGAGGTCTTGTCAGAAGACGCGGCCCCGACGTTTCACGCTTGGTGGAAGCGGGGGTGGCTGGTCAGCGGTTTGAGCGATGGGCGCATTCGCAAATACGACGTGAGCTCACACGAGGTGAGCTTCTTCGAATCACATCACGCGGGCGCGGTGCGAGCGGTGGTCGAGGTGACTGGCGACGGCACGCCTGGGGCCTTGCGGCACCTGAGCGGTGGCGATGACGGGCAAGTGCTGGCCCAGCGGTGGAACGGAGAGGTGAACGCCCTCGACACCAGCAAACACCCGGTCTGTGCGATGTCTGTCAGCCCCGATGGTGCACGCGCCGCATGGGCCTTCAGCGACGGCACGCTGGTGATGTGGAGTCTTCAATTCAATCGTGAGATTTCACGCGAGCGCGTAGGCCTAATGCACGACCTCGCGTTTTCTCCCGATGGCCGAACCGTCGCGGCGGCTCGTGAAGACAAGCGGGTGGCGCTCTATGACGCTGAGAATGGCAAAGAACGCCCTCAGACCGGGCAGGCCGACGGCGCGGTGCTGGTGGTCAAGTGGGCTCCAGACGGTCAACGCCTGTACTCGGCCGGCGCCGACGCGAGGTTGACCGAATGGAGCGACTCGGGCGCACGCACCTTCGCGACCACCCGCGGGCAGATCACCGCGCTCGACGTGAGCTCCGAGTGGGTCGCCACCGGCAGCAACGGAGAAGTGCACCTGTGGAATCGGGAGAGCGGGGCGCTGTGGGCCGAGATACCGGCGGATGCTGGCCGGGTCGCCGCGGTGCACTTCATCGATGCGCACGCCCTGTTCGCCATCGGTGCCGACCGCGTGCCGCATCTTTGGCAAATTCGGTAGTAAAAACATTGATTTGCGGCGCGCCGACAACTTGATCGGTGACGGCCCCGATAACCACTGCGAGCCTGCCCCATGAACCTCTCGCTGACCCTCATCATCGGTTTCCTCGCTGCCTGGTCGGCCCGCTCGACCTTCCCGGGCACGCGGTTCTTGGGGCTCGCCGGCACGCTGACGCTGGGCGTCGCCGGGTCGATGCTCGGTGGGGTGATCAGCTTGTTTCACCACGGCGCTGATCACTTGTTGACCTTCGCGCCGATGCAGATCTGGTGGTCGACCCTCGGCGCCGTGATGTTGCTCGCGATTGCGGTGGTTGCTCGCCGTGATCAGGCGCAGCTGCAGACCGCCGAAGTGCCCGAAGCCGAATAACTACCGCGACGTCAGCAGCGCCTCGTCGATGTCGATGGTCTTGACGAGCTGATCTCGCTCCAAGTCCCACACGCTGAGGCGATAGCTGATCCCGAGCGGGTCGCGATTCGGCGCGAACAGGTCTTCGCGAATCGGCACGAACAGCAATGCGCCGTCAGTCGAAAATCGAATGTGCTCGGGCACCGGCGCAGAGACCTTGCGGGTCATGAAGGGCAGGGGCACGACCTCTCCGGTGAGATGCTTGGTGAGCGTCAGCGTCTCGCCATCCGACACCGTGTATTTCGGCGCGCTCGTCGTCGGCCACACCAGCGTCTCCACCGCCCCACGGTACGTACGTGCGGTGCAGCCGCCGAAAAGCGCGAAGAAAATCAGCCAACACACCGAGCGAGCCATCATCGCCGCGCCTTACCCTGGTCAGGCCCTCGGCGCCCGTTCGTCGTGCTCCCCGTGAACGAGCGGGCGCGATGCTTTTTGTTCTGCGGCTGGCCGGTGCTGCGTGGCATACGCAGTCGCATGCTCTCTCGCGCGAGGCTCATCGTCATGCTCGTGCTGGCACCGGTGGTGGCCCAGGCCGCCGAGGCTGACCCGATGCTCGAGCCGGTGCCTGCCGCCGAGCGCCAACTCAGCTCGTGGGGCGAAGCGCTCACGCTTTGGCGCCAGAGCTCGACCGATTTGCGAATCGCCGTCGCTGAGACCGTGCGTGCGCAGGGCCGCAAGCGGCAGGCCCTCGGGCTGTTGTTGCCCACGATTGCTGGCACCGGGGTCGCCTCGTTCAGCCTCCTGCCCGCGCCCCCTGGCGGAGACGCCACCACCTCGGCCCTCTTTGGTGCAGCGCCGTACCAGACGCTCTCATTGGTCGCGCAGCTCGCCGTCATCGACGCCCGGTCGTGGAACGCGGTTGCGCTCGCCTCAGACGCCGAGCGGGCCAGTCAACTCGGTCTGGCCGATGCCCGAAGGTTGTTGTTGCTCAACCTCGCCCAGTCGCTCCTCTCGGTGGTGACGGCCGAGCGCCTCGCTGAGCTCAACCGGGTGGGCCTGCGTGACGCGCTCGATCGGCTGCGCCTCGCCGATCGCTCGAACCGCGCTGGAGCGAACACCGAAATCGACCTGGGTCGGTTGCGCCAAGACACCGAGGTCGCTCGCGCCCAGGTGGTGACCGGTGACGAAACCCTGCGCCAGGCCCGAGAGACGCTGGCGCTCTCGCTCGGCGTCGACGGTGCGGTCGGCGTGCGGCCCGACTTTCAACTCAACGGCCTGGCTGATCAATTGAACACCTCGTGTCACGCGGTGAGCGAGCTGACCGCGCGCCCTGATCAGCTCGCCGCCAACGCCCGGGTCGACGTCGCGCACCGCGGCGTTCTCGATGTGAAGGCCCAATTTCTGCCATCGGTCGCCGTGCGCAGCACCGCGCAGGTCTTCATCTTCCCCGGCTCTGGCATCTTCCCCATTTGGAACTTGCAGGCCGTGCTCACCGTGCCGATCTGGGACGGCGGGGCAAGATATGGCGCGCTCAAAGACGCGCACGCCCAAGAAGCCGAGGCCGAAGCGAGAGCGCAGGGCACTGCACGGCAAGGTAAAATCGACGTCGAGCGGGCCAAGCGGGGCATCGCGGTGGCCGAGAAATCACGCGAGATTGCCGCCGCCGCGTTCGAACAATCATCGAAGACCGACAGCCTCACCCGTCGCGCCTTCGATGCCGGCCTCGGCACCAGCCTCGAGTTGGTGACCGCCGCGTCATCGTTGCGTCAACAGCAACTCAACCTCGCCCTGCGTGAATACGACGTGATTCGCGCCCGGGTCGTGGCCCTCTTCGCCCTGGCCGACTGCCCTCTATGAGCCCTCTTCGCGTTGCAACGGTGCTGGTGGTGCTGGCGGGGTGCTCGAAGCCGAGTGAATCGGCCATGCCGGAGCAGCCGCCGAGCCTGGTCAAGGTCATCACCGTCGCTCCCAAGTTGATTGAAGATTCGACTGACTACCTCGCCACGCTCACTTCGCGCCGCGCGGTGAGCCTCTACCCCCAGGTCACGGGCTACGTGCGCGCCATCTCGGTCAAGCCGGGCACCACGGTGAAGCTGGGCGCGCTGCTGATTCAAATCGACGCCGCCGCCGAGCAGGCCTCGATGCAGAACCTGGTGGCGACCCGCGAGTCGCTCGCGGCCTCATCGACCTTCGCCAAAGACCGGCAGGCCCGCTCGAAGTTGTTGCGCGGTGACGGCATCGTCAGCCAGCAAGACGCTGATCAGGCGCAAGTGCAGGCCGATCAGGCCGAGGCCAACGTGCGGGCCACCGACGCGTTGATTGCGTCGCAGCGAGCGCGGCTCTCGTTCTTCACCATCGTGGCTCCCTTCGAGGGCGTCGTGGGCAACGTGCCAGTCAAGGTGGGCGACTTCGTGACTCCGGCGACGCTGCTGACCTCGGTCACCCAAGACGCGGGCCTCGAGGCCGAGGTGTCGGTGCCGGTCGAGCGCTCGGTCGCGCTCACGGCCCAAAGCCGCATTCGCTTGCTCGGCCAAGACGACGAGGCGCTCGGTGAGAGCCCGGTGATCTTCGTTTCTCCGAGGGCAGACCCCGCCACCCAGTTGCTGCTGATCAAAGGCGCCTTCGAGGCGATGCCTTCGCTGCGCGCTGAACAGGTGGTTCGCGCTCGGGTCATCTGGAGCGAGGGTGACGGCCTCTCGATACCCACCGTGTCAGTCGTTCGCCAGGCAGGCCAAGCCTTCGTCTTCGTGGTCGAGAGAGCCGATGGCGGAGGTCGTTTGACGGCCCGTCGAACGCCTGTCGTGCTGGGGCCGCTGCGGGGCAATGAATTCGTCATCACCAGCGGCGTGAAGGCCGGTGAGCAGGTGGTGGTGGCCGGTGTGCAGCAAATCGGAGACGGCACTCCCGTCGAGCTCCAGAACGCAGCGAAGTAGAGGCGCCCACCCGTGTTCGTCTCGTTCTTCATTCACCGCCCGGTCTTCTCGAGCGTCTGCGCGCTGATCATCGTCTTGGTCGGAGCCCTCGCCATACCCCGGTTGCCGGTCGCGCAATACCCGAGCCTCGCGCTGCCTCAGGTCAACATCAGCTCGTCGTACACCGGTGCTTCGGCCCAGGTGGTCGAGTCGGCCGTCACCACGCCGCTCGAGCAGGCGATCAACGGCGTCGAGGGCATGAAGTACATCACCTCGAGCAGCGCCAGCGACGGGTCCTCGAACATCACGGTGACCTTCGAGCCCTCGCGCAACATCGACGTGGCCGCGGTCGACGTGCAGAACCGGGTGCAGACCGCGTCAGGCACCTTGCCCGGCGAGGTTCGGCAAAACGGCATCGCCATCACCAAGACCGCCGGCAGCTTCGTGCTGGCGGCCGCCCTGTACGATGAGAGCGGCCAGTACGACGCGCAGTTCATCTCGAACTACGCCGACATCTACATGCGAGACGCGCTCAAGCGGGTCAAAGGCGTCGGCAGCGTCGAGGTGTTCGGAGCCCGCCGTTTCTCGATGCGCATCTGGCTCGACCCGGCGAAGTTGGCGAGCCGGCACCTGACTCCGCCTGACGTCGTGAACGCGCTGCGTGAGCAGAACCTGCAGGTGGCCGCGGGGCAGATCGGCAAACCTCCGACCACCGCGGGGCAACAGTTTCAGCTCAACGTGGTCGCGCAGGGCCGACTCTCGGAGCCCAAAGAGTTCGAAGACGTGGTGTTGCGCTCGACCAATGGAGCCCTGGTGCGTTTGCGCGACGTCGCCCGCGTCGAGCTCGGCGCCGAAGATTACGGTCAGCTGCTTCAATACAACGGCCGCAGCACCTCGGGGCTCGGCGTCACCCAGCTGCCGAACGCGAACGGCCTCGACGTGGCAAACGCGGTGAAGGCCGAGCTGGCGCGGCTCTCGAAAGAATTTCCCCGCGGGCTGACCTACGAGGTCGCGTTCGACAGCACCACCGCGGTCAAACAGTCGATTCGCGAGGTGCTGCAGACCCTGGCCGAAGCGATGTTTCTGGTGGTGCTCGTGATTCTCGTGTTCTTGCAGGGCTTTCGGGCCACGCTGATCCCCGCGGTCGTCATCCCCGTGTCGTTGGTCGGCACCTTCGCGTTCGTCAAGCTGATGGGCTTTTCGATCAACACCTTGACGCTCTTCGGGTTGACGCTCGCGACCGGGTTGGTGGTCGACGATGCCATCGTCGTGATCGAGAACATCGCTCGGCACCTCGAGCAGTCGCGAGACAAGACGCCCCTCGCCGCCGCGGTCGAAGGCATGCAGGAGGTGTTGGCGCCGGTCATCGCGATCTCGTTGGTGCTGATCGCGGTGTTCGTGCCGGTCTCATTCTTCCCCGGGAGCACTGGCATCATTTACCAACAGTTCGCGCTCACCATCGCGTTCTCGGTGGCGATCTCGACGTTCGTGTCGGTGACGTTGACGCCTGCGCTCGCGGCCTTGCTGCTGCGGCACACGTCGGCAGAAAAGTGGGTCGGGTACCGGTGGGTCGATCGAGGCCTCGCGGTGCTCCAGACCGGGTACAGCCGGGCCTTGGCCGGGTTGCTCAAGCGCACCGCGCTGGGGCTCGGCCTCTTCGCGCTCTGCGTCGCTGGCACGGTCATGCTCTACCGCAGTGTGCCGTCGGGCTTCATCCCTGATGAAGATCAAGGGTGGTTCATCGTCGCGATCAACGGCCCCGATGGCACGTCGCTCGAGCGAACCGGCGAGGTGCTTCAGCGGGTCAGCACCGTGCTGCGAGATCAACCCGAGATCTCCGGCGTCTTCGCGGTCGGCGGCTTCAGCTTCGGCGGCAGCGGGCCCAACCGCGGCATGATGTTCATCAACATGCGCCGGTGGGAGCAGCGCCGCGGCGCAGAGCACACCGTCTCGGCGGTGGTCGATCGTCTGCGTGGCCCGTTGGGTGAAATCACCGAGGCGATGGTCATTCCATTTCCACCTCCGTCGGTCGAGGGCGTCGGCAGCCTGGGCGGGTTTCAGCTCGAGCTCGAAGATCGCTCGCTCACGGCGACGCTGCAGCAACTGGCCGAGGCGACCCGCACGGTGCTCGAGAAGGTCGGCGGCGCGAAGGAGATCACCGGCGCCTTCAGCAGCTTCACCGCCGATGACCCGCAACTGCTCGTCTCGGTCAACCGCGAGCGCGCCAAGTCGTTGGACATTGGGCTTGATCAGCTCTTCGGCACGCTGCAGGTCGCGCTCGGCTCGCAGTACGTGAACGACTTCGACTTCGCCAATCGCGCCTACCGCGTCTTCGTGCAGGCCGAGGCCAAGGCGCGAGACAACCCCGACGACATCGGAGCGCTCTACGTGCGCAGCAACTCCGGAGCGATGGTGCCGCTCGACGCGTTGGTCACCGTCAAGCCCACCACCTCGGCGCAGGTGATTTCGCACTTCAACCTGTTTCGCTCGGTCGAGATCAGCGGTTCGGCCGCCCCCGGCTACAGCTCGGGTCAGGCCCTCGAAGCGATGGAGCGCGTCACCCGCGCGGCGTTGCCCTCGGGCTTCGGGGTCGAGTGGTCAGGTTTGTCGATGGAGGAGATCGAGTCGGGAGGCCAGACCGGCATCATCTTCGTGCTCGGGTTGGTCTTCGTCTTTCTGGTGTTGGCGGCACAGTACGAGAGCTTCGTGCTGCCCTTCGTGGTGGTGCTCTCGGTGCCGTTGGCGTTGCTCGGCGCGCTCGGTGGTCAGGCCCTCCGCGGGTTGCCCAACGACGTCTTTTGCCAGGTCGGCATGGTGATGTTGGTCGGCCTCTCGAGCAAGAACGCGATTCTCATCGTCGAGCTCGCGCGCCGGCTTCGCAGCGAAGGCGCCACGGCGATCGACGCCGCCCAGCAGGCCTGCGCGCTTCGGCTGCGCCCGATCTTGATGACCTCGATCGCGTTTCTGCTCGGCGTGGTGCCCCTGATGTTCTCGTCGGGCGCAGGCTCAGCCGCTCGAAGCTCCTTGGGCACCGCGGTGTTCGGCGGCATGTTGGTCTCGACGGCCCTGAACCTCTTCTTCACGCCGTTGCTCTTCGTTGTGGTGGACTGGCTCCGAGGCGCCGTGCGCCGTACGTCGAGCCCTGCAGCGCATTGAGGAAATACGAGGGCATGCCGCGCCGTGTCGCTCGGGCTCACCCGACTCGCTGACGAATGCAGGTGGCGTACTTCTGGTGCGTTGGGCCCCGATTTCGCATGCTGTTGTCTCTGTGAACCGAGCAGTGCTTTTCGTCAAATCGAGCGTGGCCGGGGGGGTGGGTACCCTCGTCGATTTCGGCGTGTTCTTCGCGCTGACGACGGGCCTGGGCCTCGACCCTCAGTGGGCGAACTGGCCGGGCATGCTCGCTGGCGGGGTGGTGAACTTCGTCGGCAACCGCCGCTTCGCCTTTCACGCGCATCACGGCAACCTGACCCGTCAAGCGTGGCGGTTCACCGGCGTCACGATGGTGGCCTTGCTCTCGAGCGCGGTGCTCTTCTACTTCGCGGTCGAGGCCTGGCCGGGCGTGCCGCCCTGGGTGCTGCGGCTGATCACCAGCAACGTCGTCTACCTGGGGTGGACATTTCCCCTCTTTCGGCGCGTGTTTCACGTGCACGCGGTGCACGCCCACTCCGTCGCGAAGTGAACGCCGCGCTCCTACGGGGTCTTGGGCGCGTACGCGAGAATGTCGAAGGAGCGCGCGAGCTCGGGCAGGCTCAGGGTGAATTCTCCGTCGTCGACGCCGTCGTTGCCGGGCTCGAAATGCCCCCACGGGTTTCGAAGCGTGACGAAGCGCTCGCTCTCGCGCTCGAAGGCATCGATGAACGCGTAGGCGTGACCAGGCACCAGGCCCGAGTTGGTGAACATCGCGGCGTGCTCCGCATCGGTGAACGTCGAGATGGTGATCGGAGAGTGCGTCGCCATCGAGTCTTTGAGCAGCGACCAGGTCGCGTTCTGCCCGAGGGTGCTGATGTTTTTCTGCAACCCCTTGCGGCCGAGCAGTGAGGCCATCACCTCGTGTGACCAGCCGCCTTGCCCCACCAGGTCGAACTTGCCGCCGCGAAAGACCGTGTAGGCCTTCTCGAGCACGGGTACCCACATCGCGTTTTCACGCAGCATCGCGCGATCGCCGACGAACGTGCCCGATGGCAACGACGTCGCGTAGACCGGCGTGAACGCGAAGGCATTGCCGACAATGTCGAAGGTGACGCGCGTCAGAAAATCGGCGTTCACCCGAACGGAGGTGACGATCGGGTTGGGCCTCACCACGCCCTCGTCTTGTCGAAAAAATCGCACGGTGTACGAGCCGTCACCGTTTGCCTGAATCATGTTTCGAAGCGCCTCAGGGTCGGTGTTGGCCAGCGCCGCCATCGTCGAGAGCAGGTAGCAATTGCCGGCCTGGCCCTGAGTGATGTCTTTTTTCGATGGCCCTGCCGCAGTGAAGAGCGGGCCCGAGAAGGTCGCCATTTGATACTGGTGCGTATCGCCGTGAACGTTCATCGGCAGCGCGATGCCGAGGCTCACGGGGGTGACCGGCTCCAAGAGTGACGGCAGGCCATCGGTGCGGCGCACGACCGACGGCACGGGCACGAACGCGTCGACCGGCCCCGGCGTGCCCGACTCAGACGTTGGGTCAGCCCTCGGCGGCGCGCTTCGCTTGGGCGGCACCTCGGGCGGGTAGAAGAGAGACGGGGCTGGTTCGATTTTGGGCATCGCCGTCTCTCCTTCGTGGGGTTTTCGGCGGGGGCATGGCCAACGTTGCTTCGAAAAGAGGCAAGAACGACGCCGGGTTGGAGTGAATGTTTGCGCTCGAGAGCCCCGCTGGGGGTTCCCCCGGCATGACTCGGTCTTTGAGCGTGGTGCTGGTGGGCGTGGTGATGGCCTGCGGCGCACCTCGAGCGGTGTGTGATTCGAAGAGCTGCGGTGGCTGCTGCGACTCGAGCGGGGCCTGCGAGGTCGGCACCGAGAAAGCCGCGTGTGGCTCGAGCGGTTTGTCGTGCACCGCGTGCGTCTCTGATCAGGTCTGCCGTGCAGGCAGCTGTCAGCTCGCGTTGGGCGGAGGCGGAGGCGCTGGCGGAGGCGCTGGCGGAGGCGTGGGGGGCGGAACGGGCGGACACGATGCCGGCGGCATCGACAGTGGGAGCACTGGGGTGACTGACGGGGGTGGTGGTGCCGGAGGTGATGCGGGGAGTGAACCGGTCGTCGATGCAGGCACTCGCGATGCGGGCAGCATGACCAGCGAAGACGCGGGCGTGAGTGACGGCGGCGGTGGCGGGGTGGTCGATGCCGGCACCTGCACTGCGAAAAATTGCGGGGGCTGTTGCCGCGGGGCCGTCTGTTTGCTCGGCCAGTCGAGCGAGGCCTGCGGTGCTCAAGGCGCGGCGTGCATCACCTGCGGAGGCGGGCTCATCTGCAGCACGAGCGGGGTGTGTGAGGTACCGAGTTGCTCCGCCGCGAACTGCCCCGATGGCTGCTGTTCCGGCACCGCGTGCATCCCCTCCAGCGCGTTCGCGTGTGGGCTCAAGGGTGCCGTGTGCGTGGGGTGCACCTCAACGCAGGTCTGCGACCAAGGCACGTGCGTGAACCCAACCTGCGGCGTCTCGTCATGCCCGGGCTGCTGCCAGAACAACACCTGCGTGTCTCCGGTCGAGCCGAAAGCGTGCGGCTTCAGCGGCAACCAGTGCACGCGGTGCGCCGAGGGCCAGAGCTGCGGCAGCGGCACCTGCGGGTCGACCGGTAATCGCTACGCGGGGTCGCCCTGCGCGGTCAAAGCCGATTGCCAAATCGGAGGCGTCTTCGGCGGGTGCAACACCGGCAGCGAGTGGCCCGGCGGGTACTGCCAAGACACCTGCTACGTCTTGGGGTGCCACGTGCCCGACGTGTGCAGCGACAACAAGTGCTACGAGCGGTGCGATGCGCCGCGCGCAGGGCAGAGCACCTGTCGCGGAGGGTACCTGTGCGACTCGACCGACGCGGGCGTTGGCGTCTGTGTCCCCGACTGCCACCACCGCTCGTGCGCGTCGGGGGTGTGCACCTCGCGGGGCTATTGCGAGTAGGCGGCAACAGAAAATCGAGGCAGTGTCAGAAAGCCGGGGGGCATTGAGATGAGACGATTCGTCATTGCGGTACGTTGCACCGGCGCGGGCGTTGCTGCGGGCGCCCGCATGCATCGGTCTGCCACCATTCAGGGCCGCCTTCTCGTCGGGCTCGTGCTGCCGCTCGTCGCGCTCACCAGCTGCGGGCCCAGCCCCGTCGATGACTCGGGGAGCGGCTCAAATGAAGGGCCGTTGAAGGCCTCGCTGGTGCTCGACTCGGCCCAACCGCACCTTCAGGCCGGCGGGTTGACAGAGGTCTCGGTCTCCATTCGAACCTCGGGCACGTGGAGCCTGACGCTTTCGGCCCTGCCGGCAGGGGTCACCGGGAGCCTCTCGGCGAACACGGTCACGCAAACGAAGCCGAGTACGCTCACTCTGAAGGCGACCTCAGGGGCCACGCTTGGCACGAGCGCGTTCTCGGTGACGGGCCGATCTTCGGGCCGAACCATCACCGGCAAGGGCACGCTGCAGGTGATTGCAGCGGGGGGCCCCACCCGACTTCGCAACGTCGATGTGTCGGTGGTGTATCCGCTCCCGAGCCCTCGAGAGTTGAACGCGATGCTTCGACCCGAAGACCTCGGCAAGGGCGGCCCCCTGCTCGACGCCTCGGTGTTCGAGGGCGGTACGGTGCCGGTCATCGACGACGCGGCGACGCTCCCTGCCGGGGAGCGCCTGAAGGCTCTTCGGGTCGTCGCGCTGCGATTCGACCCCTGCCCGGGCACGTTGCTGCCAGCGAAGACCCCAGATGACTGCCGGCCCGACGTACGGCTGGTCTTTCAGCAACTCACCGCCAGTGGCACGGCGGTCGCGGCGGCCGATGGAGCCATTCACGCCTTCTATCAGCTCTCGAATGCAGACTTTCAGCGGGTGCTCGACGGCCTGCGAGCCACGCGCGCCGCCAGCCTCGATGCTCCGGAGGTGCCACTGGGCGTGCACCCAACGCTCGCCCGTGAGGGTGTCTCGGGCGCCTTCGCCCAGCAGATGAAGAGCCTGATCAGCAGCGTTGCGGGCCTCGGCACCCTGGTGCGGGTCACCCACTTCGAGCATCTCGTCACTGGCGCGGGGCAGCGCTGGCGCTTCGCCATTCGCGAAAAGAAGAACGGGGTCTGGAGCAGCTCTTCGATCGCGACGACGAGCGTCGTGACGCAGGGGCTGGTCACCATCGTCGGCGGCCGGTGGGACGCGGACATCGAGCCGGTGTTGACTCACCCCGATGACGTGACGCGGGTCTTCAAGGTCAGCGAAGCGCAAGAGGCAGAGGCATTTCGGGCCACGGCGCGGGTGCTGAACCCACGAATTCATTCATCGGAGTCGCTCGATTGTGCCAGCTGCCACATCGCGCCAGACGTGGCCGTCTTCGGAGAGTCGGTTCGCGGCCTCTCGCTCGACGCCTACAGCGAGAAGTTTCGCAGCAGCTACTCGCTCGGCTCGACGACCAAGTCGCGCGACGAGGCAATCGCCTTCGACAACATTCATCTTTTTTCGTACCTCGGTCGCGGGTTGAACGTCTCGGCGCGAACGGCGAACGAGACGGCCGCCATTCTCGAGATGATCAACGGCGGGTGAGCCGCAGCCCGAGCGTTTGCGGCGAATGTCGAGGTACGAGCGAGGGAGTTTCAATTCTCGAGCAGCACGACACCCGACGCACGACCGCCGTCTCTTCGTACTATCGCCGCTTGAGCTTCACGGTCACCGCGAAGTCGATGCCGGCGTCGACCGACCCTGACCAGGGCGCGTAGCCTTTTTTGCTCACCGTGATGCGCCCACCTCTGAGCGGGTCGCTGTCACCACCCCACGGCGTGTCACCAACGGGCTCTCCGTTGACCGTCACCGCCGCGCCCTCGGGCACGCTGTCGATGAAGTACCGCACCGGCTCGAGATCTGAGTGATCTCTCGCCAGGTGATCAGGCGAGGCGATCACCACAGCGCCCAAGCTCCGGCGCATGCCGGTCACGGGGTCGAGGTCGTCATCGCGGGCGACTCCTGCGTCAATCGTCGCTTGAGGCTCCACGGCGATGGCGACCGGAGCGGCCACGGTCGGCTGCCCTCTGAATACGACGAGCAGCGTCACGGTGATGAGCACCACTGCGGCGGCGGCTGCCAAGACCAGTTTCACCGGCAGGCCCGCCGACGGCACAACGGGTTTCGCCGCGAGGCTCGGCAAGACTTCTGGTGGCTTGAGTGGGGGCTTGACGCCGGGAGGAGGCTCCGCCGGCAGGTCGAGCCGCTTGACCGGCAGCAGCACCATCGACGGCCGCCCGGTTGAATTGGGGAGCGCGACGCTCGATCTCGCTTTGACGTCTCGCGAAAGCTCGAGCGACTCGTCTTCTGGCGCGTTGAAGTCAGCCGCGGTGACCACGCGACCCGGCGCCACCATTCGGCCCGATTCGTCGAGGCTTCGGCTCGAGAGGTAGGCCTCGGTGTCGGCCTCGGGCAGCATCGGCGCGGGCCCCGCCGAGAGCGACGATGCCCAGCGCGCCACCGCGGCGTGATCAGCCAGCGGCCCGCATCGCTCGAGCGCAGCCGACAGCTCGGCGGCCGTCACGAAGCGCTCACCCGGCTCGCGGGCCAACGCCTTGATCAGCATCGCTTCGAGCTGCGCCGGCGCCTCGGCCCACACCGACGAGAGCGGAGCGACCACGCCCTCGAGCGCTGCCCGGTAGGCCGCTGGCTCGTTGTCGCGCCGGTGAGCGTTGATGCCGCTCAGCAATTGATACAGCACCAGGCCGAGCGAGAAGAGATCGCTGCGCTGATCAAGCGGCGCTCCCGCGGCCTGTTCAGGCGACATGAAATCGTACTTGCCCTTGATCATGCCCGGCTCGGTGTGCGCTTCGTCGGCGACCTTCACGATGCCGAAGTCGAGCAGCTTGACCACGCCGTTGCTGCCGATCATCAGGTTGTTCGGCGAGACGTCTCGGTGAATGAGCCCGAGCGATACGCCAGCCTGGTCAAAGGCCCCGTGCGCCGCGGTCAGCGCTTCAGCCACCGAGTGCGCAATTCGGAGCGCGACCGGCACGGGTGGGCGCGAACGGGTTTGACGCGAGAGCCGATGGAGCGTGGCGAGGTCCCATCCGTCGATGTATTCCATCGCGATGTAGGCGACCCCGTCGACTGAATCGGCTTCGAAGACCTTGACGATGTGCGGGTGATCGATGCGCTGCACCACCCTCGCTTCGGTGCGCAACATCGAGGTGAACCTCGGGTTGGCTGCCAGGTGCGGCACCACCCGCTTGATCACCACCGGGCCGCCCGCAGTCGAACGGGCGAGCCACACCTCGGCCATGCCGCCAGAGCCGAGCTTTCGCTCAAGGAGGTACTGGCCGAAATGGACAGGCGCCATGGGCCGAATGTGCACGCACCACGTTCAGGTGTCTGTTTTTTCGACACCACGAATGAAAATTGTCGAGCGCGGGCGGCTCTGGCAGGGTCTGGCACATCATTTTCAACGAGGAGCACCCGATGTCGACGAAGCTGAATGCAGTGATGGTCGCCGCAGCCGTTGCTTTGGTGTCAGCCTGTGGGGCCGACCCCGCGACGCCGACCGAGGGCGAGAAGAACTACATCGCCAATTGCCTGAGCTGCCACGGTACCGGCGCCGTCGGAGGCATCGGACCCAACATCACCTTCTCGACCACCGCGGGCATCGCTGGCTACACCCAGGCGCAATTGCTCACCTTGGTGCGCACGGGCACGACCATGAGCGGCCGGATGACCTGCTCGACGATGACCCGCTTCAGCGCGACGCAGCTCTCCGACGCGAAGGTGCAGACGATCTACACCTACCTGTCGGGGCTCAAGAACGACAAGGTCAACAAGGGTGAAAGCTGCCCTTAGCGTTGAGCTGGGTCGCCGGAGACTCGCGCGTAGACCTCGGCGGTCGCCTGAGCGGTGCGTGCCCACGTGAATGACGTTGCGTGCGCGAGGCCGCGCTCGCTCAGGTTCTGCCGCAGCTCGGGGCGATCGAGCAGTTGCTCGAGGTGCCGGGCCAGACCCTCGACGTCATCGGGCTCGACCTGCAGCGCGGCGCTGCCGCACACCTCGGGTAGCGAGCCGCCCGACGAGACGATGGTCGGCACCCCCAGCCGCATCGCCTCGAGGGGGGGCAGCCCGAACCCCTCGTACCGGGACGGGAAGACGAATACCCCCGCCCGGCGCATCAGGGCATAAAAGACCGGGTCGGCCAGGTACCCGAGCGGGCGTATGTCGACCCCCGCGGCGCGTACCCGTTGCAACTCGACCTCGATGGGCCCCGAGCCAAACCAGCGCTGCCCAGCCATGACCAGCGTCACCCGTCGGCCGCTCCGGTGGAGCCGCTCCATCGCGGCGAGCAGCAGCTGCACGTTTTTTCTCGCGTCGAGCGAGCCGGCGTACAGCACCCACGGTGCTTTGAGCCCGAGCGAGTCGAGCCAGGCGTCGGTGGTGCGGTCGGGCGCGGCGCGCAGCACGTGATCGACGCCGTGGTGAATCACCGTCACCTGCTCAGGGCTGACCTCGAACTGGGCCAGCAGGCTTTGCCGCGTGACCTCGCTCACGCAAATGACTGCGTCGGCCACCCGGAGGCTGCTGGCCAACCAGGCGCGAAACTGCCACCGATACGCCCTCGACACGGTGTCAGGCAGCAGCAGCGGCACCAGGTCGTGAACGGTGAGCACGAAGGGTACGCCCGGTGTGGGGCGCAGGGGCAAATTGAAGTTCGCCACCGCGTGGTAGAGGCGGGGCCGCTCAGCGTGGAGCAGGCCCGGCAGTCGCCCCACCGTCCACCAGGAGCGTGACCAGTCGCGGCGCGGCTGCTCTCCCGAGCGGGCGGCACCCCATCGTTCGACCGTCGTGCCTCGTGCCTGAAGCGCCCGAGAGAGCTCGCGCACGTACAGCGCGATGCCAGTGATCGGCTCGTCCCAAAGCGTGGCGTCGAGGGCGACCGGCTTCACTGGCTCGTCTTACACCTGGGCTCTCGAGAGAACCATTCATGCATATGGTAGTGATAGATATAATCGAGATTATTATAAGCATGGTTGTCATGTGCGGTTCTTCACCGGGCCCGGTGCCTTGCAACGGGGCAAAGGGTTGGGCAAGGTGCGCCGCCCCGATGCCCGAGCGCCGAGAAGACCCCAGAATGCCTGTTCGCCTGCTGGTGCAGCACCAGGTCGCCGCGGGCGAGAGCTTCGAGATCGACTACGCGACCGACCTGTCGCTTGGCGGCTTGTTCATCGAGACCCGAAAGCCGTTCACGCCCGACACCACCGTGCACGTTCAGTTCGCTCCTGGCCGCGACTCGTTGTTGGTCAGCGCCTTTTGCCGCGTCACCCACGTGAGCACCGAGGGCATCGGCGCCGAATTCATCAGCCTCGACACCGAGTCGGCCAAGCTGATCGACGCCGCGTTGCGACCCTGACCCGACTTGGGTTGTTACGGCCATCGAAACGGCACGCCGGCTGTCTCGTGACATCAGAAAAGATGTGCGATCAGCGTTGCGCAGAGACCCGGGGCCGGGTGTTGACTCCCCATGGTCTTCCGCTTTGGCACCATGTTGACGGGTACCATCGACCGCGTCGGCGGCGAGTTCATTCAGACCCGGTTTTTCGCCATCGGGGTGCCCCTGATACCGCTCGGCTCCTTCTTCGTGATGCGGCACGGCGGCAGGGGCTTTCGAATACCGCTGAACTTGAAGAGCGTGTGCTGGGCCTACGTGCGCTGGCTCGCGTTTGCGAGCACCGTGGCAGCGGCCGCCGAGTCGGTCGTGTCGACCTGGAGCCCAGCCCTGTGCGTGATCATGGCCGCGCTGTGGGCCCTGGCCACCTTCTTCACCAACGCCCCGGGCCGCGAGATGCTGGCCAAGCGCTCAGTCTTCAAGGCTGCGACGGGTCTGTCGGCCTTGCCGGCGATGCTCCCGGTCGAGCTGGCGCGGTCGATGCTCGAGTCGCTCGAACAGAGCCCGATGCACTCGAACCCGGCCTGGGCGTTCGTCGTCGCTTCGCTGCGGGCGCGGCTGCAGAACGACGCCGAGTCGATGCGCTCGGCCGAGCTGGCCTGGTCGAGCCTCGCTCCCGCGATGGCGTAGCGGCCTGATGCGCAAGGCACTCGTATCGCTCGACGCCGATCGGGCTCGGCCGGGTGCTTCTCATCAACCTGCCAGCCACCCGCGAGGTGCGGTCTGGCTCATCACCGTCGGTGCCTGTGCCCTGCGCGCAGTGCTCGCGGTGCGTGACGACGGCTTGATCTACCCCGACGAGGTCTTTCAATCGCTCGAGCAAGCGCACCGGTTGCTGTACGGCAATGGCTTCGTGCCCTGGGAGTTCGTGGTCGGCGCGCGCCCTTGGGTCTTGCCGGCGCTGCTCGCTCCCGCGATGGCGCTGACGACCAGTGCGCTGGGGCCGAAGCTGCTGCTGGCACTGACCTCAGGGCTGACGTGCTGGGCCTGTGCCCGGCTGGTGAGCGCTCTGGGAGGGAGCAGCCTCGCCGCGCTGCTGGCCAGCTCGTTCTGGGCGCTGCTGAATCTGGGCATCGTGCTCGGGCCGCGGGCGCTCGGCGAGTCGGCATGCACGCTCCCCTTGGTGCTGGGCTTGGCCTGGTCGCTTCGCCGCGAGGCCACGGCGCGTGAAGTGGTGCTCGGCAGTGCCTTGCTGGCGCTGGCCGTGATGCTCAGATTGCACCTCGGGTTGATCGTGGTGCTGGTGCCTGTGACCTGGCTGCTGAGGGGCCATCGTCGATTCGCGCTGTATGCCCTGACCACGCTGAGCGCTGGAGCGCTGCTGCTGGGCGCGCTCGACTGGGCAACCTGGGGTGGCCCGTTTCAATCGGCCCGCGAGTATCTGCGCTTCAACTGGGTCGAGGGGCGCGCGGCGCAGTTCGGCGTCTCCGGCCCTGGCTTCTATCCGCTCCACCTTGTGACGACGATGGGCGGCCTGGCGGTCGTCTCGGCAGCGGCGGCGGTGCTCGGGGCGAAGCGCGCATGGCCCGTGAGCGCGATGCTCGTGCTGTTCGTCACCGCGCACACCGCCGTCGCGCACAAGGAGCTGCGGTTCGTCTTGCCCGTGCTGCCGCTGCTCGGGGTGCTGGCCGCGATGGGGGTCGAGGGTGTGTTCGCGTGGCGTCGCTCGGCGGGCTGGGGTGCGGCCTTGCTGCTGGTGCTGGCGTTGCTGCTTCAGCCTCGCGTGACCACGTTGAGCTGGCGAGCGCTCGGCATCGGCCACGTCAACGACCAGTCGCCCGTCTTCGACGATGGCGGCCCCGAGAATCGGTTGCTCGCTCGAGCCGGCAAGTCGCCAGAGGTGTGCGGCGTCGAGATGCTCACGCGCGAGGTCGATTCGAGCGCCGGGTTCAGTGCCTTGCACCGAAAGATTCCACTCTTCGATGCGACTCGGCCCCCCGCAGTGAGCACCGAAGTGAACGCCTTCATCGGCCCTCGCGGCACGACTGCGGGCCGGGAGCTGGCGGTCGACGGGGACCTCGCGCTGGTCATCGTGCAAAGCGAGTGTTCGCCGGCGAATGACTTCACGCAGCGCCTGCCATGAAGGGCTTCTTGACCAAAGCTCGCCGTGGCGAAGGGAGGGGTGTCGGCAGGCAGATGACTTCACGCACCAATGTCGTCGAGGGAGCCGCGCCACATCGAATTCGGCGCTGGCAAGGAGAGGTTTTCAGCCGTTGCTCGAATGCGAGCAAGCCCTGATCATCGCGCAACGTGACTGACCCTCGAGATGATCTCACCGCACCGCTCTGGGAAAGCGAACGCGTCATATCCAATTCGGGCGTTGCGCCAAGCGCGGTATCCGCCGGTGTTGGAACCATTCGCATGCCCCTCCGGGCCGCTGACGCGGCGTGCGGCCTGGCTTGCTGAGTCGCCCGTATGGCCCACCAGTTCTTCGACGTTCAAGCGGCGCTGAATTAAACCGAAACCTTCCCCCCACACGCGGGTTCAACGCACCCACATGCGACTCGGTCTCTTCATTTCTCTCCTGATTTTCGCCGCTTGTGGCCCACCCTCGAGCGCCGATGGCGGAGTCACCGCGGGCCAAGACGCAGGCGGAGCCGGAGCCTCCGATGGCGGTGGGCTCGCCGATGCGGGCAGCGCGATCGACGCTGGGCCCGTCACATCAGACGGCGGCTCCCGCCTGGGCGCCCCCGGAGATTCGACCCGCACCATCAGCGGCTTCCCAAACCGACAGTACGACCTGCACATCCCCTCCGGGTATGACGGCGTCACCCCGTTGCCAGTGGTGCTGGTGCTGCACGGCGGCGGCGGCGACCGGGAGATCGCCAAGAAGACGGCGTGCCCCAGCGCAGACCTGAGCTCTGCCAATTGCTTCAGCCCCACCGCCGACCGAAAGGGCTTCATCGTGGTGTACCCCGACGGCACCTCCGGCCCCGCGATGAAGTTCAGAACGTGGAACGCGGGCGGCGGTGACGGTGGCTGGCAATGCGTCTCGGGCAATGCGTGCAACGCCGGCATCGACGAGAAAGCCTACTTCACCGCCCTGCTCACCGACCTCAAGGGCGCGGTGCACTACGACGAGCACCGCGTGTTCGCCACCGGCCACTCCAACGGCGCCGCGATGAGTGAAGCGCTGGCGTGCGAGCTGCCCGACCTCATCGCCGGCATCGCGCCGGTTGCGGGCGGCAACCAATACTCGACGACCAGGCCCTGCACCGCACCGACGCCAGTGCTCGAGATTCACGGCACCGATGACCCGTGCTGGCCGTTCGACGGCGGAGCCATCTCGTGCGCCGACACCAACCCGGGCTCGAAGATCGGCGTCGCCGACACCCTCGCCGGGTGGACCACGCGCAACGGCTGCTCCGCCGGCAAGGTCACCACGATGTTGCCTGACACCACCAACGACGGCACCACGGTGCTGAGGCACGCCTACAACTGCCCGGCGGGCAGCGAGGTCGAGCTCTACGAAGTGATCGGCGGTGGTCACACGTGGCCCAGTGGCTCGGGCGGGGCGAACGCCGGCACCATCTCGACCGACATCTCCGCCAACCAAGTCATTCTCGACTTCTTCGCGGCGCACTGAACCGCTCACGCCGCGAGCTACCTCGTGCGAGCAGCTTCGCGAGCGCCCCTCCGGTTCGACTGCCACGCATAGGGCGGCCCGGCGACTCAGGGTTGAAGGCCCGTTGCGGGGCGGCGGGGTGTGCTTTTGGCAGTGGTTTGCCCCAGGCGCAGTGGCGCGGCAGCGGCGAGTCAGTGGTGCTGGGCGGTCAGCAGCAGGCGACGCCCAGCTCGCCCTTTGAGCGATGCAGGAGCGCGATGAAACTCAAGCGTCAGCAGGTTGGCGGGCTTCGTCACGGCGTAAAATCGACGCGAAGGCGCATCGAACGCCCGAGGCGCGCCGGGGCTTTCGACGTAGCCTGAAGCGCCCATGCGCCACGACCCGATCGATATTTTAATACTTGGGGCCGGCTCTGCCGGTCTTGCCGCTCTGCGCGAAGTGCGCAAGCACACTCAGCGCTTCGCCATCGTCAACAGCGGCCAATGGGGCACGATGTGCGCACGCTCTGGCTGCATGCCGTCGAAGTTGCTGATCGAAGCAGCGAACGCGGCTCACGAAGCCCGGCGATTCAAATCGCTGGGCATCGAGGGCAGCAGCGGCGTTCGGGCAAATGATCGGAAGGTCATGAGTCGCGTGCGCGCGATGCGAGACGCCTTCGTCGAAGGCATGCTGAAAGACACGAGCGGGCTTGGCGCACGAGCCATCGAGGGGCACGCCCGATTTGAAACCGCGACCAGCGTCGTCATCGACGAAAAGCGAGTCATTCACGCGCGCCGAGTCATCGTCGCGACGGGCTCCAAGCCAGTGGTGCCCGAGCCGTTTCGTGCGCTGGGTGCGAGGGCGCTGACGACCGACACCTTGTTCGAGCTCAAGCGACTCCCGCGCCGGGTTGCGGTGCTCGGTCAAGGGGCCGTTGGGGTCGAGTTGGCGCAAGCCCTCTCTCGTCTCGGCACCAAGGTCACCGCCTTCGAAAAATTGCAGCTGGTTGCGGGCTTGACGAGCGCTCAGGTGAGCGGGGAGCTCTTGAGGGCCTTACGCGCCGAGTACCCGGTATTCACGGGTGCGACCGCAGAGCTGACCGGCGAGATTCGAGTGCGTGGTGGCGGGCACCAGGTGACAGTCGACGCGGTGTTGGTGGCATTGGGCCGAACCCCGAACGTCGAGGGGCTCGGGCTCGAACGAATTGGCGAGCCGCTCGACGAGCTTGGGTTGCCCAAGGTCGATGCAGCGACGATGCGAGCCGGCCGCTCGAGCGTGTTCTTCGCCGGTGATGCCGACCCGAGAACGGCCGCGCCGGTGTTGCACGAGGCGCACGATGAGGGCCGAATCGCGGCGCTCAACGCCCTCGCAACAAAGCCCCGGCCTTCGCACCGCAAAACGCCGATCAGCATCGTGTTCACATCGCCGAACGCGGCTCGGGTCGGCGCCAGATTCACCAAGCAGATGAATCGCTCACAGGCGAGGTTTGCCGACACGAGCCGGGCCAAGATTGCGCTCGAGCCGTACGGGCTGCTGCAGGTGTATTTCGACGATCGAACGCAGGTCGTGGTGGGCGCCGAAATGGTAGGCCCTCGTGTTGAGCACCTCGCGCACCTGGTGGCGATGGCCGTCTCGCAGAAGACGACCGCCTCCCAGCTCTCGCGCCTGCCCTACTACCACCCGACCTTCGAAGAAGCGTTGCGCGACCTGGGGGCTCGGTCGCGAAGGTGATGCTGTTCACGTCGTAGTCGTCTTCGAAGTTGGTGTCGGTGACGCCGCGGTACACGGCCTCGACTTGACGCCGGGGCGAGGCGAGGAGCTGCTCGCTTCGTCGCGTTCTCGAAGTCGATCATGCGTCGCTGACGGTGACGCCCTTCCAAAAGGCCACGCGGTTGGTGATCTGCTTCGCGGCATCTTTGGGGTGCGGGTAGAACCACGCAGCGTCGGCGTTGGTCTTGCCTTCGACGACCACGCTCAAATAGCTGGCCTCGCCCTTCCACGCGCAGGTGGTGTGGGTGTGGCTCGGCGTGAAGAACTCTTTCTTCAAAGACGCCTCGGGGAAATACGCGTTGCCTTCGACGGTGACGATGTCTGACGACTCGGCGATGACTGTGCCGTTCCATTCTGCGCGTTTCATGGTGTGCTCCTAGGGTTGGTGGTGCTCTTCGGTTGCGACGAACAGGGTCAGCCCCAACGGCCACTGGGCATCGACCCACGATTGAACGACTTTCAGACCAGCCGCACGGCCCCACGCTCGCAGCTCATCGATGTTGAAGCGGTGACTCGACTCCGTCCAAATGGTCTCTCCCTGCGCGAGGTGAAGGTCGAGGCCCAATTTCTCGACCCGAACGTCGCACGCCTCGGTGGCACGCAGGTGCATTTCAACTCGGCGTGCACCGATGTTCCACGAGGCTTCGTGCTCGAAAAGAGTGACGTCGAAATCGGCGCCGAGCTCGCGGTTGAGTCTCACCAATACGTTTTTATTGAACGCGGCGGTGATGCCGAGCGCGTCGTCGTAGGCTGGCAGCAACCGCGAGGCGGGCTTCTCGAAGTCAGTGCTGAGCAGCAGCGCGTCACCTGGTTGCAGCGCGGCGCGAACGTCGTGAAAGAAAGCCTGCGATTCGTGTCGGTCGAAGTTCGAGAGGTTGCTGCCCAGAAAGAGCACCAGCCGCCGGTGATTGTGTGGCCGCGCACCCACACGCTTGAGCCCGTTGATGAACGTGTCTTCGATGCACGAGAACGTGACGCTCTGCAGGTCTTCTAAGTGGCTCTGGCAGGCCTCGAGCGCTGAGGCCGAGACATCGACGGCGATGAATGTGGTCTCTGTTTGGCGCTTCACCAGCGCGTTCAGCACCACGCGGGCTTTGCGGCCGTGCCCGGGCCCAAGCTCGATGATCTCGAGAGGGCCGGTGAGCTGCAAGAGCGCATCGCCGACGTGGGCCTTGAGCATTCGCGCGTCGACGCGAGCCACCTCGTATTCTGGCATCAAGGTGATCGCCTCGAACAGCACCGACCCCAGATCGTCGTAGAGCAACGCCGAAGGCAACCGCTTCTGCGTTGCCATCAAACCCGCTCGAATCACGTCGTTCACGAGAGCGCTCCGGTGGTCACCAAACGAAATTTGGCGAAGACATGTTGGTAGTGCGGCTGAAACCAATTGCGAAAGCTGGGGCGAAGAAAGACGGCATCGGTCACCGCGCTCGCGCCCTTCAAGACGAAGTGTCGATGGTCGAAAAAGTTCGCCGAGTACGTCTGATACATCGGCATGGGTTCGAAGCCGTCAAACGGAGCGAAGACCGTCGAGGTCCACTCCCACCCGTTGCCGATGAGGTCGCTGATGCCGCTGTGCGTGTTGCCCAGGCTGAAGCTGCCGCTCACCACGGGGTCGTATCGATTGCCGCCGCCGAAATTGCCGTGTGTTTCGGGCAACCACGTCTCTGGCTTCAGACCATCGACGGCACGGTGCCATTGCGCTTCAGACGGGAGCGCTGCGCCTCGCCATCGGGCGTACGCCGTCGCTTCAGTGTGGCTGACGTAGACCGGCCAGCCGCGGGGCAGGGGCACCTCACCGAACATTGCTTGCCACCACCAGCGTTGATCTCGAAATCGCCAGGAAGCAGGCCGGGTGATGTTTTCGTCGCGCAGCCAGGCCCATGCATCGTCGCTCCACAACGAGCGCTCGCGGTACCCTCCCGCTTCGATGAACCCGAGCCACTGGGCGTTGCTGACCGGCAGCGAGCCGATGCTGAAGGCGGGCACGTCGACTTCGGTGTGCTCGTATTCATTGTCCCACCCCAGGTGCGGGTGGAGCCTTCTCGAGAGCCCCATACTCGCTCGGCCCGCTGGCACCGCGACCATCTGCGAGGTGGGTTCATCAGCGGTGACTGAAGGCAGCGCTCCGGCCACCTTGAAGCGCAGCTCGAGGCGCTGGAGCAGGTAGCAGAGCGTCTCAGCGTGCATGAAGCGATGCTCGATCGCGACTTGAAATGCCCAGCCATCTTGAAGCCAGCCGGTCAGCGGCGCCGTCGTCACAGCCATGTCTACGGCCGTTCGCAGCTCATGTTTCCACTCCGCGACGATTTCGCGGGTTGGCCAATCGGAGGGGGTATCGGTCGGCGATTCTCCGGGTTTCGGGTCGATGCCCAGCGCGAAGAGCTGCTCGAACGCTGGCCGGCTCGAGCGCTGCTTGAGAACATCGCGGCAGATCAAGTTCCAATCGAAGGCCTCGAGATGCCCGACGTAGAAAATCAATCGGTGGCGCTCGGCGATGGGCCGCTCGAACAGGGCTTCTGGTGTCAGCAGGTCGAAGAGCGCGTCGGTTCGGGCACGCGCGACACGCAATCGCTGTGCGATTGAACGGCGGAGCGCTGATTCATTCGAGGCCACACCTGACCTATAGCGGCTTTGGAGCGATTGACGTTCACCTTCGTCGTTCTGGGGTGTACTCGTGGCAGGGCTGCAGGCCGTTTTTTGCGGGGCGCGCTCGCGCCAGGCTCACGCCGCCGAGCTGCCGCGGGCGAGCAGCTTCGAGAGCGCAGTGCCGGTGCGACTGCCACGCGCCTTGGCGACCTGCGCTGGAGTGCCCGCCGCCACGATCTGGCCACCCTCGTCGCCCGCGCCCGGGCCGAGGTCGATGACCCAATCACTGCCGCACACCACCCGCATCTCATGCTCGACCACCACGACGGTGTTCCCCGCATCGACGAGGGTGTTGAGCTGCTCCATCAACTTGTCGACGTCTGACGCATGGAGCCCGGTGGTGGGCTCATCGAGCACGTAGAGCGAGTCACCGGAGTTGACCCGCTGCAATTCAGTCGCGAGCTTGATTCGCTGGGCCTCGCCGCCGGAGAGCTCGGTCGCGGGCTGGCCCAACCGCAAGTACCCAAGCCCGATGTCACGCAACAGGCTCAGTGGCCGCAAGACCGCAGGCTCATCGGCGAAAAAAACGACCGCCTGGCTCACCGTCATGCCGAGCACCTCGGCGATGTTCTTCTCGCGGTAGGTCACCTGCAGGGTCGCCGCGTTGTAGCGGGCCCCGTGGCAGGTCGGGCACGGTGCGTAGGCGCTCGGCATGAACAGCAGCTCGACGCTGACGAAGCCTTCTCCCTCGCAGGTCTCGCAGCGCCCTTTGGCGACGTTGAACGAGAAGCGGCCCGCGTCGTAGCGGCGCGCCTTGGCCGCTTTGGTGGCGGCGAAGAGCTTGCGCACGCTGTCGAAGAGCCCGGTGTAGGTCGCCAGGTTCGAGCGCGGCGTTCTGCCAATCGGTTTCTGGTCAACCTGCACCAGCCGCTTGATGCCCTCTGCACCGCCGGCGATGCGCCCAGTGGTCACGCGAGGCGCCTCGCTCTCGAGGGGCTGTGTCTCGTTGTCTGCATCGTCGGTTGGCAGCTGCTGTCCGAGCCTCGCCGAGACCAGGTCGAGCAACGCCTGACTCACCAGGCTCGACTTGCCCGAGCCAGAGACGCCCGTCACCGCGGTCAACACCCCGAGTGGAAAAGAGGCGCTCACGGCGTGCAGGTTGTTGCGAGTCACCTCTCTCAGCGTCAGCCACCCGCGAGGGGCACGCAGCGTTCGCGGGCGAACCGTCGAACGATCGCCGAACAGATACTGTGCGGTGTGCGAGCCCTTCACGCTTCGCAGCCCCTCGGGCGGCCCGCTGTACACCACCGCTCCACCAAGCTCACCGGCGTCAGGCCCGACGTCGACGATCCAATCGGCGTGGCGCATCACCTCGAGGTCGTGCTCGACGACGAAGATCGAATTTCCAGCGGCCTTGAGCGCGTCAAGCGCGACCAGCAGGGCTTCTGAATCAGCGGGGTGCAGGCCGGCCGAGGGCTCATCGAGCACGTAGACCACTCCGAACAGGTTCGAACGAATCTGCGTCGCTAGCCGAAGCCGTTGCAGCTCGCCCGGCGAGAGCGTCGGCGTGCTCCGTTCGAGCGAGAGGTACCCCAGCCCCAACTGGGTCAGCGTCGTCACCCGCTCGAGCACGTCTTTCGCGATGCGCTGCGCGGCGATCTTCTTTTCAGGCGACAGATTCGGAGTGCGACGCACGTCAGACGCACCTCCCTGGTGCCCTGAGCCGCCGCTGGCCACTCGGCGCGCGAGGTCTCTTGACGTCACGTCTTTGGTCACCACCGATTGATCATTCGCCGCGTCGAACTGCCCGTGTGCCGCCGGAGCGAGCACTCTGGCGAACTGGGTCAGCGGCATCTGCGAAATCTCACCGATGTCGAACCCGGCGAAGGTGACCGAGAGCGATTCTCGCTTCAGCCGTTTGCCATCACAGGTGGGGCAGTTGCTGCCGATCATGTACTGCGAGACCCGCTTCTTCATCAGCGCGCTGGGCGAGTTGGCGAAGGTCTGCAGCACGTACTTCTTCGCCCCGGTGAAGGTGCCCTGGTAGCTCGGCTCGAGCTTGTTGCGGCGCGCGTGTTTCGTCTCGGCGGGCGTCAACCCGGCGTACACCGGCACCTGCGGGTGCTCTTCGGTGAACAGAATCCACTCCCGGTCTTTCTTGGGCAGGTCGCGCCAGGGCCGGTCGACGTCGATGCCCATCGAGACCAGAATGTCGCGCAGGTTCTGGCCACCCCAGGCGGTGGGCCAGGCGGCGATCGCCCGTTGCCGAATGGTCAACGAGGGGTCTGGTACCATCGACTGCTCGGTGACCTCGTACACGCGGCCCAGGCCGTGACAGGTGGGGCAGGCGCCTTGAACGGTGTTGGGCGAGAAGTCTTCGGCGTACAGCATCGGCTGGTTCGTGGGGTAGGTGCCGGCGCGCGAGTAGAGCATTCGCAGCAGGCTCGAGAGCGTGGTCAAGCTGCCCACCGATGATCTCGCGCTGGGGGTGCCGCGTTGCTGCTGCAGAGCCACCGCCGGGGGCAGGCCATCGATGGAGTCGATGTCTGGCACTCCGACCTGGTCGATGAGCCGGCGGGCATAGGGTGCAATCGAGTCGAGGTACCTGCGCTGCGCCTCGGCGTAGATGGTGCCGAAGGCGAGCGACGACTTGCCCGAGCCCGAGACGCCGCTGAACACGACCAGTGCGTCGCGGGGTACATCGACGTCGACGTTCTTGAGGTTGTGCGTGCGGGCGCCGCGAACTCGAACGAAGCGAGCGAGCTCGGCGGGTGCGAGGGTCGTGGTGGTGGGCATGCGGCTCCAAAGGAAATAAGAGAGACCCGCCATGGGCGCCTCAAAAACATCGGCTGGGCTGCTGCTCTATCGGGGCGTCGGCGCCGGGCGAGAAGTGCTGCTCGCCCACTTTGGCGGCCCGTTTTTCAAAGGCAAAGACAAGGGCGCCTGGGCGGTGCCGAAGGGCGAGGCAGAAGAAGGGGAGGACCTGCTCGATACCGCCCGACGGGAGTTTGCCGAAGAGCTTGGGGCTGCAGCACCAGAGGGCCCGTTTCACGCGCTGGGGTCGGTGAAGCAGAAGTCGGGCAAGGTCGTTCACGCCTGGGCGGTGCGTGGAGACTTCGACCCGAGCGTGCTCAAGAGCAACACCTTCGAGCTCGAGTGGCCCAGGGGCTCGGGGCGCATGCAGCACTTTCCAGAGGTCGACCGGGTCGAGTGGTTCGGCCTCGAGGCGGCGCGGTCGAAGATCATCGAGGCGCAGACCGTGTTCTTGGATCGTGTCGCCCAGCTCGTCAGGTAATATTTTCGCTCGCCGTTCTCATGGGTTGTGGGTTCACGTGCTCTCGGGGGAACGTGAGCTTCAGCTCGCCCACTGCACGCGATAGGTCGCGGTCTCGCCTTCGAGCGACTCGAGCTTGACCTTCACGTCGGGGATGCCGGCCTTTTCGAGGCCCTTCGAGAGCACGCCTTCGGTCATTCGCCCACGCGGCTCGACGATGTTGAATCGCAGCAGGCAACCCGTGGGGGTTTCTTCACTGATGTCGATCTGCGTGAAGCTGGTGCCGGTACGAAAGCTTCTGGTCAACCGCTGAATCGTGCGCCTCGTGCCGAGTAACCGCAGCAATGCGAACAACGCCGTGCCGATCAACGTGTTCGCGTATTTCTCGATGAACTCGCGGCCCAGGGCCAGCTCGGCCTCTCCGACCTCGAGGTCAGGGTGAGTCGCTCGTGCGAGAAACTCGAGCGCCCGGCACCAGAGCTCGAACTCGTAGGCCGGGAGCAGGGTGGTGCGGCTGACCCCGAGCGCCGCCAGCTCTGCCCATTTTTCATCGGTGAGCTCGCCCGCGCACCGCTCGAGCAACGCACTCATGCTGTGCCCGAAGACCACGCGATCAGAGGCTTGCATGCGCTGGAGTCTGCCCGATTTGAAATCTTGGCGTCGAAGATGTCGCCCCCCCGGGCCATCAAGCTGGGCGCGCTGTCACCCCGGGCGGTCATCGTGCGCGCCCGAAGCCGCTCGAAGAGGGCCTTTGCGCTCGCGGGCCTGATGAACGAGCCCCTGCGATACCTCTTCGCCAGAACGCCGCCGCCTGAGCAGGTGATCTCAACGGGCCGCGCGTGGCGAATTCGACGCGGCCGCGGCGACACGCGCTGATCAGCGTGTGCAGGAGAGCCCACGTGGCACCCGTTCTGCACTGGGCCACGGCGCTCCTCCCACCCGCCGTGCCCCAAAGAGAAAACCGCCATGCGCCTGCTCATCGTTTGCTGTCTGACCTCGTCGTTTGCCGCCCTTGCCCAGAGCTCGCTCGAGTCGGCGAATTCACATTTCAAAGAGGCTGAGGCCGCAGTGGCTGCCGCTGGTGAGGCCTCGGCGCGCGCGACCACGGCGCTGCGCAGCTGCAAGCGCGGCACGTTGCAAATGCAGTTCACCGGCTCGTTGGCGCGGCTTGAGGCGATTCGAAAAGGCCTCGAGTCGGCTCGGCGTGAAGCACAGGCGTTTCGAAGCGGGCTCGAGGGTGTTCGACGGCAGATCGAGAAGTCGAAGGGCGAGACGTACTCGGGGCGGCTGATTCACGACTACGCGACGCCGGTTGACACCACCTTGGCGCCGCTGATCACCGGGTATGCCGAGGGCATCACTGCGTGGTCGGCCATCTTCTTGAAATACGGAGCTTTTTGCGCGGAGCCAGGGTTCACAGAAAAGCGTGGCGCCGAGTTCGTTGGGTCGATGGCCGGTGACATCGAGGCGCTGGCGAAGCGCTCTGGCGAGCTGGTGGCCACCGCCGCGACGGCCCGCGCGACGCTGCCGGTGGAGGTCGCCGCCCGACGCCGGTGATTCGACGGCCACAAACATGACGCAGCCTGTTGCACGCCCCTATGCTGCGCGCGTGTCGAATGCAGACCCAGTGAAGCGCCCCTTCGTCGCGCGCCTGTTTCAAAGCCCAGCCATCAAGGCGTGGAAAGAGCCAGAAGGCGCTGCGTTGCGCAAAGCGCTCTCATCGGCGCTCGAGGCGATGCGAGAAGGCCGCCCGTTGGTGCTCGACCTGCTGGTCGACATGGAGGCCGAGATGCTCGAGCCCCTCGTCAGCGCAGCCAAGGTGCTGCATTGGCGATCGCGGCCCAGCAAAGAGTTCGGCGCGCGGGTGCGGAGACTGCTCGGTTTTTATTCGGGCGAATCGACTCTGGCCGTCGCGTTGGTGCTCGAGAGCGCCGAGCAACTCGAGACGATTCTCCGAGGCGACGTGATGTGGGACTGCGAGTTCACCATCTACCCGCAGCCCGACAAAGAGCTCTCGTCGCTGCCTGACCCGCACTTCGACATCACCGGGTTCGCGGTGAACGTCGGGTGGTCTTTGAATCAAGACGCCGGCAGCGAGGCGTGGCTGGTGACGGGCCTGGGTACCGCAGGCGTCGACACCGTCTGCGCGACGCTGACCCGCACCTTCGCCGCGCAGAAGCTCGAGTGCTCGACCGCCGAAGCCCCGAAGTTCTAATACTCCCGTTACGGCCGGCACCAACGCTATGTCGAGCCACCACTGCATGCGCGGCGCATCGCGTCTGGTTCACGCACCCGGCGCAAACACACGCAGCCGGTGCCCATCGGGGTCGAGGGCCACGAAGCTGTGCCCGAAGTCGAGCTTCATCGGAGCCAACGCAATCGGCAGCCCCTTCGCCTTCCACTCCATGTGGGTCTTCTCGACCGCTTCGACCGAGTCGACGGTGAAGGCCACTTCACTCGAGCCCGGGTGCGCGCCGGTCGCCGGCAGCGGAGCAACGGTGTGCCGAGACCACAACCCGAGCATGACCCCAGACGAGAGCGCAAACATCGCGAACGTCTCAGAGGCCTCGACCGGCGGTTGGCCAAGCAGCATCGAATAAAACGCCGCGCTGGCAGTGGGACTGTCGACATAGAGCAAGATGAATTGAGCGTTCATGAGGCGCACTGTGCGCCCCCGCTCCTGACAGCGTGGTGTCAGCAGTCATGTGCAAAGAAATCTTGGCCCGAAGAGCCTGCTTGCGATTAAGGCGAACCGATGGGTGGAAGTGGCCGCTGGGGGTTGTTGCTGTGGGTCGCCTGTGCGTGTTCGCCGGGTCACGTGGTTCAGGGCAGGCCGTATGAGCTGCAAGTACCGGCCAAGGCGTCGTCGGCTCCATTGCCCCTGATCATTCTGCTGCACGGGCACAGCGCGAGTGCCTTCGTTCAAAATACGGTCTTCCCGTTCTCGAGCGTCGTCGACTCGCATCAGTTTCTCTACGTCTTGGTCGACGGCCTCCGCGACACGCAGAACCGCCGGTTTTGGAACGCCACTGACGCTTGCTGCAATTTCTCGCAGCTCCCGGTCGATGACGTAGGCTTTCTTCGGGCGGTCATTGCTGACGTCGAGGCGACCCACGCAGTCGATTCGAAGCGGGTGTTTCTGGTCGGCCACTCGAACGGGGGCTTCATGGCGCTGCGCATGGCGTGTGATGCGAGCGACGTGGTCAGCGCCGTGGTTTCGGTGGCTGGCGCGGCACACTTCGAGTTTCCACCCTGCCCGGGGCCGGCGATACCGGTGTTGCAGATACACGGCACTGCTGATGAGACCATTCACTACGAGGGTGGCGTCACCGTGGGGGCGGTGAAAGGCGACTACCCGAGCGCGGCAGTGACCACGCTCGACTACGCCACGCGAAACGGTTGCGCGGCCACGCGTTCGCCGCTCGACGCGCTCGATCTCGTGGGTGACTCGAAGGCCGAGACCACCCGTGAGCTGTACGACAACTGCCCCTCGGCCGCCCCTGTCGAGCTGTGGAGCATCGTCGGCGCTGGCCACGTGCCCGCGTTCAACGCGGCCTGGCCTGGGCGCGTCGTCGATTGGCTCAAGGATCATACGCAGTGAATCGGCACCTGATTGTGTTGACGTGGGCATTGGGTGGCTGCGCGTCGGTGACGCCACTCCAGACGGCGTCAGTGGTGGCTCGAGGCCACACCGTGATTGGCGGTCAGGTCTCGGCGGCATTGTTCTGCGGTTCGTTCGCCGCCGGCCCCCTCGGCGCGCTCTCGTGCAACCAATACCCAGACGGCGTGCCGTTGCCCGAACTGCGCGCCAACGTGCGGCGAGGGGTCGGCTGGGCGAGCGATGTCGGCGGGTCGATTCAGGTGATTGGGCAAATCGGTGCGCCTGAGAAGGTGCTGCAGGTGGGCACGAGCCTCGATGTGAAGCGTGAGCTCTTTCGAGTGTCGGCGAGCTCCGCGTTGACGCACGTCTTGTCGCTTGGCGCGGTCGGAGCCACTGCCATCATCGGCCGCCTGGGGCTCGCGCCGCTGGGCCAACTCGAGTGGGCGGTACCGCTTCGCTACGGCTTGCTCACGCAGCACACCGAGTGGGTCGCGACGGTGTTGGTGTCGCAGCGCTATGAGTTTGGCGGGAGCCGTGACGTTCGACCGTTCAGCTCCTGGCGGGTCGGCGGGAGCGTTGGCGTCTTTCGCAAAGACCCCCTCGGGTGGGGTGTTCAGCTGGGCTACCTGACCGAGCCCGCGAAGTTCTCGTATGGCAGCCTTCAGATTCAATTCGGGTGGCTGTGGGAGCTCGGGTAGCTCTTTGGTCACAGTCACAGAATTTTTCGCGCCGGCAGCGCGATGTTTGCGACCAACAACCCCATCACGAGGCCACCGGCAATGAGCACCATGTCGACCGCTTGACTGGCGCCCGACGCATAGTCGCCGCGCAGCAACGCGTCGAGGCTTCGAAAGCCGAAGGCTCCAGGTACGAGCAACAACAGCCCGGGCAATAAAAAGAGCTGGGAGGGGCGCTTGGAGACCCGCGCATACACATTCGACGCGAGGCCGAGCACCAGCGCCCCGATGAATGACGCCCCAGCCGAGGGCAACGCCAGGCTCAGCGTGGTGGTCGCCCACACGATGAAGCCCGAGATCATCGCCAACCCCAACAGCTTTCGAGGCATGCCGAGCAGCACCCCGAAGCTCGCCGACGCAGCCAGGAGGGCCAGCACTTGAAAGGGCCAGAACGCAGGCGTCAACGGCTCGGCGGGGGCCGATTGAATCCCGCTCCAACGCTCGAAGCCGACCACCAGCGCGATGCCGAAGACCAGCGAGAGCAGGGTGACCGCCGCGTCCATCAAGCGGGCCGTGCCCGAGACCAGGTTCTTCGAGGTCAGCTCGGTGAGGCCCGTGGTCACGACCATGCCCGGCAGGAGCGGAATGATGATCGCCAGCACCAGAATTTCTCGCGAGTGCGCGGGCCAGATCAGCGTCGAGACCCACGCCACCAGGGCCGCCACGGCGCCGCCGATGAAGTTGTCGAGAAACGACCCGCCAGAGAGGTTGCTTGCGACCGCAGTCACTCCGCGCAGCACCACGCCGCCAAGACCCGCGAGAAAAAAGTCAGACCAGCCGCCACCGAACGAGACCGCCGCACCGCCGCTGGCACCGAAAGCACCGAGCACCTGCACCGACGCAGGCCAGGTCGCCGGCCGCGAATGCAACGCCTTGAGACGCGCTCGCGCCTCACGCACCGTCAGCTTTCGATCGACCACCAGGTTCATCACCTCGTCGAGCAGCGCCAGGGTCTCGAGGTCTGTTCGCCAATCGCGAACCCGCACCATCGACATCGCCGGCGCCTCGCCTTGCGGCGTCTTGACCGACACGAACAGCCCCGTCGGCACCGCGAACGCGTCGACCTCGAAGCCCTCGTGGCGCCCCAAAACCACCAGCAATTCTTCGAGCCGATACGACGGGCAACCGGCCGACATCAGCCCCGTGCCGAGCTCGACCAGGTAGTCGAGCAACAGGTGTGTCGTCAGCTGTTCTTGCGGGTCAGCGGGCACGGCCGCGGAGGGTAGCTCACCGTCGCCCAACAGATTGAAATAACTGGCATTTATGCGGGGTAAACGGCGTTGAAAGGGCGCTGTTTTCTGACCGAACAATGGTACATCTCGCCGGCTGGTCACTTGGAGTTTCAACACGCATGGACATCACGAATCCGCAGACGGGTCAGGTGCAGAATTCGACCGAGTACAACGCCGCGAGCATCACGGTGCTCGAGGGGCTCGAAGCCGTTCGCAAGCGCCCCGGCATGTACATCGGCGACACCTTCGTGCGCGGCCTGCACCACCTCGTCTACGAGGTCGTCGACAACTCGGTCGACGAGTGCCTCGCCGGGTTCGCCAGCGATGTGAACGTGATCATTCACGTCGATAACTCGATCAGCGTGGTCGACAACGGCCGCGGCATACCCGTCGGGCCACACCCCACCGTCATCGGCATGGACACGCTCGACGTCGTGATGACCAAGCTGCACGCGGGCGGCAAGTTCGAGAACAGCGCGTACAAGGTGTCAGGCGGGTTGCACGGCGTCGGCGTCTCGTGCGTCAACGCGCTATCTTACTGGATGAAGGTCGAAGTGCAGCGCAACGGCAAGGTCTATCAGCAGGAGTACCACCGCGGCGTGCCGCAGCACAAAGTCGAAGAGGTCGGCACCACCACCGCGCGCGGCACCAAGGTCAGCTTCTTGCCCGACCCGACCATCTTCGAGGTCAAAGAATACGACTTCGACACGCTCTCGACGCGTCTGCGCGAATTGGCGTTCTTGAACGCGGGCCTTCACATCACCATCAACGACGAGCGCAGCGGCAAGTCGCACGACTTCAAGTTCGAAGGCGGCATCGTCAGCTTCGTCGAGTTCATCAACAAGTCGAAGCAGGTGGTGAACGAGAAGCCCGTCTATTTCAAGACCGAGAAAGACCAGGTCATCGTCGAAGTCGCCATGCAGTACAACGACGCGTACGACGAGCGCATTTTCACCTTCGCCAACAACATCAACACGCCCGAGGGTGGCACCCACTTGTCGGGCTTCAAGTCGGCCCTGACGCGCACGATCAACTCGTACGCCGACAAGAGCCAGGCGTGGAAAGACTTGAAAGAGACTCCGACCGGCGAAGATGCGCGTGAAGGGCTCTCGGCGGTGATCAGCGTGAAGCTGCCCAACCCGCAGTTCGAGGGGCAGACCAAACAGAAGCTCGGCAACTCCGAGATCAAGGGTCTGGTCGAGAGCGTGATGAACGAGTCGCTCACCAATTTTCTCGATGAGAACCCGAACATCGCCAAGAAGATCATCGGCAAGATAGGTGACGCCGCGCGCGCCCGCATCGCTGCTCGAAAGGCCCGCGAGACCGTGCGCCGCAAGGGCGTGCTCGACGGCATGTCGTTGCCCGGCAAGCTCGCTGACTGCCGCTCGAAAGACCCCTCGGTCTCCGAGCTCTTCATCGTCGAGGGTGACTCGGCAGGTGGCTCGGCCAAGACCGGCCGCGACTCTGAATTTCAGGCGATTCTGCCCCTTCGCGGCAAGATTCTGAACGTCGAGAAGGCGCGCATCGAGAAGATGCTGACCTCGGCTGAGATCGTGACGCTGATCACCGCGCTCGGCACCGGCGTGCGAACTCCTGGTGATACCGGCGACTACAAGCCCGACGACGTTCGCTACCACCGCATCATCTTGATGACCGACGCAGACGTCGACGGCTCGCACATTCGCACGCTGCTGCTGACGTTCTTCTTCAGACAAATGCCCGAGATGCTCGAGCGCGGGTACATCTACATCGCCCAGCCGCCGCTCTATAAGCTCATGCGCGGCAAGCGCGAGGTGTACTGCAAAGACGAAGACGCGAAGAACGAGTTCTTGCTCAACATCGCGGGCGAGCGCACCAAATTGACGCTGGCCAATGGCGAGCTGACCGGCGCCGAGCTGAAGGCGCTGCTCAAGAAGGTCATCACCTACGAGTCGCGGCTCGAGAAGTTGGCGAGAAAGAAAGACGCCCGGGTGGTCGACGCGCTGGTGCAGGCCACGACCTTGACGCCTGAGCTGCTCAAAGACGCCGACGCAGGTGAGATTCAGTTCGACGCGATGCTCGACTACCTCGAGCGGGGGCACCCCGAGCTGACCGAGTGGCTCGAGCGCAACCCGACCGAGCGCAAGAACGACACCGAGCACAGCTCGAAGAAGTACATCATCAAGACCGAGGTCAACGGCAGCTACCGCGAGACCGTCATCGACCACGCGTTTCTCGCCTCGCCTGAGTACAAGGGCTTGACCGAGCTCAAAGAGGCGTTCTCGGCGTTCGGGCCGCCTCCGTACAAGATTCGAATCGGCGACGAAGCGCTGGTCGCGAATACGTACCAGCAGGTGCTCAAGTTCGCCCTCGAAGATGCGAGCAAGGGCGTGGTGACCCAGCGCTACAAGGGCTTGGGTGAGATGAACCCCGAGCAGCTGGCTGAGACGACGATGGCGCTCAAGACGCGCACCATGTTGCAGGTTCGGGTCTCAGACCTGGTCGAGGCGGAGGGCCTGGTGTCGCTGCTGATGGGCGACGAGGTCGAGCCGCGGCGTGACTTCATCGAGAAGAACGCGCTCAGCGCCAACCTCGACGTCTAAGCGGGTGCGGCCGACACGCCCATCTTCTCCCACGAGAGCCGGGCCGGCACGGTCGAGTGAAATTGGCTGTAGTCGAGAATGCGCCGGCCATCGTCGGCGGTCGCGCCCAGCACATCGGCGTACCGCGTCTCGTACCGCAGCTCGCTGACGATGTACGAGTGCCGCGCGTGAATCACCTGCGAGAGCGTCTCATCGAGCCCGGTCATGGTGAGCACGATCTCGGCTGACATCTCGGTCAGCTGCTTCGGGGTGTACCCGTAGAGCGGCGAGTCTTTGGTGATCTGGTGCAGCACGCTCCAGGTCAGCAAGAAGCTCGGAGAGGTCGCCCGCACCAATGCCATGTCGATGACCTTGCGCACCGGCTCGCCCTCGAGCGTCTTCTCGGCCCGCAAAACAGCCATCTTCACCGTCGCGTCGACGATGTGGTTGATGCGCTCGTTGGCCACCCGCACCATCAGCGTCGGCACCCCGTCGCGGTCTGACACCACTGCCACGTTCGACCACAACAACCTCGCCGTCGGCCTGGCGAACTTCGCGAAAGCGAGGCCGGTCACCAACGCGTTCACCGCCAGGCTGGTCACGGCTTCGACCGCCATCACTGACTCAGACTGGTAGGTGCCCGGGTACATGCTGCCGTACCCGATCGTGCCGAAGGTGTGAATGCTGAAGAAGAACGCGTCGAGAAAGGTGTGCGCGTTGATCACCCCTCCGACCAGATAAAAGGCGGTGCCGAACACCGCGTTGATCAGCAAGAAGCCGACGACGATCAACGCGAAGAACACCGACCACGAGATGCTCAACAGCCAGTGGTACATGTCGCGAAAACCGACCGGCGAGCTGCCGACGATCTTGAGCGACTGTCTGCGCTGACTGGCCGACGCAAAAACCCGAGGGGGCACCGCTGGAGCGCGCTGTTTCACCGCCGCCCTCATAGCAGGGGCGTGAAGACCACGTCTTCAGACATGTATTTCGCGTACCGGTAGTCGCGAATGAAGCTGATGCCGTCGGGCACCACCGTCAGCCGAATCACGTGCAGCAACACAGGCCCAAAGACCCCGAGCACCGCCTGGCCATCGACCTGGCCCAGCTGCAGGGTGACATTCTCCTTCGCGTAGTTGCCGAAGTATTGGCTGACTTCGTCGTTGCGGCGCGATGCCCGGGCCACCAGATCGAGCTCGACCTCGCTGGCCAACAGCGCTCGCAACCCATCCCAATCTCGGGCGTTGAAGCGTGAGACGTATTGATCGAGCGTGGTGCGCAACGTGGGCGTCAGGGTGGGCGCAGCGCGCGTGGTCTTGGGCGCCGCACGCAGGGTGCCCCGGCCGCGCGCCAACGCCGATTTCACCGCCGGCACCGTCGTCTTCAGCGTCTTGGCGATCTCTTCGTTCGAGAAGCCGAGCACGTCTTTGAGAATCACCGTGCTCCGCTGCAGCACTGGCAAATCGAGAAAGCTCGCCAGCGCGGCCCGCACCGCAGCCGGGTCGGTACCATCGTCGTTCGCCGGCAGATCATCGCGGTCATCGATGGGCTCGGCATTCACCCGCTCATAGCGCTTGAGGTGATCGAGCGCGGTGTTGTGCGCGATTCGCAACAGCCAGGGCTTGAGCTCAGGCACCGAGACGCTCAGCGAGAGCTGGTAGTAGGCCTTGGCCAGGGCCTCCTGCACCACGTCTTCACCGTCGATGGCCGAGCCCATCATTCGGGCGCAGTAGCGGTGCAAACCGGGCCGAAATTCATCAACCCACTGCATGAAAGACGTGCGGCCCGAGGTCAGCGGTTGCAGGTCGAGGGGTGCCATGCGCGCGTTTTGACACGGTTTTTTGAAAAAGAACCCGTGCACCGATTCCTTTCTTGGGGCTGACTCGTTCCCTCCGCGCCATGCCAATCATCCGACAGACTCCAGACTTCGAACGCCTCACTGCCGACGGTACGGGCCGCGAGCTCAAAGAGGGCGGCTTTCTCGCCTGCCAGGTCGCCATCGAGATCAAAGCCTCGCCCAAGCGCGTGATGGAGGTGCTCACCCGCGCCTCTGACTACACCCGATGGAACTCGACGCTCGTCTCGCTCGAAGGCACCATCGCCCTTGGCCAGAAGATCACATTGGTCTCGAAGCTCTCGCCCAAGCGCACCTTCAAGCTCGCGGTCAGCGCTCTCGGCCCCGACACCATGACGTGGGAAGACGGCATGCCCTTCGGCTTGTTTCGAGGCGTGCGCAGCTTTCGCGCCACGCCCACCGCCGGCGGGGCGACCACCTTCGCGATGTCTGAGATCTTCTCAGGGCCGATGCTGAAGATGATCTCGGGCAGCTTGCCTGATCAGCGCGCGAGCTTCGAAGCGTTCGCCCGCGACCTGAAGACCGAAGCAGAAAAACAGTAGCCCGAACCCAACGAGACCCCATCAATGGCCGCCAAGAAAACCGCCGCAGGCACCCCCGAAGCCCCGTGGAAGTTGAAGACCCCGCCAGGCAGCGCTGAGTACGAGGCCTGGAGAGACGAGTCGCTCGACCCACCCGCCCTGGTGGTCAAGGTCGGCAAGACCGAGCTGCGCTACCACCTGCGCTGCATCGATGACCTGCACGCCATGCTCAAGAAGAACGGAGATTGGGTCGCCCTGGGCGGCGCCGATGAGCAGAAGCCGGCGGTCGAGGGCACCGTCGAAGGGTGGGGTCGCTCTGCCAACAACCCGGTGAAGGGCTGGTACGGCATCAAGAAGGGGCTCCGCGGCCGTTTCGGCGTATATGTGCCGCCTGTGCTCGAGGCGCTGGGCCTGGTCGAGCTCGAGCACCTCCCGAAGAACAATCGCGTCAAAGCCAAATGACCCAACGCCGTCTCGTCATCGCTGGAGGTTCGGGCCGGCTGGGCACGTTGCTCCAGACCGCGCTTGGGGGTGATTTCGACGTGCGGGTGTTGACCACCTCAGCCCCGCCCCCCGCGTGGAGGTGCGACTTGACCTCGATCGCCGAGGCTGAAATCGCGCTCGCCGGAGCGCACACCGTGGTGTTTCTCGCCAAGGTGGCCAAGTCGCCGGCCCGCCTGACCCAGGGAGCCACCGTCGACCTCGACCTGCTGATGGCCGACTCCATCTCGCGCGCGGCCTCTCGCGTTGGAGCAGCGCACCTGGTCTTTTTTGCCTGCGGCGAGAACGACCCGCGCGAGGCGATTCTGCGAGCGAGCGGCATCAAGACCTCGGTCTTGCGCGGCGGAGGCCCCGACCCGGTCGCGGCCCTGGTCGAGCTGATCAACGAGCCTCAAGACCGGGTGTTGCCGGCGTGGTCCTCCAGCGACGACGAAGTGCCCCTGGGCCCCAGGCCCTCTCGGGTGTGGTCGATTCAGCGCTTCGAGCGGCAAGCCGAGGCCAGTGCCGCGGCCTTGGCCCGCGCCTACTTCGAGTGGCTGCCGAGCGCAGTGCCGTTGCTGGGGGTCGAGCGGGTCGAGCAGACCTGGCTCATCAGCTGCCTGGGTGTCGACGCGTTGATCTTGCGGCACAGCCCTGGTCGCTCCGAGCCTGAGTGTTTCGTGCTCGACGTGGTCGGCGGTGCCCTCGTCTCCGAGGCGCGCGGCCGATTCGAATTTCGGGTGCTCCGCGATGGCTCGTTCAGCGTGGCGTTGATCGACTTCGCGCCGTCGCTGCCCTGGCCGGTGTACCGCGCGACCCAAGCCCTCGCGCACGCCCGGGTGATGCGCTCGTTCGGCAAGGCGCTCGAGGCGAAGACCGTGGTGCCCGCGCAGTGAAGATTACCGGTCTGTTCGTCTACCCGGTGAAGTCGATGCGCGGCACGCAGGTCAGCTCGTTCGAGCTGAGCGCCAGAGGCCCCCGCTTCGACCGAAACTGGATGCTCGTCGACGAGGCGGGCCTGTTCATGACTCAGCGCAAGACCCCCAGGCTCGCGCTGCTCGAGCCAACGCTCACCGAAGACGCCCTGGTGATTCGAGACGCGACCGGTCAGCACCTCCACGTGCCACTCGATGCCGACGCGGGTCGACGGCCGGTCACGGTGTGGCGCGACCAGTTCGACGCGATTGATTGCGGTGATGCCGCGGCGGCCTTTTGTTCAACCGCGCTTGGGCACCCCTGCCGCCTGGTGCGAATGGCCGACGACGCGCACCGCCGGCTTGACCCGAAGTACGTGAGCGATGCCAACGCGCAGACCGGCTTCGCCGACGCGTACCCGGTGTTGATCGCCAACGAAGCCTCGCTGGCCGAGCTCAACTCGCGGCTGCGCACGCCGGTGCCAATGAACCGGTTTCGACCCAACGTGGTGGTGCAGGGGCCGTCAGCCTGGGCCGAAGACGGGTGGGCGCGGCTCACGTTGGGCGCAGTGACGCTCGACGCGGTCAAGCCGTGCGCCCGCTGCGTGGTGATCACGACCGATCAGCTCACCGCAGAGCACCCCAGCGGCCCCGAGCCCCTCAAGACCCTCGCGGCCTATCGAACGATGCCCCAGCTGGGAGCCATCTTCGGCATGAACCTGGTGCCCACGGCCTCCACTGGCACGCTGCGAGTCGGTGACCCGCTGACCGTGCTGAACTATACGAAGCCGCATGTCTGATTGCTTGTTCTGCAAAATCGCCTCGGGCCAGATACCCGCGAAGCTGATTCACCAAGACGAGAAGTGCGTCGGCTTTCTCGACATCAACCCCCAGGCGCCGACCCACGCGCTGTTCATACCGCGCCGTCACCTCTCGACCCTCAACGACTTGACGCCTGAAGACAGCGAGCTCGTCGGCCACCTCGTGCACAGCGCCAGCGTCTTCGCCCGTGAAAAGGGCCTCGCCGACGCGGGGTACCGCGTGGTGATGAACTGCAACAGCGACGCCGGGCAGACGGTGTTTCACATTCACCTGCACCTGCTGGCCGGCCGCCAGCTCACCTGGCCACCGGGATGATGGTCGACCCGCACCCGCTGCTCGACGCGGGCCTGCTGCGCACCGAATTTTCGAAAGCGCTGAAGGCCTTCGGGCCCGACGAGCGGGTGCTCGGCTTGCTCACCGTGGGAGCCGTGGCACCGGTGACCGCTGACGATGCGGTGCGCGGTCACGTGCGTGACCTGCTGCGACACGGGGGCTACAAACCGACCGGCCGCGGCAAACCGGCGTCAGAATATCTGGTGCGCGCGGTCACCGAGGGCGCGCTCTCGGCCATCAACCTGGCGGTCGATGTGTGCAACGCGGTGTCGCTGCATTCGGGGCTGCCGATCAGCGTCGTCGACTTGAGCCGGGCCAAAGCGCCGTTTCGAATCGGAGTCGCCCCGGCAGGCAGCAGCTACGTGTTCAACGCGTCGGGCCACCGCATCGACCTCGCCGGGCTGCTCTGTCTGTTCGACGCCGAAGGGCCGTGCGCCAACGCGGTCAAAGACTCGCAACGCACGAAGACGACGCCAGAGACCACCCAGACCCTGAGCATCATCTGGGGCACCACCGCGCTGCCGGGCAAGACCGCCGCCACGCTCGCCTGGTACCGGGAGCTGCTCGAGCGTACGGGCGCAACCGTCACCGAAGGCGACAAGTCGTCCTGATCCGCCCGGCACTCGCGTACAGTGCCGGGTGTGCTGACGACGTTGACGCTGCTGGCGGTGCTTCACACGGGTGACCCTGCGCCCACGGTGACGCCCGCCGAGCCTGACGGCGTGACCCTCGATTCGCAGCGGGTCAAGCGCTTCGTCGGTGCCCTGGTCGGCGGTGCCATCGGCATCGCCATTCCGTTGGCGATCAGCGCTCCCAATTGCACCAGTGTGGCGATTACCTGCACCAGCTCGTTTCAGAACTTCTCGCTGGGCATCATGCCGCTGGTGGCGGGCCTCGGCGCGTACTTCGGGCATCACCTCTTCGGCGGTGAAGCGGAGTACCCCTTTGCCGCAATTGGCGCCGGCCTGGGGTCGCTGTTGGGCATGCTCATGCTCGGCTTCGCCGAGGGCACGGGCGTCGCGCCGACCGCGCTGTTCCCCTACGTGGCGGGCGTCGCGGGCCTGACTACCTTCATCATGGCCATCGCGCTCGATTGGCGTGACCACAGCCTGGTCGACCTGCCTCCCACCGGGCACGGTACCGGGGCGCGGCTGTGGGCTTCGTTCGGAGCCTCGGTCGGCATCGGCATCGCGGGCTCGTTCTTGAGCCTGCTGCTCGGGCTGGTCAACACCACCGCCGGCGTCATCAGCGGCGTGCTGGTGCTGGGCGCGATGCCGTTGGCGGCCTGGGGCGTTCATTCGGCGCTCGATGGCAAGGGCACTGTGGGGTCGGCGTTTCTGGGCTTGGCGATCGCCCTGGGTGTGCTGGCGGCCGTCGCGGCGCCGGTCATCGCGGTGACCAACGCCGGGTTTTCACCGTTCTACAGCTCGCAGCAAGGGGCCTTGTTGACCGGCTCGGCGTTCTTGGCGCTGCTGCTGGGCCCCATCATCGGGCTCGAGCTCAGCCACTCGGCCGTGGTGCGCGAGTCGCCACTCAAACCCAGCTTCAGCTTCTCACCGGTGCCGGGCGGGGCGATGGTCGGCGGCGGCGTGCAGTTCTAAGCCTTGCCGGTTACAGCTCGACGCCCGAGAGCTCTCCCGGAGACACGCTGTCGGTCATCGCGGTCTGCCCCGAGATGTTCGTCAGGTCGGTCTCGATGACTTTGCACAAGCGCGAGAGCGGCAAGTCGTTGGGGTCGTGCCCGAAGGGCTGCTCGATTTCTTCGCCGATCGCGTCGAGGCCGAACAGCGCATACGAGACGAAGAACACCACCACCGGCGTCATCTCCTTCACGGCGCCCGCGATGCCCAGCGGCAGCAGCACGCAATAGAGCGCGACGATGCGGTGCATCAGCACCGTGTACGAATACGGTATCGGTGTGTTCTTGATGCGCTCGCAGGCGCCGAGAATGTCGGTCATCGTGATCAGGCTCTGCTCGAGCGGCACCCAGGCCACGTCGCTCAGCTGACCTTGGGTGCGCCACTGTGCGAAGCGCCTGGCCAAGCCATCGAGCAGAAACAGGGGCGCGCTCGAGCCTGACGCGAGCCACTGGGTGAGCGCGGGCTTGCTGTCGCCGTCGAGCAATCGCTCCGTGTCGTCGTGCTGTTGGTCACGCAGCCGGGTGCGCAGCGCGTGCGCAAACGCGGCGACGTGGCGGCTGGCCTCTTGCCTCGAGGCGAGGGTCACGGTCTCAGTGGGCACGGTCATGATCTGCCGGCCCAGGGTGCGGCTCACGTTGACCAGCCCTCCCCACAGCTTGCGGCCCTCCCAGAATCGGTCGTAGGCCGCCGTGTTTCGAAAGCCCAAGAAGATGCCCAGCGGCAAGCCGATCAGCATGAACGGCGTCTGCGTCAGCTCGGGAAAATGCGCGGGAAAACGCTCGTGCAGAAAGGTCACCCCGATGCTGAGCAGGGTGGCGAACCCGACGCGCTCGAGCGTGTGCGGCAACGACTTGCCGCCGGTGAACAGCATCTGCAGCCATGACAGGTTCTTTCGAACGACCCACATTGCCCCGCCCGATACCACAAAAAGGGGACAGGCTACTTTTCTGGGGCAGGGCCTCCTTGGGCCAAGACCAGAAAAAGTAGCCTGTCCCCTTTTTAAGGCGTGCTTACTGGCAGCCGCAGATGTTGCCCTGCGTGCTGGCGGTGCGCGGCACGGCGGTGGCTTCGGCCCAGTCGGTGGCGGTCAGGTTCTGGTCTTGGCAGCCCTCGTTGTTGCGTTTGTACGAGTCGCCATGCGGCGAGAAGATGCCCAAGGTTCGCGAGTTCGACGGCGCGCCCTCCCAGCATGAGGCGAAGTCGCCGTATGCCATGAAATCGACGACCGTCGCGCCGCCCACGGGGCATGCGGTGGTCAGCGCAGTGGTCGACGAGACGAGCGCGATTTTCGTGCCGCTGTTGCTGGTGCCCAGGTCGAGCCCATCGCCGCCCACCAGGTACGGAGCCACCAACGCGGTGCCGTTGCTGCCGACCTTGCCTTGCACCAGGTACCAGCCGTACGCGGGCAGGGTACCGGTGAGCGCGACGACGGCCCAGCTGCTGTTGTTGTTGGTCGCCATTTGAATCGACCAGCCGTTCAAGTTCACGTCGATGCTGCTGCGGTTGTGAAGCTCGACGAAGTCAGCGTTGATGCCATCGGAGTAGCCGCTGGTGAAGTACACCTGGCTGAGCACCACGTTGGGGTGGCACATGCCGCCGTCGCCGCCGAAGGTGCCCGCATCGAAGGGGCCCGCGTCGACCGAGCCCATGCCTGAGTCCCTCACGCCCGCGTCGTTCACGGTGGTGCCCGAGTCGGTCACGGTGGTTCCCGAATCGGTGGTGGTGACGCCCGAGTCGGTGACGGTGGTGCCCGAGTCAGTGACGGTGACGCCCGAGTCATTCACGGTGACGCCGGAGTCGGTGACGGTGCTGCCCGCGTCAGGTCGCGCTTCGCACGCGCCGGTGGTGCAGACGTTGTTGTCGGGGCACACCTTGCACTCGATGCCCATCGTGCCGCAGGCGTCGATCGCCCGGCCGGTGAAGCATGAGTTGCGAAAGCAGCAACCGGTCTGGCAATTCGAAGGGCTGCAGGTGCTCGAGCCGCCGCCACCGCCGGAGCCTCCGCCGGTGTTGCCGCCGCCGCCCTGACCGCCGCCGGTGAAGGTCGAACCGCAGCTGCCGGTCGCGCATGACTGGCCCGCCGCGCAGCTGGTGCACTGCGCTCCGCCCTTGCCGCATTGAGCTGCGATGTTGCCGCTCAAGCAGACGTTGTTCGAGCAGCAACCCGAGCTGCAGTTGTCGGGGCCGCAGGTGCCCGCTGATGAACCGCACGACGGAGCGACCGCCAACACCAGCCCGAGGGCTGCGCCAATCGCAAACGCTTTGAAGGGGAGAGACGACGTCATGGTGCAGCTCCGAAAGGGGGAAAGGTGAGGTTTTTCAATGAAACGGCCGGCCAGAGGCGATGCTCTGACCGGCCTTGAAGCTGAGGCTTCAGCGTCCGCGAATTACTGAGTGCAGACGCAGGCGCTCTCGGCCGACGCCGAGGTGCGAGGCGAAGGCGCTGCGGTCAAGAAGTCAGCCGAGTTCACGTTGGTGTCAACGCACGCCAGCGGGCTGCCAACCGTCAGATTGCGGAAGGCCGCGGTCGTCGCCGTGAGGATGGGCGCAGGCGAGCCACCATCGCCGTCGGCGCAGTTCGCGGTCGGGCCGTAACCCAAGAAGTCGACGATGCTCGCCGACGAGGGGCACGCGCCAACCAGCGGCTGGGCCGAATTGACGAGCACCACTTTGCCCGACGAGCCACTGAGCGCGATGAAGCCGGCGTCAGGCGAGGTCACGAAGGGTGACGGCAAGTCGAGCGTGCCGTTGGCGCCAATCACACTGACCTGAACCAACAAGAACTTGTTGGCGGGGATGACGCTCCCGAGGGTGTACACATTCCACGCTTGGGTCGTCGAGGTCGCGCTGTTGTACTGAATCGACCAACCCGAGAGGTCGACGTCGGCCGCCGTGCGGTTGTGGAGCTCCACGAAGTCAGCCTTGTAGATCGAACCAACGTTGCCGCCGGCGCCGTACACCTGGCTGATCACGACGCCGGGGCTGCAGGTGACGACCATGCCAGCGTCGACCGTCATGCCCGAGTCGACCGTCATGCCTGAGTCAGCCATCATCGTGCCCGAATCAACGATGCCCGAGTCGACCGGAGGCATCACCGCGGTGCACATCTTGTTGTTGCAGCCCGTACCGACACCGCACGCGACGCACATGGTGCCGTTGGTGCCGCAGCTGTCAGCCGCCGTGCCCGCCGCACAGGTGCCGTTCAAGCAACAACCCATCGCGCAGTTCGAAGGCGAGCAGTTGCCGGTGCCACTGTCAGCCGTCATGCCCGAGTCGACGGTCATCGTGCCCGAATCAACCACGCCCGAGTCAACTGAAGGCTCCACCGCGGTGCACATCTTGTTCGTGCAGCCTGAACCGACACGGCACGCGACGCACATCATGCCGCTGGTGCCGCAGCTGTCAGCCGCCGTGCCTGGCGCACAGGCGCCGTTCAAGCAACAACCCATCGCGCAGTTCGAAGGCGAGCAGCCGCCGGTGCCACCACCCGTACCGCCGCCACCGCCCTGGCCGCCTCCGGTGAAGGTCGAGCCGCACGAGCCGTTGGTGCATGACTGACCCGAGCTGCAGGTGTTGCACGCCAGGCCGCCCTTGCCGCAGCCGTTGATCGCGGTGCCCGCGAGGCACACGTTGTTCGAGCAGCAACCCGCCGCGCAGGTCGAGGGGTCGCACGCCACGCCGCCGCCACCGCCGCACGAGGGGGCCACTGCCAACACCAAGCCCAGGGCCGCTCCGAGAGCGAAGGCTTTGAGAGAAAAAGAAGTCATGTGTGAACGTCTCCAGAGGTACCGCGAAGTTCGAGGCGGCCTCTTAGCCCTGGATCACCCACAAAAGACAAGCCCTAATGTGCGATAGCTACATACCTAACCGCCGAAGCACCTCTTCACGGGCCCAGCGCTCGAGCAGCAGCACCAGCCAGCCAGAGAAGCTCGGGGCGTTGGTCGAGACGAACGGCGCAGAAAGCACTGTCATTGCGGCACTTTGGTCGTCAGGCCCGACCAGGGTGGCGGCGGTGGTCTCGTGCATTTCGGGGGTCGTTGGCAGCAGCTGGGCGTGCACCATGGTGCTGACCGCCGAGACGCAGGCCGAGGCGACGATGTTGGCGGCCTCGGCCAAGGCGGCGTTCACGGTCGTCGATTCAGCCCCTGGCCGGCGCGACAGCCGCTGCGTCAGCCGGGTCGCTTGATCTCGCTTGAGCACCCACCACAGCTGACCGCGAATCTCGCCCTCGATGCCGAACGAGGCGGCGATCAGGTTCACGTCACGGCCTCCGAAGAGCCAGGTGAGGTGCCAGCGTTGCGTCTCGATGACCGTGGGCACGTCGACCAACACGCCGACGTCTCCGACCAACTTGGCGAGCATCGAGGCGGCCTTGGCGCTGCCTAAGTGCGCGAGCTCTCGGAGCGCGTCTTCTTGGCGAGCGGTCGCGCCGTGCACGGTGGCCGTCATGCGATCACCAACCTCGCCGGGTCGAGCACGAAGATGGGGCGGCCGTTGCCGAGAATGGTGACTCCCGCCAACCCGGCGATCAAGTCGAGCGGCTTGCTCAGGGCTTTCAACACCACTTCTTGCTGCCCGAGCAGCCGGTCGACGCCGAGGGCCAGCCGGCCGTCGTCGGTCTCGATGATCACGAAGGGCGAGAGCCGCAGCTGATCAATCGCCGACCCGGGTATCGCCAACACGTCTGACAATTCATGCACCGGCACCACGTGCGGCCCGAAGTGCAGCACCGGCGCGTTCTGGCTGCGCTCGAGCTTGGCGCGCACCATCTCGACCACGCCCGACACCTTGCCGATGGGCAGGCCGAACACATCGTCGCCTACCGCGACCAGCAACAGGTTCACCATCGCCACCGTCAGCGGCAAGGTGAGCCGAAACTTCGTGCCGACGCCGCGCTGCGATTCGATCTCCAGCGACCCGCCGACCGACTCGACCGCGCGCTTCACCGCATCCATCCCCACGCCGCGGCCCGAGATGTCGCTCACGTCGCTGGCCGTCGACACCCCGGGCAGACAGCAGAGCAGCAGCGCCTCCTTCTCAGAGAGCGCCTTGGCTTGATCAGGTGTCAGCAGGCCCCGCTCGACCGCGGCGGTCTTCAGGCGCTCTGCATCCATCCCCCGGCCGTCGTCTTCGACCTCGACCGAGACGCGATCTCGCAAGCGCCTGACGGTGAAGGTGACGGTGCCGCGGGTGGGCTTGCCGCGCATGCGTCGCTCTTCGGGCGGCTCGAGGCCGTGATCGACCGCGTTGCGCAGCAGGTGCAGCACCGGGTCGGCCAGCTCGTCGACGATGGCGCGATCGAGCTCGATGTCGGCTCCGGTGATGGTCAGCTCGACCTCGCGGGCGCGGCGGCGGGCGATGTCGCGAGCCGCACGCGGCAGCCGGTCAGTGATCAGCGAGAGCGGCGTCATGCGCGCCTGCATCACCTTGCCGTGAAGGTCGCGAACCAGCGCGTGCAGCCGGTCGACCGACTCGTCGAGCACCGGGCGGTGCACCTCGGGCAGCGACTTGCCGACCTCACGAACGCGGGCGGTGGCGAGGAGGAGCTCTCCGGTGGCGTCGAGAAATTGATCGAGCAGCTCGGTCTTCACCCGAACCGTGCGGGCGGGCTCTTTGCCGATGACGCGGGTCTTGTCGGCCTCGGGGGTGGTGCCAGGGGCCGGAGGCGACACCGCCGGCGTGCTCGCCCGACTGACCGCGGTGATCGACACCAGCTCGACATCTGCGACCGTCTTCAGGGTGCGGCTGACCGACGCTTCAGTCTCGGTGGTCTCGAGCTCGAGGCGAATCGCGCCCTGCTCGAGGCGCCCGGCCTTCACGTCTTCGAGCGGGGGCTTCAGGTCGAAGACGTTGCCGATGACCGATAGGCGCTTGTACGCCAGAAACCCGCGCACGCCCGGCTGTGCGGCGGCGGGCGAGACCCGCAGCGCAATCTGAAACCGCGGTGGCAGGGGCGGGTCATCGGCGGTACTGCTGCTTTCAAGCGGCGGAGGCGCGGAGGGCGCGGGGTTCGGAGCGCTCGGCGATGGTGCGCTCGGAGCCGGTGCGGCATTGCTGGGAGGAGGCGGCTGAAACGTGGCGTTCGCCGCGGCCAGCACGGCGACCAACGCCGACCCATCGGGGAAAGGCTGAGCCGTCGCGGCCGCCTTCACCTGCGCGCCCAGCACATCGACCGCCTGGAGCACGAGGTCACCGACGCCGCGATCGACCCGGGTGATGTCGGCGCGCAGGAGGCTCAGCAGATCTTCAAGCTGGTGCGCGAGCTTCGCCGGTGGCACGAAGTTCATCGACGCCGCCATGCCCTTGACCGAGTGCGCGTGGCGAAACATCGAATCGATGATCTCGATCGACGCGCCCTGCTCGAGGCGCACGAGGTCTTTCGACAGCGCGTCGAGGTGCTCGGTGGCCTCGCCAACGAACAACGTCAGGTATCGCGAAGTGTCCCAAGACGGCACGCGCCGGGCACGCTACCACCGCGATGGAGCACCCGTTGATTTCCTCTGCGGGCGCCTCCCCACGGTGCGACGGCGAGCCCTCGAAATGCATGGGTTGCTTTTTTGTAACCTCATTTAGGCAGTGGGTTGGTCGAGATTTGTAGAATAGGAACAGCGCATATGGTCGCGTTATTTGAGAACTCTGTAACGTCGTTCGTTGCTCAATCGGCGCAGTGATTCGGCGCCGATGCGCTGCAGTGCAATCGTCGACATCGGGGAGGCGACACCCTTCGTGGTGCGGGTGGTCTCAGCGGCGGGCCCGAGTGTTTCAGCGCGCGGTCGGCAGGAGCAGCGTGACGATCAGCCGTTGCACAACGCGCAGCGACGAGTCTTCACGCTCCCGATGCGTGTGGGCGAAGCTGCTTCGACAACAGCAAAAGGCCCACGCCGCGAGACTGGGGCGTGGGCCTCATTGGTGGATGACAGCAGATTTCAGGCGTTCAATGCGGCGGTGGCGGGCGACCCACCGGCGGAGGCGCCGAGGTGTTGCCCCGCGGCTGCACCGGCATCGGCTGCGAGCTGTGCGGCACAGACGTCGGGGGCGGCGCGGAGGGGAAGTTCGAGCGCACCGGAGGCAGATCGACCTTCGTCGGCAGCTCGCGATTGGGGCCGAGGTTGCCATAGTCACGCTGCTGGTTGAGCTGCGGCGGCGGCGCGTTGTTCATCGTGCTGCCCGTGCCGGTCATCGGCGGCGGCGCGCCGTAGAAGCCGCTGTTGCGGGGCGGGGGCGCGTTCATCGTGCTGCCGGTGCCGGTCATCGGGGGCGGGGCTCCGTAGGTGCCGCTGTTGCGCGGGGGCGGCGCGTTCATCGTCGTGCCGTTGCCCGAGAGGGGAGGCGGCGCTCCATAGGTGCCGCTGTTGCGCGGGGGCGGCGCGTTCATCGTCGTGCCGTTGCCCGAGACCGGAGGCGGCGCTCCGAAACCTCCACCGCTGCTGGTCGACGGGGCGATGACGCCGCCGTTGCCGTTCGACGACGGAGGGGGCGCACCGTTGCCGTACCCGCCACCCGACACCGGAGGAGGTGCACCGTTGCCGTAACCGCCACCCGATGACGGAGGCGGCGCGCCGTTGCCGTAATTGCCACCACCCGACACCGGCGGGGGCGCACCGTACCCACCGCCCGAGTTACCGCCGCTCGACACCGGCGGAGGCGGTGCACCGTACCCTCCACTCGAATGGCCTGACGAGGTCGGCGGAGGAGGCGCGCCGTACGAGCCGTTGCCCCCTGAAACAGGAGGCGGTGCATTGCCGTACCCGCTGCCAGTCGACACCGGAGGCGGCGCGATATTGATGCCGCTGCCACGCGGCGGAGGAACATACGTGTACGAGCCACCCCCAGGCACCGGCATCGAGCGATGGTAATCAGGCGGCGGCGAGACATAGCTGGGCGGCGGGTAATAGCGGTCGCGCGGCGCGTAGTAGGCGCTCGGCGGCACGTAGCCGTACGGCGGGTAGGTGATCACGATGTTCTGCGGCGGGAGCGGGTAGCTGCCCGTCGTGCCGAGCGCGTCGTAGTACCGGGTGCCGTCGTAGAAGACGTACACGCTGCGCCACTCGTCCCAGTAGTAGCTATTCGCGCACGGGTAGCGGGGGTCTCCGCAGGTCGCGACCGGTTCCGAGTAGGCGTACGCCGTCGGCCGGGTTCGGTACTCGTAGCTGCGCACCGTGCAGGCACTGCTCAGAAGCAACACGCCAATCGCTGGCAATCCAAGTTTCAAACTCATGGGGGAAACTCCTCTGGTGAAGCCATGTGACGGAGCAGGGTGGCGGGCATTCAATCGCACGGTGTCGATAAACGCATTAAGTCTCGGGTTCAAAAACATGGCTCAAAACATCAACTATTTCGCTGTTTTAGCGCTGACGGTGACGGGGTGTGGGCTGGCGACCCCCCGAACAGGCCAGATCATCGCACCGGGCGTGGCTGAAGCCATTTTCGAGGCCCGCGCCAACCAGACCGACATTCTGCAGGTTCGCGTGGTCTTCCCCGCAGAAGAAGATGGGCGGCCCAAGGCCGGGCCCTTTCCGGCCGTGGTGTACGTGCAGGGCGGGTTCGTGCCCACCGCACGCTACGTCTGGCAGGCCGAGTTTCTCGCGCAGCATGGCTTCGTGGTGGCGCTGCCTGATCACACCATCGACCTGGCGTTCTTCAGCATCGAGAACGGGGCCGTCGCAAAAGAGCTGCTGGTCCACCCTCCGGAGGGCTCGCTGTTGACCGGCCTGGTCGATTCGAAGCGCGTCGCGGTGGCGGGGCACAGCCTCGGCGGCGTGGTGGCGATCAAGCTGGCCCTGCTCAAAGGCTTCGGTGCGTTGATCGCCCAGGCGAGCTTCTCTGACACCGCCGATGATTCGAAGCTGCCCGCGCTCGGCATGCCGTCGCTGTTCTTGGCCGGGAGCAGTGATTGCCAGGCGAAGCGAGCCCAGGTCGAGGCGGGGTGGGCGAAGATGCCTGCTCCCACGGCGCTGGTGGTGTTGCCGGGCATGACGCACTTCGGCTTCACCGACACCGATGCCGATGACGCGGTGAAGTGCCCTCCGCAGGCGCCGCTGGCCGAATCGCATGCCCGCATCGAGGCGACGATGATCGGGTTTCTCGATGCGGCCTTTTCGGGGAGCGGAGCGTCGGTCGGTGAAGCCTCGTTGCGGGCGGTCGCTGGCGCCGAGGTATCGACCCGATGAGCGCGCGCTGGGCAGTGCTGGTGTCGGTGGTGGTCTCGTGCGCTGCGGCGGCCGAGGGGCAATGGGTGACCGCGCGGGGCCGGCTGGTGCCCGAGACGCGCCTCGAGGTGTGGGGCGGCGCGAGAACCGTCGGGGTCGGCGCAGTGAAACCGAACGCCGAGGCGACCGCTGCGTGGGCCGCTGAGCTCGCCTACGCGTTCACCGACCGGGTGGTCGAGCTTCGGGCCGCCCGGGTCTGGCAATTCACCCGCTCGCGCTTCGCCACCGCCTCGGCGAATCTGGGCACCTCACTCTTCGTGGTGCCGGTCGGGTTCAACCTGGGGCTGGGCCCGAACGCAGGGCTCACGCTGAGCCTCGGCGGCAAGACGGTGAGCGTCGACCTGGGCCTGCAGAGCGGAGTCGACCTGTTCATCTTCGAGGCCGCACCCCGGTTGCCGCAGCGAGCGCTGGTCGGCGTCACCGTGCGGGTGCGCGACTTCACCCTCTCTGCGATGGCCCGCACCGGGGTTGATCTGGTGCTCGGTCACCCGTTCGTTTTTCGCGGAGACTTCATGGTGTCGCTGGGCTGGTTGGCTCCGGCGAGCTGAGGCGGCGCTCGAGGTACTCGAGCAGCTGCGGGCCGGTGACCTCATCGCGGTGACAGGCCTTGGCCAACGCGGCTGAGGTCGTGGCGCCTGCGTTGAAGGCGTTGATGGCCTCGCTCAAGGCCGAACCGCCGCACGTGTCTGTGATGAAGTCGACCAGCGCCAGGCTCTGCGCGTACGCGAGGTGGGCATCGGCCGCCGACAGCACGCCAAAGGTTCCATCGAGCGACTCGAAGGGTACCCACACGTGGGTACGCACCATCAAGGCCCACTGGCCCCGAACCTCATTGGCCTCGTGCGCGAACGATTGCGCCACGCCTTCGTGAAACCACTTCGGCGCATTGGGCGCGTACGGCGTCAGCCTCGCGTGCAAGGTCTCGTGGCGCACCGTTCGGGGCCTGACTCCGAGCGGGTCGGGTGAGGCGATGAGCCGGAGCACTCCGTCATAGAGGCCGCCCGCCCAGGTCGGCACGCACGAGACCGCCAGGAGCTCGCTTCGACCCGGGTAGACGACCACCGTCAAGGGCGGGCGGGTGGAGGCGCCGATCAACCGCGTGGCGTCGTCGAGGGAGGTATCGACCATCAGGAGCAGGTCGTCGGCTTGTGGTGCGGTCAGTGATTCGGGGGGCCAAAGCAAGGTGATGGTGCCGCGGCTGCGCCGGGAGAACCCGCGTTGAATGTCTCGCTGCACTTCGAGCCGCGCGCGTATTCGCGCGAACCCCGGGGTGTTTTCAGCCGCCAGGTAATCGTCGAGCCCCGCGATGGGCTCATCGAGGTCGGGGGCGGTGCGGGTGGCCAGGGCCAGCGCCAGGCCGACTGCGGGGTCGCGTGGCAGGAGCGTGCGCGCTCTCCGAAGCGCGGTGAGCTCGAGCTGCGGCTCGTGCAGCGACTTGCCCAGCATCGCGATCAGCAGCTGAGGCCACACGGAGTTGGGGAGGCGTTCGCCCAGGCGCTGGGCCACCACGAGGTGCGCTCGCTGCCCCTGCGGGTTGGAGGGCTCGAAGGCCTGCGTGAGCACCTGCGTCTCCTCAGCGTCGATGGAGGGGTCGGCGGTGAGCTGACGGCGGTTGAGCTCTCCCGCGAGCAGGCGGCTCAGGACCCGGGTGGTCTTGATGGTCTCGTCACCTTCAGGGGCGCAGAACCCCTCCTGAAACGCGCCCAAGGTGGGGGCCGTGGAGGGCGCGGCATCGATGGGTGCTCGCTGCACTGCGGCATCGATGATCTGCGCTGGCGCCGAGACCTCCTCGAGCGTGGGCACGGGGGGCGGGGTCGGTTGGGCCCCATCGGGCCAGAGGCTCACGGCCAGACCGAGGCCCATCGCGAGGAGCGCCACTGCGATGAGCACACGAGACGACTTCACGGCGCGCATGACGCCGTCAGAGCTCGGCGGAGTCAAGCGGGTGGGTGTTTGCTCGAGGCGCTCGCGGCGAATTCTGCCCCCGGGGTGCGGCTTCGAATTTCGTCGACAGCCCGATACCGCGGTGTACATCAGCTCGATGGGTGGTTACCCATGGCCGTACGTCTCATGTGGTCGTCGACGTGGGGAGTCGTGAATGCAGCATCGCATGTTGGTCTTCAGTGGCGAGCGCGACGTCTCGACGTTGCTGGCCCAGCATCTGCTTGGGCGGGGCTACGAGGTGGTTGAGCACTTCGAGCGCGATGCCGCGCTGGCCGCTGCCGAGACGCCCTTCGACGCAGTGGTGATCAACCTAGGCATCGACCGGTCGCCGGGCCTGCTGCTCGCCAATTCGCTGATGGCGCGAAGCCAAGCGCCGCTGGTGCTCTTCGTGTCGCACCGAACGACCGAGGCGCTGAGCTCGGCAATCGCGGCGGGCGTGTTCGATGTCATCGCGTCACGCGCCCCCAGCCCCCCTGCACGCGTCGGGGCGAGCTTTGATCAGCTGTTGGGCGGCAGCCCTCCGATGCAGCGGTTGTTCGGCGTGGTGAGCCAGGTGGCCGGCACCGACTCGACCGTGTTGATCACCGGCGAGAGCGGCACCGGCAAAGAGCTGATCGCCCGCGCACTGCACCAGCACAGCCCCCGCGCCAGCGGCCGCTTCGTGCCAATCAACTGCGGAGCGCTGACCCCGACGCTCTTCGAGTCAGAGCTGTTCGGTCACGTTCGAGGCGCCTTCACCGACGCTCGCGCCGACCGCAAAGGCGCCTTTCGCGACGCCGATGGGGGCACGCTGTTTCTCGATGAGGTGGGCGAGATTCCTTTCGAGTTTCAGGCCCGGTTGCTGCGGGTGCTGCAAGAGCGCGCGGTACGACCGGTGGGGGCCGACTTCGAGCAGCCCTTCAACGCGCGCATCGTCGTGGCCACTCGGCGCGACCTGTGGCGCGAGGTGCAGGCGAAGCGGTTTCGTGAAGACCTCTACTTTCGGCTCAACGTGGTGCACATCGACGCGCCGCCGCTTCGAGCCCGAGGCAGCGACATCACGTTGCTGGCGCAGCACTTCATCGGGCTCGCGGCCAAACGCGCTGACAAAGTGGTCAGTGGGCTGAGCCCCGAGCTGGCGCAGGTGCTCCAGGCGATGCCGTGGCCGGGCAACGTGCGCGAGCTGCAGAACGTGATTGAGCGCGCGGTGGTGATGACCCGCAATGCGGTGCTGGGTACCGATGACGTGCAGGCGGTGGCCCCGGCGGTCGTCGAGGCCGCGCCGGTGGTGGCGTTCACCGCCGAGCCGCTGCAGAGCGTCGAGCGGCGTCATGTGCTCGCGGTGATCGAGGTGATGGGCGGCAATCACACCCGTGCGGCCAAGGCGTTGGGCATCGACCGGGTGACGCTGTACCGAAAGCTCAAGAGCTGGGGCGAGGCTGACGCGAAGTGAACGGCTTCACCTCGTGGCGAGGCGCTCGAGGTCGGGCCCGGTGAGGCGCTGCACCGTCCACTCGCTCATGGGCACTGCGCCGAGCGCGCGGTAGAAGTCGAGCGCGCCGGAGTTCCAGTCGAGCACTGACCATTCGAAGCGACGGCAGCCGCGCTCGAGGGTGAGCCTGGCGAGCACCGACATCACCGCCCGCCCGACGCCACGCCCGCGGGCCTCGGGGCGAACGAAGAGATCTTCGAGGTACAGGCCGGGGGCCCCCAGAAACGTCGAGAACGAATGAAAAAAGAGCGCGAACCCGACCGGGCGGCCGTCGAGCTCGACGATCAGCGCTTCGGCGTAGGGCCTCGGCCCGAACATCGAGGCGAGCAGGCCCTCGCTGGTGGCGACCGC
>JANLPS010000102.1:0-3321 GCA_031367385.1 Archangium sp. | reverse complement strand
GCGGTCGAGCAGGCGCTGGTGACCGGGCACCTGGTGGTGTGCGAGGTCGCAAAGGCGCCCGTCGGCCTGTTGGTCGATCGCGTGCTCGACCTCAAAGAGAGCGAGCTCGAGACCCTCGCGGTCGGCAGCCCCACGCTGGGTTCGCGCTCGAGCGAGTTGCTCACCGGCGGCCTGCGAGTCAACGGGCGCACCGCCTGGGTGTTGGCGCCCGAAGGCCTGGTTCGCCCCGCCCGGAGACGGCTGCTCGAGCGCGCGGTGCGGCCCGGCCCCCACGCATGACCCTGCAGCGAGTCATCGAGCTCGTCGCCACCGAGCTTGGGCATCGCCTCGACGACGAGGTCGCTGGCCGGTACCGCCGCGCGCTCGAGCTGCTGGCTCGAAACTCGGGCCTCACCCTCGCGCAGCTCACGCAGTCGCTCACCCCCACCAGCCCCTCCTGGCGTACGGCCCTCGAGAGCGTGCTGGTGCATGAGACCTATTTCTTTCGCGACCCGGCCCAGTTCGGGCTGGTCGCTCACCTCGCGGAGGCAGCCCGCCAGCGCGGCCAAAGGTTTACCTCGGGGCTGAGCATCGGCTGCTCGAGCGGTGAAGAGGCCTACTCACTGGCAGCGACGCTGCTCGACTCGAGCACGGTGGTCTCGGTGGTGGGCATCGACTTCTCGGCCAGCGCCCTCTCGGTGGCGCGCGAGGGCCAGTACGACGCGCGCTCATTTCGCGAGCTGCCCGCCGAAGTGCTCGGCCCCAAGGTCGAGGCCCTGGCCAACGGCCGCGTGCAGGTCGGGCCCCAGCTGCGGGCGGCGGTGCAGTTCGAGCTGATGAACCTCTCGACGCCGCTGCACCTCGAGCACCTTCGCACCCGGCGCGCTGACGTCGTCTTCTGTCGCAACGTGCTGATGTACCTGACCGCAGCCCAGGCCGAGCAGGTGCGCGCGGCCCTCTTCGAGGTGGTCGCGCCGCAGGGCTGCCTGGTGGTGGGGCCGCTCGACGTCGAGGGCGCACCGCCGGGGTTCATCGAGGCCAGGCGCACGGGTGCCCCGGTCACCGAGCTCGAGAAGCGGTTGTTGGCCTTCGGCACCGCCAGCTCCGTCTTCATTCGCGCGCCGAGTCTGAGCACCACCGCCATCGCGACTCCGGTGCCTCCGCATCGACCAGTGAACGAGCTCTTGGCCGAAGCGCGTACCTTGGCTGACAGAGGCGCACATCGCGACGCGACCAAGCTGCTCGAGGGGCGTGACCACACCCCCGAGGTGCAGCTGCTGCTGGGCACGATGCTGGTCGAGCAGGGGCACCTGGCGCGGGCGGAGTTCTGCTTTCGCCGGGTGTTGCTGCAGCTGCCGGAGTCGATCGAGGCCTCTTTTCGGCTGCTGATGGTGCTTTCGCAGACGACCGACGAGCCGATGCAGCGGCAGCTGGCGGCGGTGCTCGAGCGGGCCATCGAAGGGCACGCCGACGACCTCGAGCTTGCGCCCGGCATCACGCCGTCGATGATTCGCCAGGTCTTGAAGAAGGTCGCCTCGACAACGCTTTAGTCGCGAGGCCCGCCACATCGGCTAGCCTTCGCGGCTTCGATGGCAACGACCCACGGCATTCTCACCGAGCGCGCCCGCACGTTGGCCCAGCGGCCCACCGACGAGACCGCGCCCCGGGCCCAGTTCGTGCTGGTGCGGCGCACTGGGTTGTTGATTGGGCTGCGGGTGGCAGAGGTCGAGTCGGCGGGGCGGGTGCGCGAAATCACCGCGGTGCCGGGGGCTCCCGAGTGGCTGCGCGGCGCGACGGTACACCGGGGCCATGTGGTCTCGTTGATCGACCTGGTGGCGCTGTGGGGCGAGGGGCGGGGTGTCGCCGATCTGCCCAGCTTCGTCTGTCTGCGGCTGGGCGAGCGGCGGTTGGGCATTCTGGTCGAAGAGTTGCTCGGCTTCGATGAGACCGACGCCAAGCTCGAGCTGTGGCAGGGCAACGAGCGGGCCGGGGTGGCCTCGGTCACGCAGCGCGGGCGCGAGCGGGTCTACGTGATCTCGGCCGAGCGGCTGTTCGCCTCACCGGAGCTGCTCTAAGGCATGCCACACCCGCTCCATGAGGTGCTGGTGGTCTTTGCGTCTGAGGCCGCTGACCAGCTTCGCGAGGTGACCGATTCGCTGATTCGCGCCGACGCCAACATCTCGCCCGAGCAGCGCAAGGCCGCCCTGCAGAAGATCGCCCGGCACGCCCACACCATCAAAGGCAACTCGGGGGCCTTTGGGCTCGATGAGGTCGAGACCTTGATGCACACGCTCGAGACCACGCTCGAGCCGTGGCTCAAGTCGGGGGCGAGGCTCCCCGAGGCGACTTCGCAGCTGCTGCTGGCGGCCTTTGACCGGGTGCCAGGCTACATCGCGGCCATCATCGCCGACAAAGAGGCGACCTCACTCAAGCCGTTGATCGCCTCGTTCTCGGGCATCGACAAGGCCGAGCAGACCGCCGATTCGCTCCCGCTCCCACCCTCAGCGCCGCAGCCGTCAGCACCGCCGCCGTCGGCGCCCCCGCCACCGGTCGAGGTGATGGGCGAGGGCGCCGACGAGTGGCTGCGGGTCAGCGCAGATCGCATCGGAGCGCTCGATCACATGATCGCCGACCTTCGCGAGCTGCGAGGGGTCATCGACTACCGTGCCGAAGAGGCTGGGCGGCTGCGGCAGCGGCTCGATCGACCGGCCGACGACGCCGAGGCGCTGCGGGTGGCGCAAGAGGCGCTGCATTCACTGCAACGAAACCTTCGCGCCGACGCCACCGAGCTCGCCAGCCGGCTCGCCGAGGCCTCAGAAGAGCTGCGCGCGATTCGCATGCTGCCGGTGGCGACGCTGGTGGCTGGCCTGCGGCGAATGCTCTGGGAGCACGGCCGCGCAGTGGGCAAGCGGGTCGAGCTGGTCACCTCGGGCGTGGAGCTCTCACTCGACCGGCGCGCCATTGAAGAGGTCAAAGACGCGCTGCTGCACCTGTCGCGCAACAGCGTCGACCACGGCCTCGAAAACGAAGCCGGGCGCCGGGCCGCGGGCAAACCACCGGTGGGGCAGGTCAGTCTCAGCGTCGAGCAGCGCCAGGGGAGGGCGCACATTCTCTTCTCTGACGACGGGCAAGGCGTCGACCTCGCGCGGGTTCGCGAGCTGGCGATTGAGCGTGGGTTGCTGAGCGCCGACGCGCTGGCCGAGGGCGGCAGCGAGGCGCTCTACGAAGTGCTCTTCGCGCCGGGGTTCAGCACGGCCCGAGAGCTCTCCAAAACCAGCGGCCGCGGCGTCGGGCTCAACGTGGTGCGCGACAACCTGACCCGCATCGGCGGCTCGGTGCGCC
>JANLPS010000101.1:0-28389 GCA_031367385.1 Archangium sp. | reverse complement strand
CGCTCGCGCCTGATGCGCCATATGAACCGCTGGCTCCCGAGGCACCGCTCGCCCCTGACGCGCCGTATGAACCGCTGGCTCCCGAGGCGCCGCTCGCCCCTGACGCGCCATATGAACCGCTGGCTCCCGAGGCGCCGCTCGCGCCTGACGCGCCGTATGAACCGCTGGCTCCCGAGGCGCCGCTCGCCCCTGATGCTCCGTACGAACCGCTGGCTCCTGATGCTCCGTATGGACCACTGGCGCCTGATGCGCCGCTCGCGCCTGATGCGCCGTAGGAACCACTGGCTCCTGATGCGCCGCTTGCTCCTGAAGCCCCGCTCGCTCCTGTTGCGGCAGTCGCTCCAGTGAACGTGTCGTTCGTGTAATAGCCTGTTCGATGAGACGCGCCGCTCGCTCCAGACGCGCCGCTCGCTCCAGACGCGCCGCTCGCTCCAGACGCGCCGCTCGCTCCAGACGCGCCGCTTGCTCCAGACGCGCCGCTTGCTCCAGACGCGCCGCTGTTTCTGTTACGTCCTGGAATCCGTCCGAGTGTCATAGGGGCCCAAAGGGTGAAGGGTGAAGGGTGAAGAGAAGCGGCCCACCAGCAAGTACCACACCATCGTAGGTGTGTGCGAGACGCGCCCTTACGAAACCCCACATCGGGGTTTTCTGATGCTGCACACAGAATTCTGTCATCTGACAACCGTCGCGAGTACGGATCGTGCCGAGCGCGGAGTGGCTGACTCGCCCGGCGGTGCTGGAGCGGTGTCACCATGCAGGCGGAATTTGCCGCAAGACGGAGTTCGACGCGGGCGACGCAATTCGTTGCCCCACAGCCGTGCGTGACAGTCCATTTTTACGCGGAGCCTCCACCGCGCACCGGCGAGAGTTGCTTGGGGCCGTCGGCCGCTCAGACCCAAGGGTCTTGCGGCGGTGAAGAGCGTGAGGGTTTCGATCTTCGAGAGCCCCTTCGCTTCGACGCGGCGGCTGCATCGGCGTCAGAGAACTGGTCGACATCGTGAAGGGTGAGGGTGCGCAGGGTACTGTGCACGCAGCGAGCGCCCGACCGAGGCCAGGAGCCGCATAAGAAAAGGTGAGAGTCGTCAGGCCGCGGAGCCTCGGCGAGGTCACCACCTGCGTGAGTGGCTGCTTCGAAAGCGGAGCGGGGTACGCGCGTGATCGAGGTCGAGCGTCGACAATACGGCGAGGCGCGGTGACTCGGTCAGTAAGGAACTTCAAACCGCACATTGGGAGCTGGGTGACGAAGGCGGAGGTGCGAAGGGTCGCCTCGGCGTGCGGAGTTTCAGAAGTAGGCGAGTGAAGGCCGATCACCAATTGCATTGGCTCGACGCGTCAGACGAGGTGTGTCTGGCGCGCATTCACCAGCGCAACGCCGAGCGCCCCGAGGGCATCTACTGGGGCCAGGTCTCCGACGAGCTGTTTCATCAGGTCACCGCCCGCTTCGTGCCTCCCGGGGCAGACGAGCGCTTCGAGGTCGTCCGGTCTGTCGTGAAGAGTGCTATCTGACGCTCGCGATGAGCTCGTTGCGCTTCAACCTCAATGGGACCTGGGTCGAGGAGACGACGTTGCCTCCGACCACCACGTTGCTGCGGTACCTGCGTGACTCGAAGCACCTGACGGGCACCAAAGAGGGCTGCGCCGAGGGTGATTGCGGGGCGTGCACGGTGGCGGTGGTCGAGAACGAGAGCACTGGGGCGCCGGTGTATCGCGCGGTGAATTCGTGCCTGGTGTTGCTGCCGATGCTGCAGGGCAAGCACGTGGTGACCGTCGAGGCCCTCAAGACGCAGACCGTGCACCCGGCGCAGGAGGCGATGGCCAAGGCGCTGGGCAGTCAGTGCGGCTACTGCACGCCGGGCATCGTGATGGCGATGTTCGAGGCGACCTACCGAAAAGACCTCGACGCCGGGTGGAAGCTCGATGATCAGCTGTGCGGTAATTTGTGCCGCTGCACCGGGTATCGCCCGATTCGTCAGGCCGCCGAGCAGGTCGCGGGCACCTGCCCGGTCGATTCGTTCTCACAGGCGTTGGAGCGCTCGAAGCCCCAGTCGATGGCGCTCTCGTACAAGACCGCGACGCAGCAGTTTTTCACGCCGACCAGCTTCGATGAGCTCTGGGCCGTGCTCGACATGAACGCCGACGCGCGCTTCGTCATCGGAGGGACCGATCTCTCGCTGGAGATCACCAAGCGTTTTCAACTGCCTTCGACCTTGGTGTCGCTCGAGGCGCTGCCGGCGCTGAAGGTGCTCGATGAGACGGCGAGTGGGTTTCGCATCGGGGCGGCGGTGACCATCTCTGAGCTCGAGGCGTTCAGCGCGACGCGGTTGCCTTCGCTGCACCGCATGGTGCGGTACTTCGGCGCTCGGCAGATCAAACACCGAGGCACCGTGGGCGGCAACCTGTGCACGGCATCTCCGATTGGAGACCTTGCTCCGGCGTTGCTGAGCTTGGGTGCGACTGCGGTGTTGAGATCAAGGCAAGGTGAGCGACGGTTGCCGCTCGAGGCCTTCTTTCTCGCGTATCGAAAGACCGAGCTGCGGCCCAAGGAGTTGCTCTCGGCGATCGAGGTGCCACTGTTGAAGCGTGATGCACGGGCCGTGTCGTACAAGGTGTCGAAGCGGCGTGAGCTCGACATCAGCACCGTGTCGGCTGGGCTCTACGTCGAGACCGATGCGGCGAATGTGGTGACCGTGGCGCGGTTTGCGTTTGGGGGCATGGCGGCGACTCCGAAGCGGGCGGCGGGGGCTGAGGCGGCGGTCGTGGGGCAGGTGTGGAGTGCGGCGGTCGCTGAACGCGCGGCGTTGGAGATTGGCAGGGATTTTACGCCGCTGGGTGATCACCGTGGGTCTGCGGCGTATCGGGGGTTGGTTGCGGCGAACTTGATTCGTGGGTTTTTTGAAGAGACTGAGACGACGAGACAGCCTGCGTTGAGGGCTGGTCATACAGGTACGGTCGGTGAGCGGGGGTCCTCCGAGTCCCTCAGGACGAACGGATGATGCGCGTTACGGAGAACATCAAGAGTGCGACGACGGCTTCACACGAGCCGATGACGCCGCTGCACCAACCGTTGTTGCACGAGTCGGGCTTCAAGCACGTCACCGGTGAGGCCCAGTACGTCGATGACATCGTGGTCGCGAATGCGCTGGTCGCACAGGTCGTCACGTCTCCGCATGGCCATGCGAAAATTCGGCGACTCGACACGGCGCGGGCCAAGGCGACGCCTGGCGTAGTCGCGGTGTTCACCCACCACGACATTCCCGGCGAGAATAATGTCGGCCCGGTCATTCATGACGAGCCCCTCTTCGCTGTCGACACCGTGTTGTTCATGGGCCAGTCGATCGCCCTCGTGGTCGCCGAGACCTACGAGGCCTGCCGCGCCGGGGTGAAGGCCATCGAGCTCGACTTCGAGGTGCTGCCCGCCATCACCAGCATCGACCAGGCGATTGCCGCCGACAGCTGGCTGAGCGACCCGCACACCATGCAGCGCGGCGACGCTGTGAAGGCGCTCACCACCGCACCGATGCGTTTGAGCGGCGAAGTGCGAACCGGCGGGCAAGATCATTTTTACCTCGAGACCCACTGCACGCTCGCGCTGCCCGAAGAGGGCCCGTCGCTCAAGCTGCTCTCGTCGACGCAGCACCCGAGTGAAGTGCAGACCATCGTCGCCCACGTGCTCGGCTGGGGCCGGCATCGCATCGTGGTCGAGGTGCCTCGAATGGGCGGAGGCTTCGGAGGCAAAGAAACCCAAGCCGCTCCGTACGCCGCGATGGCCGCTCTGGCCGCCACCACCTTGAACCGCCCGGTCAAAGTCTGGCTCAACCGCGACCAAGACATGATGTGGACCGGGAAACGCCACCCGTTCTTCTCTCGCTTCGAGGTCGGGTTCACCGCGCAAGGCGAGGTGCTTGCGCTGCAGGCGCAGCTGTTCAGCGACGGCGGGTTCAGCACCGATCTCTCTCGGGCGATTCTCGATCGGGCCCTCTTTCACTGCGACAACGCGTACTTCTTGCCGCACGTGAAGCTCATCGGGCGCGTCGCGAAGACCAACTTGCCGTCGAACACCGCCTTTCGCGGCTTCGGTGGGCCTCAGGGCATGGCCGTCATCGAAGAGGTGATGAGCCGCATCGCCGAGAAGCTGGGGCTCGAGCCGGCCGAGGTGCGCCGCCGCAACTTCTACGGCGAGGCTCCGCGCAACCTCACGCCGTATTGGCAAGAGGTGAAAGACAACCGCATTCACCGGGTGTGGAGCGAGCTGCTCGCTTCGTCTGACTACGCCGCGCGCAAGGCCGAGCTCGAGGCGGCGAACGCGAAGAGCACGTGGCTCAAGCGGGGCATCGCGATCACGCCGGTGAAGTTCGGCATCAGCTTCACCACGGGTTTTTTGAACCAGGCCGGAGCGCTGGTGCTGATCTACTCCGATGGGTCGGTGCAGCTGAACCACGGCGGCACCGAGATGGGGCAGGGGCTTCACACCAAGATGCTGGCCATCGCGGCGCACGAATTGGGCATTTCACCCGCCCGGGTGCGAGTGATGACCACCGCGACCGACAAGGTGCCCAACACCTCGGCGACCGCGGCCTCGAGCGGCTCTGACTTGAATGGGCAGGCGGTGAAGAACGCCTGCACCACCCTGCGGGAGCGGCTGCAACCCGTCGCGGCGCGGCTGCTCGGCGTGCCTTTCGAATCGGCCAGCCACATTCTCTTCGCCGGCGACAAGGTGTTTCTCGATTCGCGGCCCGAGCTGGCGTTGCCGTTTCACAAGGTCACCGATGAGGCGTACTTGGCGCAGGTGTCGTTGTCGGCGACTGGGTACTACCGCACGCCTGACATCACCTACGACCGCTTGACGGCGCGAGGTACACCGTTTCACTACTTCGCGTATGGAGCGGCCGTCAGTGAGGTCGAGGTGAGCGGGCTCACTGGAGAATACCGGCTGCGTCGCGTCGATATCTTGCATGACGTGGGCGCGTCACTGGTGCCGACGATTGATCGCGGTCAAATCGAAGGTGGCTTCGTGCAGGGGCTCGGGTGGCTCACCTGTGAAGAGGTGCTCTTCGATGACAAGGGCTTCTGCAAAACGCACTCGCCCGATACCTACAAAATACCCGCGTTTGGTGATGCGCCTGGTGTGTTCAACGTGTCGTTGCTCGAAAATGCCGCGCAAGACGGAGTCATTCACGGCAGCAAGGCGGTCGGTGAGCCACCGTTGATGCTGGCGTTGTCGACGGTCGCCGCGATTCGTCACGCGGTCGGTGCCTTCAAACCCGGCCGCGAGGTGTCGCTGTCGATGCCCTGTACGCCCGAGGCGATTCTGTTCGCGACGAGGTGAGCGCGACGCGTTTCATTTCGGGAGGGGAAAACGAACCTGCAAATCAAGGTCTCCGTGCGACCCGAGCGCCGGCGAGGCCTTGGTCTTCGCGGCTTTTTCTAAGCACTGCTTGAGCGCCGCCGGCGTCTCGATGTCGAACGCCAGCGCCTTGGTGACTTTGGGGCCGGTGAAACTCAGTCGCAGGTACGCAGTCTTCGCCTTGCCCGCGAGGGTCTTGCACTCGTCGGCGATCGCGGCTCCCAGCTGTTTCTGCGCCGAGAAGTAGGCGCTCACCGAGCTGGGCATCGGGTCGACTTCGGGCAACGGGCTCGACACGTCATAGGGCGGCAGCGAAGGCTCTTCGGTCTGAAAGCGCGCCAGGTTCGCTTGCAGCGCCTTCGACGGAGCCAGCGCAATCGCCGCCTTCTCGATCTCGATCGCCTTCTCTTTTTGGTTCGCTTGAAAGTAAGCCTCGGCCACCGAGTCCATCGAGTTGGAGTCGCCCGCTGAGAGCGTCTCGAGCGCCTTTGCGGTCACCAACGCGCCGTCGGTGTCCATCAGGGCCAGCTGCGCGTAGAGCAATTGATTGAGCGCCGCGGTATTTTTCGATTTGGCCAGCGCGGCTGAGATTCGAGCGCCGGTGGCCTTGGCCTGTGCCTGATCGTACTGCCCCGGGTACTGTGACAGCGAGCCCAGCGCGTCAACCGTGCTCGGCACCGCCGGGTCGCCCTGTGCCATCGCCAGCAGGGCCTTCATTTTCGCCTCGGTCAGCGCAACCCGGTATTGCTCTTTCGCGAGGTGCGTTTGCGCAAGCCCACGAATTCCCGCCAAGCCATCGGCGTCGCGCGCGGCGGCTCTGGTGAGCAACGCCATGGCCTTGGCCGGAGCGCTCTTCATCGCCTGCACCCCCGCCACGTACAGCGCGCGCGGGTCGGCGTCTTTCTTCGAGAGGGCGTCATCGGTGAAGGGCCCCGAAACGCCAGCGATCGGGAGCAGCGGCGAGACCTCGGCCACGAACCCTTCGGGCGTTTGCGCGACGAGGCGGGTCATCAGGGTGCCATCGGGCGTGAGCAGCAGCACGCTCGGGTAGCTGTTGATCGCGAACCGATCGGCCACCTCGACGCCTGGGCCTCGCTCTGCGTCGTACCGAATGAAGCGCGCCTTCGAGAGCGCCGCGATGACCTTGGGGTTGCTGAAGGTCGTCTTTTCGAGCTCAGCGCACGGTTTGCACCAGGTGGTGAACACGTCGATGACGATGGGCGTGTTGGTGGCTGAGGTTTCTTTGACGAGGGCATCGAACGACGGCGGCTCGACAGCGACTGCGAGCGCCAACGCGAAGGCGAAGTTCATGGGCGAACCCTGACATGGACTCGAAGCCAAAGTTTCGAAAAAAAAGTAAGACGCCACCCGTGAACGTCTTCGTCGACCAGAACCGCAAGCTCCGCAACGGGTGGTGGGTCGCGATCTTCTACCTGGTGCTCGCGGCGTTCGTGACCCCGGTCATCTTTCTCTCGCGCGCGTACCATTACCCGATCGGCGAAGAGATGCAGGCCGCGCTCACCATCGGGGTTTCGGTGATTTGCCACCGGCTGTTGCGACGTCGGCCACTCGATGAGCTGTGGGGCGGCTTCGACGCGCGGTGGCTCAAAGAGCTCGCCATCGGTGCAGCCATCGGAGGCGGCTTGATGGGCCTGACCGCCCTGGTGCTGGTCGTTGGCGGGTGGGTGCACCTCGCGCCAACGTCGGGGCTGGTGGGCGCCGCGTGGCTGATGGCGCTCGGGGTCTACGTACCCTCGGCGATCGCCGAGGAGCTGCTGTTTCGCGGCTTCTCGTTTCAACGCTTGATCGATGGCCTCGGCGCCTGGCCCGCGCAGGTTCTGATGGGGCTGTTCTTCATGTTGATTCATGAGAACAACCCGAACATGGCGGGCACCGCGAAGGTGATCGCGAGCATCAACATCTTCGGCGGGTCGATCTTGCTGGGCCTGACCTACCTGCGAACCCGCAGCCTCGCGATGCCCTTCGGCTTGCACCTGGTGTGGAACCTGGTTCAGGGCCCGGTGCTCGGGTTCGGGGTCAGCGGTATTCAAGACAAGGGCATCTTCACACCGACCCAGAGCGACGGCGTGCAGAGCTGGTTGACCGGGGGCGAGTTCGGCCTCGAGGCGAGCCTGCCCTGCACGGTCATGTTGGTGCTGGCCATCGTCGCGCTCGCCCGGTTCATGCCTTCAACCCAAGCGGCACCGGAGAAGCAATGACCTCGATCTTCAAGCCCGACCTGTACGTGGGAAAACACGATTTCGTCACCGGAGGCTCGAGCGGCATCAACCTGCAGATCGCCACGGCGTTCGGCGAGCTCGGCGCGAAGATTTCAATCGTCGCCCGCAAGCAAGAGAAGCTCGACGCCGCGGTTGCCGCCATGGGCGCCAAGGGCATCACCGCGGCTTCATGGTCTGCTGATGTGCGCGACTTTGCAGCCGTCGAGGCATCGATCACCAGTTCGGTCAAAGCCCACGGGCCCATCGACGTGTTGATCTGCGGAGCGGCTGGCAACTTCCCCGCCCCGGCGGCGGCGCTGTCATCGAACGGCTTCAAGGCGGTGCTCGAGATCGACGTGCTCGGCACCTTCAACGCGTGCCGCGCGGCTTTCGAGCATTTGACCAAACCCGGGGCCGCGGTGATCGCCATCTCGGCGGCTCAGGCCGGCGTCGCCTACCCGATGCAATCGCATGTGTGCGCCGCCAAGGCCGGCGTCGACATGCTGATGAAGACCCTGGCCCTGGAGTGGGGCAGCCTCGGCGTGCGGGTGATGTCGATTTGGCCCGGGCCGATCGAGGGCACCGAAGGCATGGAGCGTCTGGCCGCCGACCCACAGATGCGAAAGAAGATCGAAGGCCGTTTGCCGCTGGGTCGGTACGGCACCAAAGACGAGGTCGCGCAGCTCGCGATCTTTCTCGCGTCTCCGGCGGCGCGGTACGTCACCGGCGGCGTGCACACCGTCGATGGCGGCCTTTCACTCATCGGCGGGCAGATCTTCGACTAAGGCGAGGGAACCACGCGGTTTCGCCCGCTCGGCTCGCTCACACAGGCGATATTTTCTCAGAAGCTCAGAAAATGATGTCATGTTCTGCGCGGTTACCGCCTTGTCTCGCGAGGCTCGGGCATGGCAAACAACGTGACGCCTCACCTCAAAAAGGACTGCCCCTGTGCGACTGATCGGCCTGACCGGACGAACGATTCAAGAAGCGTTGGCTCGCATTACGCCGAAGGCACCTTCGCTCGAACGCGCGAAGCGAACGCTCGGGGTTCCTGAAGACGGGTTTCTCACCAACCCGGCGCCTCCGCTCAGCCTCGAGAGGGCCGGCGAAAAGGGCACGCTCGTCTCTGGCGCGAAGAGCCTTGCGTCGATCAGCGTCGTCGACAACCGGTATGACTTCGCTCCGAACTTCGTCAGCCGATACCAAGCGCTGCTGAAAACCTCTGGCGTCGGCACCGTCGATGCGCGCACCGCCAACGGCATGCTCAACACGCTGCTGCTGCGCGAAGACAAGCCCAACACGGCGGCCTTCGTGCGCACCGTGCTCGAGAACCCGCTGGCGCTCGACAAGGCGCTCTCGAACATGTCGCGCTACATCGACTCGCCGACGAACAACGTGCTGCTCGAGAACGTCACCGACGTGCGCGGCGCCTTCGAGCGCACGGCCCTGCTGCCGTTTTTTGGCTCGAACGACCTCGCGTATGGGCTGTCTGAAGCGATGAAGAAAGACCTGGCTCGTGACGGCAACCTCTTGCGCTCGTCGATCGACGCCGGCGTCTCGCCCGACATCACCATTATCGGCCAAGGCCCCACCGGCGCGGTGCTCGCGCGCGGCCTCTCGAACGCGCTGCCCGCCGATGCGAATGCCGCGGTCGTCGGAGGAGAAACCACCTTCTCAGCCGGTGGTCAGTGGTACTTGAACTCACCCAACCGCGCCGAGACTGGCGTGAAGCTGGGGCCCGGCGGCCCGCTCAATAACCTGAGCCCGGTGGTGTACGACGCCGACTTGTCGGGCGACTACTACGCCGCGGCGAACAAGATCGACCTGATGTCGAAGATGACGCTGCACTCCAGCGGCCTGCCGGTGCTGACTGAGAACGTGTCGGCGATCACCGGCAACATCCAAGATGGCTACCAACTCAAGACCGGCTCCAAGTCATCGGTGCCGACCAGGGTGGTCGCGTTGGCCGCGGGCCTGGGCGATGGGCCCAAGCCGCTCGGGAGTGCTGAGGGCACGGAGTTCGTCAACTCGCAGTTCACCCAGCTCACCAAGGCGCTCGCGACCGCGAAGAACGGCGACTCGAAGCTGCTTCGCGAGTACCCGCTGTGGTCGAGCACGCTCGACTTTTTTCGTGTGCGCGAAGAGCTCAATGACCCGCTGAGTCTCTTCGCGACTGCGCTGACCGCCAAAGACCTGAAGGGCACGCTGCCGACCGGTCAACTCCCGGTGGCGGCGCGCCAGGTCACGCTGGGCGACGCCGTCTTCACCCTCAAGCCGCAAGACAAGGTCGAGTACGAGCTCAACGGCAAAATCGTCACCCGGCCTCAGCGTGAGTTCGGCTCGGGTCAGGTGGTCGCCTTCCAGCTGCGGCGCTCTCAGTTAGACGCGCAGGTCAATGCCGCCTCTGACGCGTACCGTGCGCGAGCGCTGTACAAGGCGAAGGTCGACCCGGCCTTCGTGCCCGCGAGCACCAAGGCGCAGAAGGTCGTCGCTGTGATCGGGTTGGGTGACTCCGGCCGTACCGCGCTCGAGGCGATTACGGGTTTCGGCCCCGACGCCCGTTCGCCGCGCCAGCTCAATGTGGTGCCCAAATTGCTCTGGTACGTCGGCGAATCAGGCCCCACCGACTGCGCCGAGTTCTACACCGGCGATCTCTTCAAGGGCTTTCAAGGCTTCAACAAGGCTCTCGCCAAGGTGGGGGGCCCCGACCTGTTCACCTTGTTCAAAACGAAAGTTCGTCTGGCGGAGCAGAACACCACGCCTGAAGAGGGCGTTCGCGCGTACTTGAACGAATTCTCGCAGCTGCTCACGACGCAGAAGCCCAAGGCGTACTTCGACGAGCTGCTGGCCGACTCGAGGCTGAGCGCCGAGCAGAAACAGGCCGCTTTCGGCGTGTTTCTCGAAGAGCGCAACGCGGTTCGCCCTCGCTACAACCAACTCGTCATTCCCATCGAGAAGGGTCAGATCGAGATTCTCCCCGAGCGCATCGTCGATTCTGGGCCCACCAAGGCCCTCGCCGGTCAGCCCGAGCGAGCGATGCTTATCAATGGCAAGAACGAGCTCACCCTGGTCGACCACGTGCTCGACGCGCGCGGCAACGTGAACGACGTGGCGAAGGTGGTCAGCGCGCTGACCAATGGCGACAAAGACCCGTTCAACAACCCCGCCTTGCACGAGCTGGTCGAGGTGGTCGACCGAGACGGCAACGCGACCATCGTCGGCAAGAAGCTGACTGGCCACAATGTGTTCTTGTTCGGCCCCGCGTCAGGGGTGGTGAGCAACAACACCACCAACGTCGGCGCGAACAAGGTGTCGATTTTCTTGAACCGGCCCAACAACGAAGTCGGCGCCGAGGCGTTGGCGCAGCTGGTCGCCTCGCAGCTCAAAGAAGGCACGTTCGGCACCCCCGATGCTCGTGCGGCAGCGCTCAAGAAGGCCGACGCGGCGCTCACCGCGCTCGCCGAAGAAGAGAAGCTCTCCGTCGGCTCGCTGACCCGGCTGCGCGACGAGACCACGGTTGAGCTGGCTCGCAACGACACCCGGCTGCGCAGCGCGCTCGATCGAAACCCCTACGCCCACCAGACCGAGCTGAACGCGATCTTGGGCCGGCTCAACGTCCGCGACCGCGAAGGCCGCCTCTCGATTCGCATCAGGCCCGAAGGCGCCAACAAGGTCACCATCGAAGGCCCAAGCTCGGTGCTGCCCTTGCTGACCGAGTGGGCCAAGACCCGCGCGGCCTCGGCGTACCTGCGCTCAGCCACCAGCGGAGATCGCTCGGTGACCATCGAGCGCGCGGTGGGCGAGAATGGCCGGTTGGTGCCGGTCGAGAACTGGCTCTAAGCCTTATGACCGCGACCGTATTCGTGCACGTGCAAGGGCCCGAGGCCCGGCAACTCGAGGAGACCTGGGGCGGCACCGCCGAGGCGGTCGATGGCGCCAAGGGCCTGTTCGTGCTGGGCCTTGAGGTGCTCCAGGCGGTCGAGGTCGGCGACGAAGCGCGCGCGGCGAAGGTCATCGATGCGCTGAAGAAGGCCTTCGGGGCGCTCGAGGTCGCCGAAGTGTCGAAGGGCGAGTTCGAGCTGCTCTCGGGCGACGAAATCGTCAACGCGACGATGCGGCCGCAGGGCTTGGTGCTGACCACGAAAGACGGGCTGTTGGCCGCCGCCGCCTGGGCGCCCACGGTCGAAGAGACGGTGAAGGTCGCCGCCTCGACGTTGACGCTCGCCAAGCAGCTTCGCCCTTAAAGAAAAAAGCGAACCTTTTCAGCCCAGCGGTTCCTCCCTGGCATGATCGACTTCTTCATGGAGGGCGGCTGGGGCATGTGGCCGGTGCTGCTGTTCGGCTTCTTCTTCTTCGCGACCTCGGTGTTGAGCGTGATGCGCCCGGGCCCGCAATGGCACCCGCGCCTTGGAGGTCTGGGTGCGCTGACCCTCGGCGCCGGGGCGCTGGGCACCTCGATGGGCATCATGAGCACCGCGCACTTTCTGCAGACCGTGCCGGCGGCCGAGCAGCTGGTCACCGCGATGGCGGGCATCGGCGAATCGGTTCACGTGCTGGCGCTCTCGCTGTTGCTCTTCATACCGAGCACGCTGGTCGCCACCCTGGGGCTGCTGCGCCGGAGCCCGACCACTTCGTGAGCTCAGACGAGGCCCTCTTCGAGCGATGGCGAAGGGGCGAGATCGCCGCCTTCGATCAGCTCTACGCCCGCTATGAGCGCCCGCTGTTCGCCTTCATCAGGCGCTCGCTGAGCGACCGCGCCGAAGCCGAAGACGTGTTGCACGAGACCTTCATCGCCGCGCTCAAGAGCCAGGAGCGCTTCGTCAGCGTTCGGGCCTGGCTCTACCGCGCCGCCCACCACGGGTGTCTGAATCGGGCCAGGGCGCTGCGCCGGGCAGTGGTGCCACCGGCGCCTGAAGCGGCGCTCGAGGCCTCGGTGGAGCTCGAGAAGCATGAGCAGGCGGGCGCGTTGAGCAGGGCCGTCGCCGCGCTGCCGACCGCGCTGGGCCAGCTCTACCAGCTGCGCGCCAACGGGCTGTCGTACCAGGAGCTGGCGCAGGTGCTCGAGGTGCCGCTGGGCACGGTGAAGTCACGCATGCACGAGCTGCTGAGCCGGCTCCGTCAGGAGATGAAATGAACTGCGCCGACGTCGATTTGATCTCGTTTCACTTTGGCGAAGTCGAAGGCAAGGCGCGCACTGCGCTCGAACGGCACTTGACCGGCTGCGTCAGCTGCCTCGAGGCGTTCATCGCGCTCAAGCGAGACATCGAGCTGGGCTCGCCGGCCGAGCGGCCCTCAGCGGCGTCACGCGACCGGTTGCGAGCGGCCGTCATCACCGAGCTCGCGCCCAGGCCCTGGCACTGGTGGGAGCGCCCCGCCGCCTTCGCCGCCGCCGCGGTCATCGTGCTGCTGGCGATGGCGCTCACCTTCGCGCTCGCGGCTGGTGGGAGCGTGGCGACGGGTGTCGGTTGATTCACACCTTGCGGGCAGAGCCTGCGTTGGCGATCGTGCGTTTCAATGGCGGCATCGATAGACGAATTCAAGCGCTCTCATGGTCGTATCGAGACGGCGCTCACCACTGGCGAGACGCTGGCGCAGAACCCGGCAGCGCTCATCGCCCACCTGAAAACCGTGCGCCTCGAAGTGCTGCAGCACTTCAAGGCCAAAGACGACTTCTACCCGGCGCTGGCCGCGCAGTGCACCAAAGCCGGTGACGCCGCGGGCGCGCACCTGACCCACATCTTCGAATCGAACATGCACGTTCAGTCGGCGGCGGTGCAGCGGTTCTTCGAGACGCTCGAGACCGCTCCGGCAGCCAACCTGCTCTCGTCATTTCAAACCGTCGTGACGGTGATTCGCCAGCGCTTCAGCACTGAAGAGCGCGCCGTTTTTCCCCTGTTCATTCGCAGTGCCAAGACCCTGGAGACTCACCCATGAGCATTCGCGTTGACACCCACCCCGATCGCTTCGTCGCCTCCATCGCGGGCGAGCCTCACGTCTTTCACTGTCACCACTACAATTGCTTCTTGCAGAAGAGCATCGTCGACCAATCGGCGTTGCTCGACGCGAAGCGGCTGCTGACTGACGCGGCGGCAGAGGTCGTGTACACCGAGCTGAGCGCGCTCAAGGCCACTACAGACACCGCCGAAGTCTTGTTTGGGCAGCTGGGCTTCGGCGTGCTCGACGCCAAGGCCCTCACCGCCCAGGGAGGCAACGCGACGGTGAAGGGCAGTCACTACGCGCTGGGTTGGCTCTCGAAGTTCGGCAAGGCCAGCGAGCCGGTCTGCTACTTCGTGGCCGGGTTCGTCGAGGCCGCCGCCAGACAAAAATTCGGCGCTGCGTTTCAGGTCAAAGAGACCGCCTGCGTGGCGAGCGGGGCGAACGCCTGCACCTTCGAGGTGAAGCCGGGAGGCCGGGCCACGCTGCCCCCATCGGTGGGCATGGGCACGCTCACCCCCTTCGTCGAGCGACCCGCCTTCGCGACCCGAACCTCAGTCGATGAGGGCGCGATCATCACCGCGTGCGCGGGGCTGCCGCTCGCCGGCACCATTGAGGGCAAGATCGACGCGTTCGGCGTCTCGCTGACCCGCCACTACTCGAATTACTACAACCTGATCAGCTACCGGTTCGATCAACAGATGGCCTCGGTCGCAGGTGAAGCCGCCACCGCCGCCGCGCGCATGCTGCTCACCGAGGCGGGCCAGGTCTGCGCCTTTCACACCTTCGGCGGCATCATGGAGAGCGCCGAGTGGGAGGGGTTGATCAAGCCGATGTGCAAGACCACCGAAGACTGGGTCTACGGCATGGTCTCGGTGGTCAACGCGCTGGGCTGGGGCCGCTGGTCGGTCGCCGCGCTCGACCCCGGCCGCCGGCTCGAGCTGGTGGTCGACGGCAGCTATGAGTCGAACGGGTACCTGGCGGCGTTCGGTACGTCGGCGACTCCGCGTTGTCACCTGGCGACCGGCGGCACCTCGGGGCTGATGAACTTGGTCTACCATGCGAACATCATGTCGCGGCCCGCGCTGACGCCTCAGCTGTACGAGAAGACCTTCACCGAAGGCCACTTCTTCGTCGCCCGCGAGACCGAGTGCCGTTCAATGGGCGCCAAGGCCTGCCGCTTCGTCGCCGAACGGCTGTGATTTCACCGAGCCAGAGGCGGCAGGGCCTGGTCGGCTTCAAGTATCGCGTCGGCGATGCCATCGAAGCCGAGGTGCGCCGCAGCTGCCGAGACGAGTTCAAGATTCTCTACGTGGGCGGCCCTTTCGGGCGCCTGGCCTGGGCTCGCCTGGGCACCCTGGGCCAGACCAGCGTCTTCGAGGCCTCGAAGATCAGCCCAAAGATGAAAGACGTGATGCGGGTTCGAGCCGAGGGCGTGCGGGTCGAAGGCGCGCTCGACGGCGAGGTGGTCATCGCCTTCTTCACCGAGCACCGCCGAAGTGAACGGCGGCACGCGCTCGAGGCCTTGCTGCGGGCCCCCTGAGCGCACGACGTCAATCGATGATCGCGCCGAGCACCTTCATCGACACGAAGGCCAGCGCGGCCGAGAACGGCAAGGTCACGACCCAGGCGATGAGAATGTTCGTCGCCACGCCCCAGCGCACGGCTGAGACGCGCTTCGAGGCACCGACGCCCATGATGGCGGCGTTGATCACATGCGTCGTCGAGACGGGGATGCCGAACTTGCTCGCCATCAGAATCGTCAGCGCGCCACCGGTCTCGGCCGCGAAGCCCTGCAGCGGGGTAATGCGAATGATCTTCGTGCCCATCGTCTTGATGATGCGCGTGCCACCCGCAGCCGTGCCGGCGGCGATCGCGGCGGCGCAGACGATGATGACCCACATCGGCACGTTGCCCTGCGAGGGCAGCACCCAGTCGGGCACCCACGCGGGGAGCGCGTGACCCGCCGCGGCGAACGACACCAGCGCGAGGGTGATGATGCCCATCGACTTCTGCGCGTCGTTCGAGCCGTGCGCCAGCGCCATGAACCCCGCCGACACCAGCTGCATCTTTCGCGAGCCGTTGTGCACGGTCGCGGGCCGCCAGCGTCGAACCGTCCACACCAGGGTGATCATCACCACGAAGGCGGTGATGAAGCCGATGGCCGGAGACGCCACCAATGGCACCAACACTTTTTCAACCAACGCGTGCCACTTGAAGGCCGAGAAGCTCGCGTGGGCCACCACGGCTCCGGCCAGCGCGCCGATCAGCGCGTGCGACGACGAGGAGGGAATGCCGTACCACCAGGTAATCAAGTTCCACGTCGAGGCGCCGATCAGCGCGGCCAGCACCACCGTCTGCGTCACGGTCGACGGTTCGGTGAAGCCGCTGGCGATGGTCTTGGCGACGGCGGTGCCGGTGACGGCGCCTCCGAAGTTCAAGACCGCCGCGAACAACACCGCCGTGCGAATCGGCAACACGCCGGTCGACACCACGGTCGCGATCGCGTTCGCCGCGTCGTGAAAACCGTTGATGTAGTCGAACACGATGGCCATCACGACCACGGCGAGCAGCAGGCTAACCATGCTTCACGGCCAGGTTGGAGAGCAGGTCGGCCACGTTGTCGCAGTAGTCGACCGCGTTCTCGAGGTGGTCGAGCGCTTCTTTCTGCTTGAGCAGGTCGCGAAAGTCTTGGTGTACCTCTTGCGAGAAGAGCTGGCTTATCGCCGCGCGGTAGATGGTGTCGGCCTCTTTCTCGACCCGACGCACTTCGCGGGTGGCCTCGAGCAGCTTGGTGTACTCGTGCTTGCGCAGCCGAGGCACCTCGTCACGCAGAATGGTGGTCGCGTCGACCAGCTTCACCATGATCTCGGTCATCGCCTTGGTGGGCTTCTCGATGTGGTAGAGCGCGAAGCTCCGCGCGGTGAGGTTGGTCAAGTCGATGATGTCGTCGAGCTGGCCGCAAAGCTTGTGCAGGTCTTCACGGTCGAGCGGGGTGACGAAGGTGCGGGCGAGCGCGTCTTCCATTCGGCGCACCACGTCGTCGGCCTGGTGCTCGAGCTTCTGCACCGAGTCGGTGATCTCGGCCGCGGGGCTCGCACCGAACTTCGAAAGCTCGACCGAAGCCGAGTGGCCGAGCTTCGCCAGCTCTTCGAGCATGTCGTAGTAGTGGTCTTCGCGGGGGAGCAACCAACGGATCATGTCTTGGAGTGCCATGGGTGCCCTTCATTTCAGGTTGAGCCCGCATGCAGCAACAACTGTGTGACAGCCACGCGAAAACTAGGCTGGCGCGCCGAGCATCGCCGCGAGCGCATCGAGCTCTGCAGGCAGCCTCGCTCGGGCCGAAGCCGCCGCCGGGCCCCGAACCAGGCGTTTGGTGGTCGCGTACCCGGTGCCTGCAATGTCGGTCAGCGCGGTCGCCCGGGCCACCGCGGCGCTCAGCAGCTCTTCAGGCGGGCACACCTTTTCGGCCAGGCCCAGCGCGAGCGCCTCGGGTGGGGTCACCACCCTGCCGTGAATGACCATCTCGGTCAGCCGCGAGGCCGGCAGTGCTGCCGCGGCCAGCTCGATGGCGTAGCTGGGCACGAACAGGCCCGCCGGCACCTCGTTCAAGCCGAAGCGAAACGGGCCATCGGCGAAGAGGCGTACATCGGAGGCGAGGCCGAACATCGCTCCGCCGCCCAGGGCATGCCCCGAGACCGCTGCAACCACTGGTTTTGAAAAGAGAAACAGCTTCAGCACCGCGCTGCCCATCGCCGCGACCAGCGCCTTCTTGCCCTCGAGCGGCAGGGTGCCCAGCACCTTCAGGTTGAGGCCCGCGCTGAAGAAGCCCGCCCGGCCGGTCAGCACCATCGCCAGCGTCTTGCTCGCTTCGACCTCATCGAGCGCGCGCTCGAGCCCCTCGAACTCGGGCACCAACAGGGCGTTGGCCTTGCCATCATCGAGGCTGACTATCGCGACTTGGGCTTCGTATCGAACCTGCCAGGTGGCCATGCGAACGGGGTGTAGCTCGGCCTCGCAAACGGCTCACGATCTTTTCGGGTTTCTCAAGTAGAGCGTTCGTTCATGCCCCGGCGCGCTGAGATCAAGAAGGTTCTCGTCATCGGTTCTGGCCCCATCATCATCGGTCAAGCGTGCGAGTTCGATTATTCGGGTACGCAGGCGATCAAGGCGCTCAAAGAAGAAGGCATCGAGGTGGTGCTGCTCAACTCGAACCCGGCCACGATCATGACCGACCCCGAGTTCGCGCACCGCACCTACATCGAGCCGATCACAGTCGAAGCCGCCGAGCGCATCATCGCGCAAGAGAAGCCCGATTCGCTGCTGCCGACGATGGGCGGCCAGACCGCGTTGAACCTGGCGAAGGCCTTGGCCGAGCAGGGCATCTTGAAGAAGTACGGCGTGCGGCTCATCGGCGCGCAGCTCGAGAGCATCAACAAGGCCGAAGATCGCAAGCTGTTCAAAGAGGCGATGGAGCGCATCGGCCTCGAGCTGCCCCGCGCCGGCATCGCCACCACGATGGCCGAAGCCAAGGCGCTGCTCAAGGAGCTCGGGCTGCCGAGCATCATTCGCCCCAGCTTCACCATGGGCGGTACCGGCGGCGGCATCGCCTACACCGAAGAGCAATTCGAAGCGCAGATCGCCGCGGGGTTGGCGGCGAGCCCGGTGCAGCAGGTGCAGTTCGACGAGTCGGTTTTGGGGTGGAAGGAGTACGAGCTCGAGGTCGTTCGCGACAGCAAAGACAACTGCATCATCATCTGCAGCATCGAGAACTTCGACCCGATGGGCGTGCATACCGGCGACAGCATCACGGTCGCTCCGGCGCAGACGCTGACCGACAAAGAATACGAGCGCATGCGTGACGCGGCGATCGCGATCATGCGTGAGATCGGCGTCGACACCGGCGGGTCGAACGTGCAGTTCGGCTTGAACCCGAAAGACGGCCGCATGGTCGTGATCGAGATGAACCCCCGCGTCTCGCGCAGCTCGGCATTGGCCTCGAAGGCCACCGGCTACCCGATCGCCAAAGTGGCCGCCAAGCTGGCGATTGGCTACACGCTCGACGAGCTCAAGAACGACATCACCCGCGACACGCCGGCCTCGTTCGAGCCGACGCTCGACTACGTGGTCGTCAAAATACCGAAGTTCAACTTCGAGAAATTTCACGGCGCCTCGAAGGTGCTCGGCACCATGATGCGCTCGGTCGGCGAAGTGATGGCGATTGGCCGCACCTTTCGCGAGGCGTACCTGAAGGCGATGCGCTCACTCGAGCAGAGCCGGCTGCCGATCATCTCGAAGGCCGAAGCGGCCAAGCGGCCCGAGGCCGAGCGGCGTGAATTGCTCAAGGTGCCGACCCCCGAGCGACCCTGGGTGATCTTCGAGGCGCTCCAACTGGGCATGTCGGTCGACGAGGTGTTCGCGCTCACCAACATCGACCCGTGGTTCTTGCGCCAGCTCAAGGCGTTGGTCGACGAGCTGGCACTGCTCGAGGCCAGGGGCTCGCTCGACAAGGTGACCGACTACGAGCTCAAGCGCGCCAAATCACGTGGGCTTTCAGACGCGCAGTTGGCGTCGGTGTTCGGGCTGACCGAGGCGCAGCTGCGCGAAGCCCGGTGGAAGCGCGGCATTCGCCCGGTCTACAAGCGCGTCGATACCTGCGCGGCCGAGTTCGAGGCCTACACGCCGTATCTGTATTCGACGTACGAAGAAGAAGACGAGGCGCCTCCGACCAATCGCGAGAAGGTGATGATCTTGGGCTCGGGGCCGATTCGCATCGGGCAGGGCATCGAGTTCGACTACTGCTGCGTGCACGCCGCCTTCGCGCTGCGCGAGGCCGGGTACGAGACCATCATGGTCAACTGCAACCCCGAGACTGTGTCGACCGACTACGACACCTCTGACCGGTTGTACTTCGAGCCCCTGACGATGGAGGACGTGCTCGAGGTGATTCACCGCGAGAAGCCGCTGGGCGTCATCGTGCAGTTCGGTGGGCAGACGCCGCTCAAGCTCAGCAAGCCGCTCGAGGCCGCCGGCGTGCCGATTCTGGGCACGACGCCTGACGCCATCGACATCGCTGAAGATCGCGAGCGCTTCTCGAAGTTGGTCGAGAAGCTGCGCCTTCGTCAGCCCGAGAACGGCGTGGCCCGCTCGCCCGAAGAGGCGTTCAAGGTCGCCGCGGCGATTGGGTACCCGGTGATGGTGCGCCCGTCGTACGTGCTGGGCGGCCGCGCGATGGAGGTGGTGCACGACCAGAGCGATCTCGAGCGGTACATGCGCGAGGCGGTGCTCGCGTCTCCCGAGCACCCGGTGTTGGTCGACCGGTTCTTGAGCAACGCGGCCGAGGTCGACTTGGACTTGGTGTGCGACTCGACCGGCGCCTGCATCGTCGGTGGCATCTTGGAGCACGTCGAAGAAGCCGGCGTGCACTCGGGCGACGCGGCGAGCGTGATGCCTCCGCACTCGCTGGGGCCTGACGTGATCGAGCGGCTCAAAGACATCTCGGTCGCGCTGGCCAATGAGCTCAAGGTGGTCGGGTTGATGAACGTGCAGTTCGCCGTGCAGGGCAAGGCGATCTACGTGCTCGAGGTCAACCCGCGCGCATCGCGAACGATACCGTTCATCTCGAAGGCCACGGGCGTGGCGCTGGCCCGCATCGCGGCGCTCTGCATGGTGGGGCGCTCGCTGGAGTCGCTCGGGCTGACCCGCGACCCGCAGATGCATCACATCGCGGTGAAGGAGAGCGTTTTCCCCTTCGCGAGGTTCTCGAACACCGACGTGATTCTGGGCCCCGAGATGAAGTCGACCGGCGAGGTGATGGGCCTCGATTCAGTGCTCGAGGTGGCGTTCGGCAAGTCGCAGTTGGCGGCGGGCTCGAAGCTGCCAGCCGGGGGCACCGCGTTCGTCTCGGTCAAAGACGATGACAAGCCGGCGCTGGTCGACTTGGCGCGGAGGTTGACCGCGTTGGGCTTCACGTTGCTGGCGACCGGCGGCACGCACGACTACCTGAAGCGAAAGAAGCTGAACGTGACGCGGGTGAACAAGGTGCTCGAGGGGGCTCCGCACATCGTCGACCGCATCAAGGCCGGCGAGGTCACCCTGGTGTTCAACACCACCGCTGGCAAGAAAGAGATCGCCGACAGCTTCTCGATTCGCCGCGAGTCGCTGCTCAAGGGTGTCGCGCACTTCACCACCATCGAGGCCGCGCGAATGCTGGTCGGGGCGCTCGAGGGTCAGGCGAATGGGGTGCGCACGTACAAGCCGATTCAGGAGTGGCTCAAACGGTAGCGGGGTTTCGTGGTTCGTGGTTCGTGGTTCGTGGGTCGACAGGCTCAACATGAGAGTTGGTGCTCCCTGGTGAGCTGGACCGGGTCGCTGAGATGGATCGGGTCCCAAACCGCTCATGGTGAGCCCGTCGAACCATGAGCCACTTCACTTCTTCTTTTTCTTCACCGCCGCCTTCTTCTTCACCCCCGGAGGCGCGGTCGGAGTCGGCTTCTTCACAGCCGTGCCCGCGCCCTCAGCGGCCTTGAGCTCGAGCCCCTTCACCTTCTCGCTCAACGCCTCGCGCTGCGCGGTCACCGCCTTCACCTGGCTCTCGAGGTCGTCGATTCGGGCCTTGAGCGGAGTCACATCGGCGATCGCCGCCTTCTGACTCGCCTGCGCCTCGACCAGCGCCGCGTTCGTCTCGCCGAGCTGCTTGACGAACCCGTTCGCGCGCATCACCAGCACCAACGTCGAGCCCAGAAACAGCAACAGCGTCGCGACGAAGAGCACCCAGGGCAGCGGTTCGCGCTTGTACACCGGCAGACCCAGGCCGGCGGTCTCCGTGTTGTCGTCGAGCTCGTCGTCCATTCAACGCGCAGGGTACGCCACCAAAGGGGGCCTGGCACGAATCAGGCCCGTTTCAGCTCCCAGACCCCTCGCGCCCGAAACACCCGCTCGACGTAGAGCGCATGGAGCTGGTGCAGCGGGGTCGCGACCGCCTCGCCTTCGAGCATGCCCAGCGCGTCGGCGATCGCCTCGAGCGTCGAGCGCCCCTCACTGAACGTCGACGCCCGCAGCCGCAACACCGGGGCCTCTTTGGGGGGCAAGGTCAGCCTGGGCAACCCATGCAACGCCGGCAGCTTCGCGAACATTCGCCGGGTCTGCCGCCAGGTGCCATCGAGCACGATCAACTTGCCGATCTCACCCGCCGCCGGCCAGGGAGCCGGCTCGGCCGAGGGGAAAAGCACGCTCGCGCCCTGGAGCTGCCCCGCAAGCTGGTCGTTGGTGAGCGAAGACTCCTCGCCCGAATCGAGAATGTGGCTGTTCGGCAAGGCCAAATGGGCCACCCGCGCGGTGCCGGTCGACTTGAAGCTCTCGCGTTCATGTCGAATCACCAAGACCCCGGTTTTGGTCGAAACGGTCGGTATCTCGGCGCAAATGCAGTAGCCGTCGCGCACCCAACAACGCCTGCATCTCCCAGGTAAATCGCTGTTGGTATGAGAGCGCATGACGTTCGATTCAGGTTGTTGCAAATCAATTTGTTGACGTGGGCCAAAAGTAAGGCAGAAACCCCGTAGCGAATTTTGTCGATGATTTTTGAGAAATAATCGACTTAGAAGACCGCCTGTTGGGCGCGGCCCCATCAACACTCACCACAAGCCGCCAAGGGAAAACTACATGAAGAAGATTTTGTTGGGTTTGGCGACGGTCGGTATTTTTTCAGCGATCTCATTCTCGGCCTGCGGCAGCGCGGACCCGTGCTCAGGCACCCCGAAGTGCTCGGCTGATCCGGTTCCGACGGCTGACCAGATCGCCGCCTGCAAGACTGCGCAAGCGGTCACCACTTGCAAGACCGAGCGCGACGCGGCCAACAATTGCGCGGCCGGCCAGCAGGTTTGCGGCACCGACAACAAGACCGACGGCACCAAGTCGCTCGCGAACGTCACCGCGAACTGCAAGACGCAGATCGACGCGTACTCCAAGTGTCTGACCCCTGCGGTCGACGCCGGCTCGGGCAAAGACGGCGGGTAAGCCTTCACCTTTCAAGGTGATTGCTTGAAGCCAAAGGCTGCGACTCTTCAGGGTCGCGGCCTTTTGTTTGTCTACGAGGGGCCTCGACCCGGGCGCCCCAAGTGCAGTACGAACCGCCCATGGCACGCAGCGACCCGGACTTCACGTCTCGACTTGGCCCGTTGTTGCTCGCATATGCGCAGACGCGTGGGCTCGCGCTGCCGCCGTTGATTCAGAAATACAAGTTCCCCACCGACCTCGACTTCGACAAGCCCAAGCAGCTTGAGCTCACCACGCCGGTGTCGACGATTCGCGATCTCTCCGAAGACCTCGCGACTCAGCTCTCAGACCCGCACATCGGCATCTCAGTCGCCGCCTGGGTGCCGCGTGGAGCGTATGGCGTCGCTGAATTTCTGATTCACAGCACGCCCCAGATGCGAGGCGTCTGGGAGAACGTCGTGCGATTCAGCGCCTGTCTCGCGCCCAACCAAACCTTCGTGTTTCTCGAGAAAGAGACCGAGGCCGAGCAGCACAACCACCCGACCCAGCAGCCAACTGGTCTTGGCCGGCACATCAACGAGTACACCACCGCGGTGTTGGTGCAGCGCCTGCGTTCGATGAGCGACGGCGCGCCGCTGACCCGGGCCTGGTTCACGACGCCCGCGCCTGGCTCGCTGACCCGGTTGACCGAGTTCTTCGGCACGCCCAACTTGAAATTCGACCAGAGCACCAATGGCTTCGCGGTCGCCCGAAACGCGCTCGACTTGCCAGTGCGCGGTGGTGACCCGGCCCTCTACGGCTTTCTCGAGGAGCACGCGCTCGAGGCGCTGGCCTCGCGCCCGAAGACCGATGACCTCATCGACAAGCTGCGCTACCTCATTCGCGACGCCCTCAAGCAGGGCGAGCCCAACATCGAGCGCCTCGCGACCCGCATGCACATGAGCGGTCGCACCCTGCAGCGCCGGTTGGCTGACCTGAAGACCTCGTTTCAAGACGTGCTCGACGGCGTGCGCTTCGACCTGGCCCGCAGTTACCTACGCGATGAGCGGCTCGACATCAGCCAGGTGGCCTATTTGCTCGGGTATTCTGAGCTGCGCGCGTTCGACCGGGCGTTTCGGCGCTGGGCGAACATGGCGCCGCGTGACTGGCGTGCGCAGAAGGCTCAGTAACTCAGCGGGTGAGCTCGATGATCGGGTTGGGCAGGCCTGGGCTGCTCTCGAGCGCCCACTTTCGCGTCTGAAGCACCGCCTTGGGTGTTCCCGCAGCGAGGGCGGCCTGCATCGCCTCAGGCAGAAAACCGACACCCACCGCGTCAGCGCCGTACTCCGGCCCGCGCATGTACGCCGTCGCTTCGTCGGGAGTCGCGAAGTTGTCGACCTGCAGCTCGACCAGATTGCCGTCGGGGTCGCGGTAGTACAGCGAGGTCACCGCCGAGCGAAAGGTCAGCCCGCGCGCCGCGATGATGCTCGGCGCTCGCAGCGCGTTGACCAGCAGCAGGGCGGGCACGCACCACACCAGCAGGGGCATCGGGTCGAGCGACTCGACGCCCCACATCAAGACGGCGATGGCGACCACCGCAATGACCCGAACCAGCATCGACGCCGATAGCACCGTGGCCCCCGCGCCATACGCGGCCGCTTCACCGCGAGCGACTCGCTCACCGACCGCTCAGGCGCGATTTCGACCGCTCACTGACGGGTGCGCGAATTGCAAACCGCGAGGCCATGACGCCAACCAGTGCTCCGCTCGAACGAATGGCCCAGGCCGCTGCGCCGACCGTGGCCCGCCCCCCGCGATTTGCGAAGCGCACCCTGTGGGCAGCCCTCGCCCTCGGAGCCCTCGCCGAGTGGGCCTTCGACGGTCATTCTCTGGGGTTGTCAGTCGTCCTCTTCGGCGGGGCGACTCTCGCGGCGCTCCGGTGGGTCGGTGGCATCGAGGGCTGGCAGACCGGCAGACCCGTTCGCTGGCTCGTCGCCGCAGGACTTTTTTTCGCGGCCTTCATCGCGCTTCGTGACAGTTCGTCAATGGCGGCGCTGAATTCGGTGGCCGTGCTCTGGTGCGCCTTGGCGGCGGTGACCACCTGGCGCGGGGCCTCGGCGGTCGAGGCCTGGTCGTTGGGCGCCCTCTTCGGCAGGCCCCTGCAGACCGGAGCCCGTCTCGTGCCCGCGGGGTTTCGCGTGATGCGCTCGACGGTGAAGCTCGAGGGCGCCAAAGGCTTCGCGGTGCGCTGGGCCGGGCCGATGTTGCGCTCGATGGTGCTGGTGACTCCCGTGTTGGCTCTGGTGTTCGGGTTGTTGATGTCAGCGAGCACGCCGTTCTTCGACCGGGTGTTGCGAGTGGCTCAGAGCGTCGTCAACCTGTCGATTGGTGGGCCGCTGGGCTCGCTGAGCTGGGTCCTCATCGGCGCGGTACTCTGCGCGGGCGCGCTGAGCACGGCCCTGGCGCGCCGTTCGCTGCAAGCCCCAGTCGAGGGCCGTTGGCCGTGGCAGTTGGGGGCGACCGAAGGCTTCTCACTGGTCACGAGCCTCACCGCGCTGATCGCCACCTTCGATGCCGTCTCATTGGAGTGCGCCTTCGCCTCCGACCGCTGCGGCCTCCCAGACGAGCTCACCTACGCGCAGTACGTGCACAACGGGTTCGCAGAGTTGCTCGTCGTCAGCGGCGTGGTGCTGCTGGTGCTGATCGCGCTCAATCGGCGGGTCGCGCTCAACAGCCCGCTGGCCGAGCGGCTGATGCGGGTCGCCTCGTCTGTGCTGGTGCTGGTGACCCTGCCGCTGGTGAGCTCAGCCATCTCGCGCTTGCAGCTCTACGAAGCCGCCTACGGGTTCACCGTGGCCCGAGTGCTGGCGCAAGCGGTGATGGTGCTGGTGGGCGGGCTGCTCGCGGTCAGAGCATTGACACTGTGGGTGGCGACCGAGCGGTTCGCGTTCGGGGCGGTGCTGGTGGGCTTCGCCACGCTCTCGGGTCTCAACCTGCTCGATGTCGAAGGCTTCGTGACGACGCAAAACCTCGAGGTCTCGATTCAGCCCGAGCGCGTTGACCGCGCATACCTCGCCACGCTCTCGGCCGACTCGGCGCTGGCGAGCCGCCGGTATCTCGAGGCGCACCCGACTGGGTTCATCTCTAGCGACACGTCGGCGCGCTGTACCGATCGCTCGCTGCAGTCGTGGTCTGTGGCGTGCGCGCGCTTACGGCATCAAGCGCTGCAGGTACCGTGAGAGCGGCAACAGCTCACCGGGCCTTGTGCTCCGATTGAAGCTCTTCCATCAGCGCCTGCAAAGCGGCCTGGCATCGGGCGCTCGCTTCTCGTTTCGCGTGGGTCGACAGCTCGAACGAGATCAGGTTCGAGTTGACGCGCGAGAGTCGAATGATTTCACCGTGAAACGCCAGAAACGCGCTCCAGCGAGCCGCGGCAAGGTCGACGTGAGCCTTCAACGCCCCCTTCTCGAAACGCCTTTGCAGCATGGTCATGAAGGTGGTGACCTCGAGGTGCAGGCCCTCCATTTCATGCTCGAGGCGTGTCATCACCGGGTCGTCGGCTGCCGCGATGTGAGAGGCATGCAGCGTTTGAATTCGGAGCGCATCGGCCGAAGCGTTCATCAGCGCACGAAGCAGCCAGGGGTCTGAGGTTGCCTCGGCGACGCTCGTCAAGGCGGCCACGAGCTGCACGACGGCGTCTTGGGCTGACTGAGCAGACAGCCGAGTCGCCTTGAGGTTGGTGTTGGCCACCGCCAGCGGCAGGAGCCTGGCGTCGATCTGCACCACAGCGCCCCAGGTCTGGTCGAATGCGGTCAGTTTTTCAAGTGCGACCGGGTGGGTGAGCACCCCTCGCAGCTCGAGTCTCGCTCGGTCGACTGCGCTCGAAGCCCGCCTCGACTCCGCGGCCAAGGTCTCCGATTCCTCGTCAGAGGTCGAGATCACCGCGCTCTTCTCGGCGTCAAAGACTTGGAGAGTTCGGTCTGCAGCGTCGAGGCGAGGGGCCCGACTCTTCTATCGGCGATCAACGCCGGTGGCGAATGGCACCCAAGCGTCGCGATGGTGGCCAGCAGCGCGAACCGCAGCGAGGAGTGATGGGTCATGGGGTCTCTCCAAGAAGAAGGGGCGAGCGGGCTCACTGCGGGTGGCACCCTCACCAGCGAAGCAGCGGCCGTACCAGTCGGGGCGCCTGCAAACGGTTGCCGTTACGCGAGAATTTCGAGGGCGCTTTCGGTCGTTCGGCATCTTGCAAAACGCGGCGGGCAGAACGCGAATGACCCTTGGCGTTGGCCCGCCTCGGCCGGAGGTGGTACCACGGCCATTTGTCACATGGCCCCTGCTGCTAGCCCCTTGCGTGTGCTCGTTGTCGACGACGAGAAGAACATTCGCGCCACCTTGGCGATGTGCCTCGAGACGTTCGGCGAACAGGTCGTTCAGGCCGATGGCGTCGATGCGGCCAAGGCGGCGGTCGCGGGCGCCCCCTTCGATTTGGCCTTCGTCGACTTGCGGCTCGGGCAGAACAACGGCCTCGAGCTGATACCGCAGCTGTTGGCGCAGCGGCCGCTGCTCGACATCGTCGTCATTACGGCGTTCGCGACCATCGACACCGCGGTCGAGGCCATTCGGCGTGGGGCGCGCGACTATCTCTCGAAGCCGTTCACCCCCGCTCAGATTCGACACGTCGTCGACCGGGTTCGCCAAAGACATGCCTCTGAGCGGCGGCTGACCGACCTGCAAGCCCGGCTGGCCGAATCGACGCCTGAAGCTGACCTGAGCACCGAGTCTGCGAAGATGCAGCAGACGCTCGAGCTGTTGGCCCGCGCGGCGACTGCCGATGCACCGGTGCTGCTGCGCGGAGAAAACGGCACCGGCAAGGGCGTCCTCGCTCGGGCGCTCCACGCGGCGAGCCCGCGGCAGAGCCAGCCCTTCGTGGTCATCAATTGCCCAACGCTGTCAGAAGACTTGCTGACCTCCGAGCTGTTCGGGCACGCCAAGGGCTCTTTCACCGGAGCGACCCGCGATCAGCCCGGCCGGGTCGAGATGGCCGAAGGCGGCAGCCTCTTTCTCGATGAGATCGCTGAGCTCTCTCCGGGTTTACAGGCGAAGCTGCTGCGTTTCGTTCAAGACAAACAGTTCGAGCGGCTGGGCGAGAACCGAACTCGGCAGGCCAATGTTCGGGTCATCACCGCGACGAACCGAAATCTCGAAGAAGACGTCGGCTCGGGTCGCTTTCGCAGAGACTTGCTGTACCGGCTCAACGTCATGCAGCTCCACATTCCTCCCCTGCGGGAGCGCGAAGAAGACGTGTTGCCGCTCGCCCGAAAATTTCTCGGCTTTTTCGCGAGGGTCGGCCGCAAGCCACCCGCCGAGCTGTCGAAGGCAGCCGAGGCGACCCTGCTGCGCCACTCGTGGCCGGGCAACGTGCGCGAGCTTCGCAACGCCATCGAGCGCGCCACCATCGTGTGGCCCGCGACGATTCTCGAGCCTGAAGCGTTCGCGCTCAGCTCCGAGCCCGAGGGCGCCGTCAGTGCGCAAGCCGGCGCGAACATCACCGTCGAGGCCCTCGAGCGCGTGCACATTCAGCGCGTCATCGCCCGAACGAAGTCGGTCGAAGAGGCCGCCACCATCTTGGGCCTCGACGTGTCGACGCTGTATCGCAAGCGAAAGAAATACGACGAAGGCTAAGCGGGGTGCTTCGCGTTTGGGCTTGGTGCTTTAGCGCGCGGGCAGGGTGAACCAGAACGTGCTGCCTTGGCCGGTCTCACTGGTCAGACCGATCTCTCCGCCGTGCGCCCGAATGACCTCTCTCGAGATGTACAGGCCGAGGCCCGCGGCCCCCGAAGTCGACCCCGGTACCTGGTAGAACTTGTCGAAGACCCGCGCTTGAAATGCCTTGTCGATGCCGGGGCCGGTGTCTGACAC
>JANLPS010000084.1:0-26973 GCA_031367385.1 Archangium sp. | reverse complement strand
CTCAAGCGCGCGGTGGTGCGGGCCTCGTCGATGAAGCGCTGCACCGATCTCTCGTCGACGACGGCGGGCTTGAGCAGCTTGAGCGCGACCTTGCGACCCAGCCGTTCATCGACGGCCTGGTAGATTTCGCCGGTCGCGCCGACGCCGACCAGCCGCTTGATGCGAAAGCCGCCGACCTCGGCGTCGGGGCTCAGCGAAGGGCTCACGCTTCGTTTTTCGAGTCGCCGTACCCGTAGTACCGATAGGCGTACCCGTAATAGTAATCGCCGTACTTGGTGCGCTCGAGGTCGACGTCGTTGAGCACCGCTCCGAACAAGGGCGCCTTCACGTCGCGCAGCATTCGAACCGTGCGACGCGCGGTGTCGCTCTGGGTCTTACCGGCTTTGAGCACCAGCACCACGCCGTCGACCAGAGTGGCCAAGACCACCGCATCAGAGACGGCTCCGACCGGAGGGCTGTCGAGCACGATGCGATCGAAGCGGGTGCCCAGCTGCGTCAGCAGTTCAGAGAAGGCCTTGGTGTGCAGCAGCTCAGCCGGGTTCGGGGGCACCGGGCCGCACGAGAGCAAGAACAGCCCGGGCACTTCGGTGGTCTTGATCGCGCTCTCGATGGTGACATCACCGACCAGCAGCGACGAGACGCCCACGTCGTTGGGCACGCCGAAGGCCTTGTGGAGGCGGGGGCGGCGCATGTCGGTGTCGATGACCAGCACCTTGTTGCCGCTCTGGGCCATCGCGATGCCCAGGTTGATCACCGTGGTCGACTTGCCCTCTTGCGGGCCGCTCGAGGTGATCAACATGCGCTTGAACGGCTTGTCGGGCGACATGAACAGCAGGTTGGTGCGAATCACGCGCGTGCACTCGGCGATGAGCGACTTGGGCTCATGGTGCATGTACAGGTCTTTCACCTCTCCCACCGCATCGGGGATGGTGGGCACGAAGCCCAAGAACGAGAGCCCCAGGCGCTCTTCGATTTCTTGCTGCGAGGTGACCGACGAGTCGAGAAACTCGAGCACCAGTGCCAGGCCCAGGCCGAGCAGCAGGCCCGCGACCACGCCGATCAACACGGCCTGAGGCACGTTGGGTCGAATCGGAGCGAACTGGGGGCGCGCCGCGTCGAGAATTCGAACGTTCGAGGTGCGCAGCAGACCCGACAGCTCGATGTCTTTGAGGCGCTTGAACACCGAGTCGTATTGCCGCTTGTTGCTGTCTGACTCTGATTTGAGCCGATCGAGCTCGAGCTTCTTCTTCTCGACCTCGAAGGCCTCGGTCTTGGCTTCGGCGAAGAGGGCCGAGAGGTTGTGCTCTTTCTCGGTCGCCTCTTTGAGCTCGGCCTCAGACGAAATGACCAGGTTCGAGAGCTCGCGGGCGAATTCTTTCTCGGCGCCGCCCAGCTTCTCGCGGCACTCGAGCAGCTTGGGGTGCCCTTCGAGATAGCGCGATTGCAGCTCGGCGCACTCGTTGCGCAGGGTGATGAAGCGCTTCTTGTACTCGGCGAGGCTCTGGTTCTCGCGCGCTGCGGGCAGGGCTTCGGCCCAGAGCTGATCATCGGCGCCCTGACGCGACTGCACGCTGCGAATGGCGGCGACGCGGGCCTTCAGGTCGGCGATGCGCAGCTGGGCCGCGGTCAGGGCGGTGCTGGTGGCTTGGAGCCTGGTGCTGACCATGCTCGCGCGGTCGTCGATGCTGGCGCTGAGCATGTCTTGCTGCCTGCGAAACGTGTAGAGCGCGATTTCGCTGGCCTTGGCGCTCTCGTCGAGGCTGTCGCGGCGCTCGTCGAGCCACTTCGAGGCGTTCTCGGTCATCTTGAGGCGCTGATCGAGCGTCTCGTCGATGTAGGCCTGGGCCACTTCATTGGCGAGGTACGACGCGCGCTCGGGGTCGCTGTCTTCGATCTTGATCAGCGAGACGCGTGACTCTTTGAGCGGCTCGACCTTGATCTTGCCCTGCAAGATGGCGACGGCATCGACGCGCTTCATCAACGCTTCGCGCTGCGCCTCGGGCACCTGGCTCAGGCCCAGAAAGTCAGGGTTCGCGTTGAGCCCCCGCTTGTCGACCACCCGCTGCGAGACCGCCCGGCTGGTGATGATCTTGAACTGGGTCTCGACGTATTCTTTGTTCGACCAGAAGGTCGCGTAGGGGTCGTTGTTGATGTCTTGAATCTGCGAATCGAGAAAGCGCGGCTCTTTGGGGTCGATGATCAGGCTGATCTGCGCCGAATAGACCTTGGGCTGGCGGGTCGTGAACAAGGTGACCGCGCCGACCACCGACAGAAAAACGAGCAGAATCAGCCACTTGCGCTGAAGAATGACCCGCAGATAGTACTGGGGGTCGATGCCGGTGCTGTTCACATCAGCGCTGGAGATGGCCACGGGGCGTCAGTACCACCTGCTTGGGGGCCAGTTCAAACGCCGTGAGCACGTTTGCCCAGGCAGTGGGGTAAAGGCGGCCGCGGTGTTCTTTTTTCTCTCGAAGCTGCTCGATCTGGCGCTCGACCCGCTGTGGTGGGCGCTGCTGGCGATTGCAGTGGGGCTGGCACTGCATCGGCGGCGACCACGAGCGTCGTGGGCCAGCGGCGTGCTCGGGCTGACCGTGCTGATCATCTTCGCGATGCCGGTGGTGGTTGACCACCTGTGGGTGTCACTCGAGGCCGATGCGCCCAACACGTACCGAGCCGAGGTCACCTACGACGCGGTGGTGCTGCTGGGCGGCGTGGTCGACACCTCCGGGAGCACCCATGACCAGGCGGCCTACGGCAACAACGTCGAGCGGCTGACCGTGGTGTTCGACCTGCTCCGCGCGGGCAAGGCGAACGTGGTGATTCTCTCTGGCGGGCCCTTGAACGACGCTTTGCCGACCGAGGCCGCGTTTCTGAAGGGCCAGCTGCTCGCCTGGGGCATCGGCGAAGAACGCATCGTCATCGAACCGCTGTCGAAGAACACGCACGAGAACGCGGTGCAGTCGGCCAAGTTGGTGCACGAGCACCAGTTTGCGTCGGTGCTGATGGTCACCAGCGCCTTTCACATGAAGCGGGCCGCCGGGTGCTTCAGGGCCGCCGGGCTGCACGTCGATACCTTGCCGGTCGACTACCGCATGCGCGACCCGAAGCGAGACCCGGCGGTGCTGCCCAGGGCCGAGTATCTGGCCGAGTCGACCCGCGCGATTCGCGAGCTGGTGGGCCGGGTGGTGTACCGGGTGCTGGGCTACGCGACCGAGCCGTGACTGCGGCGCGCGCCGTGTTTGCTACGGTGCGGCGATGCGATTCTCGAGCGCGGCACTGGTGGTGATGTTCGTGAGCGGCTGCCTGGGGACTCCGGCAGAGCTCGATGGGGGCACCTCGGCGAGTGACGGAGGGCCCCGGATCTCGCTCGACGCGGGCACCGGCCTCGACGCTGGCGCGAGTGACGCCGGCGCGGTCGCTGATTTTCCGGTGTGGCGCAAGGGCATCGCGAAGTGGGCGTGGCGCGAGATACCTGGCACCAGCATGACCACGGTGACCGTGGCCGACCCATTTTCAGGGCAGATGGTCGCCCCCACCGCCCGCCTCGACGCGTGGAATGGGCTCGCCGCGAACCGTGACACCAACCGCGTGTACCTGGCGAACGCCGGAGGCCACGCCGACTGGGCCGGCAACGAGGCCTATGAAATCGACCTGCAGCAAGACCTGCCCCGGTGGAAGCTGCTTCGCGGCTCGACGATGGCACCCGACGTGCTGGCCTCGAATGGCTCGCAGGGTATTTTTCACAACTACTACGCTGACGGCCGGCCGAGCTCGACGCACCTGTATTACGCGCTCCAGTTCGTGCGGGCGCGCAACCGAATTTTCAAAATGTGCTCGGGGTCGATTTGGGGCACCGGCAACGAGAGCAACAACCTGGTCGACGCGTTCAGCCTCGACGCCAACGACTGGGACCCCGCAGGCACCTGGGCCGCCACGCCCAACGGCGGCGCCGACACCGGAGTCATCAACCGACCGTTCGCCCAGCACCCCGACACCGAAGACCTCTACACGTTCTTCACCGCCGCGTTTCGCAAGTGGAGCGCGGCCGACGCAACCTGGTCGAAGCTCGCCGACCGGCCCAGCTACGCGAATGACGACATCGTCGGCGGCTCGGCGTCAGCAGTCGACCCGGTTCGGCAGCGGGTGCTCTACACGGTCAACGCGTACAAGGTGGCGCAGCACCAGGGGCTGCTCTACGCCATCGACACCAAGGTGCTGACCGACGTGACCTTCAGCGGGCCCGCCGTGAGTGACGTGAGCGGCGCTGAGAATGGGCTCGCGTACCTGCCAAGCGAGAATGCGTATCTGCTCAAGCTGAGCAGCGCGGGCCGGGTGATTCGCATCGACGCGGTGACCTTCGAGGCCACCGAGCTGGCGACCAGTGGGGCGGCGCCTCCCAGTGCGGTGAATGGCGTTCATACGAAGTGGCTGTATCTGCCGCGGCTCAAGGGGTTCGCGTACCTGCCGCATGGCTCGGCGAATTTCTGGTTTCTCGCGGTCGAGTAGGTGCGCGCCGCTTCAGGCGGTGAACATCGCGACACCGAGTGTGCGGGCAGCGGCGCGCCGGTAAAAAGCCGTGAGCCGGCGAATGTCGGCGACCAGCGCCTTGGCGGGGTGCTCTTCGGTCAGCAAAATCTCGAAGTCGTACACCTCGCGGTCAGCGAGCTTCGCGGCGTCTGCGCTGGCAACGGCGGCGGCGACTTTCTTCAGGTCGAGCTTCTCGAGGCTCGCCAAGACCGCGCGCACGTTTCGCGCCGGCACGATGCCGAAGTGACCGGCTTCGAATGATTCAGATTTGACGAAATGGAGGCCGAAGAGCGCGGCGGTGAGGGGCCTGGCAATCGTCGGCCGCGGGTACGGAGACCCGACCATGAACACGTTCATCGAGCCCGGGAAGTACGTCGAATAGACCTGGCTGCGCGGCCTGTTGAGCTCGCCGATGAGAGTCGGCTGCTTCTTGAGAGCGGCGATTGCCTTCGCGTTCACCATCTGAAGACAGGTGTCGTCAGCCATGGGTCACACTCAGCACGTTCAGGCCAAAAGGTGAATCGAACCAGCCGCGCTTGGCTCGGGCGGGCGTCGGGCTACGCATCGGCGAGCTCGCGAAACAGCTTCACGTACCGGTCGATCACGCTCGCGACGGAGTAGCTCGCCACCACCCTGCTCCGCCCCCGTTCGCCCATCGCCTGGCGCTCCGCCGCGGAGGTCGTCATCAGGGCTCGCACCGCGTGCTCCCAGCTGTCGTTGGCGCCGAGCAGGTACCCCGCGTTCGACCCGGTGAAGATGTCGATATTCGCGCCGACCGCGCTGGCGACGACTGGCACTCCCACCGACATGTACTGAATCATCTTGAACCCGCATTTGCCCCGGGTCTGCGCGGAGTCGTCGAGCGGCATCAACCCGACGTCGAAGCTCTGCAGCGCTCGCAGCTCTCCGGCCGCGCTCCAGCGCCACTGCTCGACGCGCGGGTGATGCTCATATTCTGGCAGCGTGCCGTTGCTGACGATTCGCAGCCGCGCCCGCGGCAGCTGCTCGATGGCGGCGAGCACCTGCGGCATCACCGCGCGCAGGTATGGAAAATTCGAGGCAGTCCCGATCCACCCGATGACGGGCTCGGCCGAGACGCGTGGCGCGCCGGGCTTCGAGAGCACCGTGTCGACCACGGAGGGGATGAGCATCGTCTTCTCGGGCGCGTCGGCGGCGTCGGCCAGGTACTGGTTGCCCGCGATGATTTGATCAGCGGTGCGCACCATCGCCTCGAAGGTGCGGCGTCGCATCGTGCTCGCGACGCCTCCGGGGCCAAGCCAAATCGAGTCGTCGTAGTCGAAGACGATGGGCGTTTTACCGAAGCCGCGCACCACCTCTGGCAAGGCGGTGAGCGCCATCGAGGTCTTGTGAATGAAGAGCAGGTCGGTCTCGCGCTCGACCCAAAGGTGGCCGACCCGCTTGAGGCGCCGGCCCAGCTTGTACGCGGGCGCCCAGCTTCGAGAAAAGATGTCGTTGTAGCGCTCGTCGTACGCGAAGCGCGCCGTACACTGAATGCCGCGCGACTCGAGCTCTTTGAAGAATTGCAGGCAGCGAAACCGGCTGCCCGGGCTCAGCACGCCGTCGGTGAAAAACAGAACACGCACAGCACAGACCTCAGAACCCGGCGCGGTCGATTCTGTCAATGAACTTCATCGCGCCACGCGTTGAACATCAGCACGTCCCACAGGTGGTGCTCCCACTGGCGGGTGCCGGCGAGGTGTTGACGCCACCGCTCACGCACCAACGAGACATTGAAGATGCCGTCTTCACGCAGTCGCTTTTCACCCAGCAGGCCGTCGGCCCACTCACGCAGGGGCCCTTGCAGCCAGGTGCCGAGCGGCACCGCGAAGCCCATCTTCGGGCCCGAGACGAGCTCCTTCGGCACGTGCCGGTGGAGCACCTGGCGCAGCAACCACTTGCCCGTCGAGCCGCGCACTTTGAGGCGTTGGGGGAGGCTCCAGGCGAAGGCGACCAGGCGGTGATCGAGCAGCGGTTCGCGCACCTCGAGGCTGACCGACATCGACGCGCGATCGACCTTGGTCAAGATGTCGTCGGGCAAGTAGCCGGTCAAATCGCGGTACATCATGTACTGCGCGACCAGGTCGCTTCGGCCGGGGGGCATCGGCCAGGCCGGCGTCGCGGTGTCGACCGGCATGCTGACGCTCTCTTCGAGCAAGCGATCTCCTGGCAGCCAGTGTGATGAGAGCACGTCGTACATGCTCGCAGGGCTGGCCGCGGCGAGCACCGAGGCCAACTTCTGCATGCGCTGCGCGGGCAGCCGCAGCTTCGGCAAGAACGAGCGACCCGTCTCGAAGACGCGCTCCCATTGGGCGGGAGTCACACTGCTCACCGCGCCGGCCGCGACCTGACGTGAACGCTCGGGCAGATACTGCATGCCGCGCCAGAGCATCGGGCTCCAGACGTGCCGGGTATAGCCGCCGAACAGCTCGTCGCCGCCATCACCCGAGAGCGCCACCGTCACGTCTCGCCGAGCGAGCTTCGAGACCAGGTAGGTCGGTATTTGCGACGAGTCGGCGAAGGGCTCGTCATACATCGCCGGCAACGAGGGGATGACGTCGAGCGCATCTTTCGAGGTGACGGTGAGCGGGGTGTGGTGGGTGTTGAGGTGACGGCCGACGGCCTTGGCGGCTCCGCCTTCGTCATACGCGGCGGCCTCGTTGCCGATCGAGAAGGTGTGAACCGGGCGGTCGTTGAGGGTCTGCATCAGCGCCACGACCGTCGATGAGTCGATGCCACCCGAAAGAAACGCGCCCAGTGGCACATCGCTCACCATGCGCAGGCGCACCGCCTCACGGAGCAGCCGCTCGAGCTCGTCGGTGGCTTCGTGCTCGTCGCCGGTGAACGGCCGGTCGAGACCTTCACGCGCGACCTCCGCCGGGTTCCACCAGCGGGAGATGTGCGGCGGCGCATCTGCCCTGCGCAGGGTCACCACCGTGCCAGGCGCGACCTTGTGACTACCCTGAAAAATCGTTCGGTGGCCGGGCACGCAATTGGCGCGCATGAAACCGGCGACCGCGGTCGGGTCGATGCGGGTCTCGAGACCTGGGTAATGCCTGAGGCTCTTGAGCTCTGAGCCGAAGCACAGGCCCTGGGGAGTCTGCGCGTAGTAGAGCGGCTTGACCCCCAACCGGTCGCGCACCAGGTGGAGCTGCTGCTCGGTCTTGTCCCACAGGGCGAAGGCGAACATGCCGACGAAGCGGGTCAGTGCCGGTTCGAGCCCCCAGGCTTCGATCGCCGCCAGCATCACCTCGGTGTCTGAAGAGCCTTTCCACTTCGGGGCGAGCCCGGCGCGCTCGAGCTCGGCCTGCACTTCGCGAAAGTTGTACACCTCGCCGTTGAAGGTGATGACGAAGCGGCCGCTGGCCGAGCGCATCGGCTGAAAACCGGTCGGCGAGAGGTCGAGTATGGCCAGGCGCCGGTGGGCAAAACCCACCTGAGCCTCGGGCTCGAACCAGGCGCCGGCGCCGTCGGGCCCTCGATGGCGCACCGCGGTGTTCATGCGCTCGAGCAGGCCCTGGGCGTCGAGCTCGCTGAGCGCCTTGATGTTCCAGAAACCCGCGACGCCACACATGTCGAGCCTCTTACCAGCCTGGCAGACGCCGCATAGCGGGCGAAAATACCCGGTCAGATGGTCGCGATGGTTAATGTATTCATGACTATCATAGTCAAGACTATGAAGCCCCGAGCAGCAGCTCGACCAGCGCCGACGCCCGGGGGATGAGGGTGCTCGCGTCGATGACCTCGTCGATGGTGTGGAGCCCGCTGCCCCGGGGCCCCAAGGCGTCGATGGTGGGGATGCCCATCGCGGCAGTGGTGTTGCCGTCGCTCCCGCCGCCCTGCATGTCTGCTTCGCCCGCCCCCAGCCCGAACGTGGCGGCGGCGTGTGAATAGGCCTCGACCAACGCTTGCGTGCCGGTCACCCGCCCCATCGGGGGCCGCTGCGGGCCCGCTTCGACGGTGAGCGTCGTGCCGGGCATTGCGGTGCTCGCCGCCAGGCGCTGGAGATCGCTGACCAACCGCGCCCCATCATCTGGCGTCAGGTAGCGGAGGTCGACTCCAGCCACGGCCTGGGCGGGCACGGTGTTCATCGAGGTGCCTCCCGAGATGGTGACGACGATCACCGTGACTCCCCGCTCGCGCGATGAGAGCGCCTGCGCTGCCTCGACGAACCTGGCCAATGACCAGATGGCGTTGGCGCCCTCCCAGTAGGCGTTGCCAGAGTGCGCGGCCTTGCCCTCGGCGATGACCCGCACCGACCCGGTGCCCTTGCGCTGGGTGACGATGGCGTCGTTGGCCCGGCCGGGCTCGAAGACCAGGCACGCTTGGCTGCCCGCGACGGCCTTTCGAATCACCCCGCCGCCCTCGGGTGAGCCAATCTCTTCGTCAGAGACGATCACCACCCGAACCGGAGGGATGCGCGAGAGCCCTTCGGTCGCGGCGATGGCCTTGAGCGCGAAGGCCATCACCACCAGCCCCCCCTTCATGTCGAACACCCCGGGCCCGCGGCGCCACTGGCCATCGACGCGGTAGCCCTCGAAGAGCCCGGGAGGAAACACGGTGTCGAGGTGGCCGAGCAAGGAAATCGGTGCCGACCCCGCCCGCCCCTCGGAGCGAAAGACCAGGTGATCTGCGTGCAGGCTGCTCGGCACGACCTCGGCCCTCAGGCCATCGATGGCGAACTGCTCGAGCAACAACGCGCCCACCGCGCGGCCACCAGCGGGGTTGCCACTGAACGAGTTGAGCTCGACCAGGCCTCGCAGCGCCTCGTCAATCGATGGGAGCTGCCCTGCCAACCATTGCGACGCGCGACTGGTCATTCTTCGAATTGTACAGTGACAACGCGCGTCATCGCCCAGCGTTTTCATGACCGGGTCTGAGCGCAACCGGGCTAAGGCCCTTCTCGTCATGTACCTCCTGCGAGACGCCGCAAAGAGTGACCTCCCCGGCCTCAAACGGCTGGCCGCCGTGCTGAACAGCGTCAATTTGCCGAACAATGAAGAGGTGTTGGCGGCGCTGATCGACAAATCGGTCAAGAGCTTCACCGGCAAAATCGAAGACCCGTTCGAGCGCGAGTACCTCTTCGTGCTCGAAGATCAGCGCACCGAAGCCCTGGTCGGCACCTCGATGATCATCGCGCAGCACGGTACGCGCGAGGCCCCGCACATCTACTTTCAGGTCACCGTCGCCGAGCACTACTCGGTCAGCATCGACAAGCACTTCAAGCACACGGTGTTGTCGATTGGGTACAACTACGACGGCCCGACGGAGATCGGCGGGCTGGTGGTCGACCCGCCGCACCGCAGCGGGCCCGAGAAGCCTGGCAAGCAATTGAGCTACGTGCGCTTCTTGTTCATGGCGATGCACCGCAAGGCCTTTCGCGAGCGGGTGCTGGCCGAGCTGTTACCGCCGCTGATGACCGACGGCAGAAGTCTGCTCTGGGAGTCATGCGGCAAGAAGTTCACCGGCCTCGAATATTACGAAGCCGACAAGCTCTCGCGGCAGAACAAAGAATTCATCAAAGAGCTCTTCCCCTCGTCTGACATCTACGTGTCCCTGTTTCCCGAACGGGCGCAGAAGATCATCGGCGATGTCGGGCCCGAGACCCGAGGCGTGCAGCGCATGCTCGAGCGCATCGGCTTCAGCTACGACAACCACATCGACCCCTTCGACGGCGGGCCGCATTACGAGGCTGATCTCTCAGAGGTCACGCTGGTTCGAAAATTTCGAACGGCGAAGCTGGGCAAAGAAGATCTCGGGGTCGAGGCCGAAGACTGTCTGGTGGCGGTGTCGCGTGAGACCGGGCCGAATCGCTTTCGCGCGACGCGGGCCCAGGTGCGCTTCGACGATCAAATCGCCTACTTGCCCAAAGCCGCCAAGCAACAGCTCAAGCTCAAGACCGGTGATCGGGTGAGCGTGATTCCCTTCGGAGACACGCCTCCGCGGTAGCGCTCAGCGGCGCGCTTCGAGCTTGACGGGAGAGATCAGGTCAGCCCGGCGAGGCTCACCGCGCTCGATCACCCGATCTCCGAGCACGAAGTTCTGAAACTCAGCGGGAAACCCGTTGGCGAGGCGCCAATCGGCTTTGTCCATCAGCTGAAAATGAATGTGAGGCTCGCTCGACATGCCGCTGTTGCCGGTGCGTGCGAGCACCTGGCCCGAGCTGACCCGGTCTCCTGGTTTGACCTGCAGCGACCCGTGCATCAAGTGCGCGACCAGCGAGAACTCACCGTTGCCGTGGTCGATGACCACGTGGTTGCCGTAAAGCAGACCAATGCCGCGGGGTTTGCCCGGCTCATTGTCGAGCACCACGTCTTCAGCGACCGCCACCACGCCTTCACCTGCCGCGAGCACTGGCTTGCCCCACGCGATGAACTGGTCATTGCGGCTGCCATTGCCTTCGAAGGTCTTGCCTGACCGGCTCAGTTGCAGCAGGTCGAGCGCGTACCGCTGATCAGGCACCGCGCTGTGACGGTTGTTCTGCCACGAGCGCCCGCCCCACAGCACGTAGTACTGCCCTTCGAACGGCAACCGCAGGTGGGTGCGAATCTTGTGCGTGCCGTAGGTCGTCGGCGCCTCTTTCGAGGCGGGGCGAGCCGAGACGCCCATCAGCTGGCCATCGTCTCCCAAGGTGAGCTCGATCTCGACGCCGCGCGCCCAGTTCGAGAACGCGGCGACCCGGCGGTAGGTGGTGAGCTCGCCGTCTTGCGACGAGAGGCCTTCGGAGATGACCCGCACTTCAGTGCCGAAGTCGCGCTGCAGCTTGGTGATGAAGCCCTTGAGGTTCGCCTCTGAGCCGAGCTGCTGCTTCAGACCCTGCCCACCCGCGGCCCACAGCTTCGAGCCCTTCAGCTCGTACATCTGCTTGATCAACGTGCGGCCCTGCCCAAGCGAGGGCGCTGCTTGCGAAAGCGTGACGGTGAGCACCAGCGAGAGGAGCATCGGGAGGCCGCAGAATGCCCTTTTCCGCTCCGCAGCGCACGCGCGAGAAGCGGGTGACAATGTAGGTCGGGGGCGCCTGATCAGCGACCCCAGACATGACCAGCCGCCGGCCCACCACGCCGCTCGAGACCGCTGTCGGGCGTCGCGAAAAAAGGGCGCGATCTTGGCGGGTTGCGCGTGATCTTCACGAAGTGGTGAATCGGCTCGCCAGGTGGTCGGCGACTGCGGCGACCGCGGGCCGTTTGGCTCCGCTCTGGGTGGTGACGAGCCAGATCGCGCGCACCGGCAATCTATTGAGAATCATCACCCGTTCGAGGCCGGGCTCGCGCTCGCCCCACGGCAAGGTGAGGGCCACCAGACCCAGGCCCTGCTTGGCGGCGGCCAGCAGGGCGAGGGGGCTGTTCGAGCTGAACGCCACCCGCACGTTCTTGATCGACGCCAAGAACCTCGCTTCTGGCAGGCGCGAGAGCTCGGCTGATGGCAACAGCACCGAGTGGCCGCTCAGATCGTTCGCCCGAGCCACCGGGTGCGAGCGTAGATAGCTGGGAGCCGCGAACACCCCCAGTGGCATGCGCGCCAAACATCGAACGCGAAGCGACGCGCCCCTGAAGGGGTCGAGGCGAACGGCGAGGTCGGCTTCTTCTTTTTCGAGGTCGAGCCGGCGATTGCCGGCCAGCAACTCGACGTGGAGCGAGGGGTAGCGCTCGGCGATGTCGAGCAACCCCTGTTCGATGAGCAAGGGCGCCAGGGCTTCGGTGCACGCCACCCGAACGACTCCGGCGAGGGCTTGATCAGCGAGCGCACCGCGCTCGACAGACTTCGCGGCCTCGGCCATCTGCTCGACGCTCGCCAGAACCCGTTTGCCGGCTGGAGTCATCACCAGCCCATCGCGGGTTCGTACGAAGAGCGCGGTGTTGAGCCGCTCTTCGAGCGCGACGATGCGGCGGCTGATGGTGGTGCGGTCGACGCCGAGCGTGGCTCCGGCGGCGGCGAGCGTGGCGCCGTTCGCCACTGCCAACAAGGTCTGGAGATCATTCCACTGCATGAGTGCACTGTTGCACGTCAGGGTTGCGCGTGTGCACCTAGACGTCAGCGCGCAACGATTGCATTCATCAGCAGATGACGACCATGCAAGCAGTGATGTTGACGAAGAAGGGCGGCCCTGAGGTGCTCGAGGTCGTTGAGCAGCCACTGCCCGAGCCCGGCCCCGGCGAGCTTCGAGTGAAGGTGCGCGCCACCGGGGTGGGCTCGACCGACGTGACAATGCGTCGTGGCTCGTACCCGTACGCGCCGGCGATGCCCTTCGTGCCAGGGTACGAAACCGTGGGTTCGGTCGATGCAATCGGGGCGGGTGTCACTGGCTTTTGCGTGGGAGACCGCGTCGCGGCCCTTTTGGTGCACGGCGGGTACGCGACCTACGTGGTCAGAGGCGCGGAGCATTGGGTGAAGGTGCCCGTAGGCCTCGATGACGCCGAAGCCGTGGCCTTGATTCTGAATTACATCACTGCGTACCAGATGATTCACCGCACCGCGGCGCTGCAGCCGGGGCAATGGGCGCTGGTGAACGGTGCCAACGGCGGCGTCGGGCAAGCGTTGCTCGATCTGTTGCGTGCGCATGGCGTTCACGCGATCGGCGCGGCGTCTGCCAAGCGTCATGACGTGGTGCACAGCTACGGTGCGACGCCCATCGAAGGCCGGCTCACCCCGTTGGACGAGTCGGTACGTCAGCTGTTGCCAGAGGGCGTTGATGCTGCGTTCGATGCGATCGGGGGCGAGCAGACCGGGCAAGCGTTGCGCTCGCTCAAGCGTGGCGGCACCCTGGTCTGGTACGGGTTCATGGGCGCGGGTTCGCTGCTGTCGATGCTGCGAAGCGCGGTGAACACTTTCTTGTGGGCTCGACTGACCGGCAAGACCGGCGCGTTTTATGGCATCACTCTGCTGTATCGAAAAGACCCCAGGCCGCTGCGGCAAGATCTCCCGAAGCTGTTCGCCTTGCTCGCCGAATCGAAGATTCGACCCAGAATCGCCGAACGCCTGCCCCTGCTCGACGCACGGCGCGCCAATGAGCGGCTCGAGGCGGGCAACATCGAAGGCAAGTTGGTGTTGCTCGCTGAAACGTGATTCGGCGATTTAGAGCTGAATCTTCTCGTGCACGATCAGGTCTGCGAGCGCTTGCTCAAGCTCGGCGCGTGCTGAACCACTGACCTGATAGAGTTTGGTGTGAATGGCGCGGTCAGCGTCGTTCTTGCTCTGACAGTCTTTCGAGTAGGCCTCGAACGATTGCAGTTGCTCTACGAGCTTCGCCAGGTGGTTCGGGCACTCACACTCGATGCTGCTGCTCACCTCGAGGAGCCGGCCAAGTTGTTCGCGGGTGTACCGTGGGGCAGCGGGAGTGAGCACGTTCGCGACCATGGGCGAGCTTTCTTTCTTGGGGGCTTCGAGAAGGTCGCGCACGATGAGCGGGCCGAGGTGGGCCTGCAGCATGTCGAGCGTGATGGGCGACTGAAGCACCCGAACCTGAAGGTCTTGGAGGGCGCGGAGCAGCGCACGGCGGGCAAACGAGTACGTCACGATGCTCAGCTCAGCCCTGCACGCCTCGATGAGCCGGCGAACCGCCGCGTCGGCGTCGTCGAGGTGGTTAATGTCGAGAACGACCACGTCTGGCTTGAGAACTGGCACTTCACGTTCGAAGCGGGCGGCGTCGGTACCGAGCCACGCCACTTCGAAACCATCGGGGCGCCGCAGGCTGAGCTGACCGACGAACTGGGCTCCAAGAAACGCACATCGAATCATCGCGAGGGCACCGTAACGAGGCGGCGCCAGACCTGCTCGGGAAAAAAGGTCACCGGCCCCGAACGAGCCGCCGCTGGCCGGCGAGCAGCTCGAGATACAGGCGGCCGGCGTCGCGAGAAAACGCGAGATAGTGGCGGGTGGGCAGAGCCTTGGTGAGGGTGGGGTCGACCCACGTGCCGTTGGTGCGCTTCACCCAAGCGTGCGGCCAGGCGCGGTCGCCGTCGACGACCACGCCGAGCACCACGATGCTGCCAGGCGACTTCGCCACCTCTGCGCGCGCGAGCTCGAGGCACGAGGTGCCTTCATCGTCGTCTGAGGGTCGGGAGGTCAGCGGCGAGACCGTCACCTCGGTCACTGCGTCGAACGGCGGGTCGATCTCCACTCCCGCGCCGTGGCCGGTGACGATGAACCCTTCGGCGAAGGGGTCGGCACGGCCGGGCAACGAGGCCTTCGAGGCGTCGAAGCGAACGCTGGCGACCTCGAGGTGAACCAGCGCGCCCATGCCATCGTAATCGGCGTGAAACGGAGCACCCGCGATGGTGCCCCCGCCGTCATCGGTCGTGCAAACCTCTTCGTTCTTACTCGCGCGCTCTTCGAAGACGGTCACGCACCCCGGGGCACGCCGTCGTGAGAGCCACCACACCTCGGGCTTGATCGCCTCGGCGAGCGAGCGTTTCGACGTGACGTCGCTGGTCTTCGAGCGAAACACCTGCGTCGACTGGTAGGTGTACTGCCCGCCGACGACCGAGAAAGAGACGACGCCCACGGGAGCGCCGCCGACGCTCATCACGTAGCGGCCCTGATCAACGGGCGCCGCGCTGATCAGCCCCGCGAGCAAGGCCCCGATCATGTGCGATGCGGCCCGATCGCCTTGAGCAATTGATCAACCGCCTCGACCGGCACGCCTCGCTCGCGGCCCCGCTTGACCCACAACCCCATGAAGACCCGGGTCTGCTCACCGACCTTGGTGAAGTGGTATTTCAAGTACGCCTCGAGGTCGAACGGCAACACCCGGGCTCCGAGCCAGAGCACGAATCGCAGCAGCGGGCCTCGTGCAGCCAGCCGCCACACCGCGCTGACGCCCTCGCCCGCCATCACCTCTCGCGCGGCTCTGCCCGCCAGCGCTGACCACTGCCCCCGAAAGTCGGCCAGCCGCCACCCTGCCGCCTCGAGCCCCGCGATCGAGGCGATCAGCAACGCGGTGACCGGCATACCCGCCTTGACGGAGTCGGTGACCCGCGGCGCATTCAGCTTGCCGTTGCGCAGCGCCCGTTGAACCGCCGCCACCCGCGCCCCGTCGTCGCCGCTCACCGTGACCGGCGCCATCGGCGGCACCCAGAAAGCCAGCCGCTGGGGCCCAGAGTGCCCCGGCAGCGGGTCTTGCCACGCGATGAACGGTATCGACCCAACCACCCGCCGTAACGGAGGAATGTGCGCCACGCCCTCCGCGGCGAGGGTCACCACCGTGGCATCGCCAGTCACCCGCAGCAGCTTCGGCAGCCAGGCTTCACTCAGCGCGTTCGAGGGCACGGCGAGCCACACTTGATCCCAGTCTTGCTTGGCGACCTCGTCGGTCGAGGTCAGGCGGCCGAAGCCGTGCAACACGGTTGGGGTGCGAACCTGCTCGAGCATCGGCAGCTCGCTCGGCAATGCGTGGCTCGGCTTGACCAGAAATGAGACCGACGCTCCCCCGCGCATGAGGTACCAGGCGAAGACCTGGCCCACGGCGCCAGCGCCGACCATCAACACGCGGGGCGGTGCGCTGGGGGAGGCCATCATTGGGTTTGTAGCTTTTTCACCTCGCGCACGCGTCAGCAATTTCAACCCGAGCACCCCTTGCTATAGGGTCAGCGCTCCATGGAGAACCGCTGGTCGCTGCTCATGTTTGGACCGGTCGGGGGCCTGGGCGCGGGCGTGGTCAGCGGGCTGGTGTGCCTGGCATTCACTGGCCACCCCTCCACCATCGGCGCGTGGGTGACCTTGCTCATCATCACCATGGCGACCTTCACGGCCCTGGGGTGGGTGACCTTCTACCGGCTCTCGCAGCGTCGCGCCGAGCTTCGACGGGCAGCGCTCAGCCGCCTCGCCCAAGGCGACCTGGCCGAGCTGCCCAGCGCCTCGATTGATCAAGGCGAGCTGCAGCAGGTCGCGTTATCGCTGCGACGGGCGCTCTGGCAGGTGCAGCGGGTCACCGCCGGCCTGCGACGCACCAGCAATGACGTGGGAGGTCAGTCTCGCTCGCTGCTCGAAGCCGCGCGGCGCCAAGGTTCGGCGGCCGAACGTTCGCAGCATGCGGTCGAGAGCATGGGTCAGAGCCTCACCAGCACCGCCAAGCGCGTCGGCCAGCTCGACACTTTCGCGCGCGGCACCACTGCGGCGTTGGCGCAGATCACCGAGAGCATCGAGCAGGGCGCGACGTCGATTACGACCGTGAACGCCGCCGCACAACGCACGGTCGATCGCGTCGAGATGCTCAGCTCGCGCGCCACGGGGGTCGCTGAAAAAGGCGAGACCCTGGTGCGGTTGTCGACCCAAGCGCAGGAGGTCATCTCTGCAGCCGAGAGCGCCATCGACGCGGTTCGGCGCCGCAGTGATGAGACCCGAGAGCTCGCGCGTGAAGTGACGGTCACCGCCGCGCGTGGCTCGCAGCTCGTCAACGACAGCTTGCGTGGCATTCACCGCATCGACGACTGGTCGCAGCGGGCCGCGAAGCTGGTCGATTCATTGGGGGCCAGCAGTCACGAGATCGGCCGAGTCGTCGACGTGATTCAGGAGATCGCTGATCAGACGAACCTGCTCGCGCTCAACGCGGCGATCATCGCGTCTCAAGCCGGAGAAAGCGGCCGGGCTTTCGCGGTAGTGGCGACCGAGGTGCGCACGCTTTCTGAGAAGACGGCGCGCTCGACGCGTGAAATCGCGATTCAGGTCAAGGGTGTGCGTGAAGGCATGGCCCGTGCGGCCGAGCTGGTCACCCGCGGCCGCGACGAAGCGAGCGCGGGCGTCGAGCTCGGTGAGAAGGCCTCACAGGCCCTGACCGAGATTCGCAACACCTCGCAGCGCGCGCTCAACGCGGTCGAGTCGACCCAAACCGAGACCCAGCGCCTCGAGGAGCAGGGCTCGGCGCTGGTCGAGGTCAGTCATCAGCTCTCGCAGCGCGTCGTCGAGGTGGTGCATCAGGCCAACGAGCAAGCCAGCAGCGGCCGCGAGCTGGTCAAGCACGTGCAAGACATGTCGCGGGTCGGCAATGACGCGGCCCAGCAGGCGGTTCGGCAGGCGGCGGTGGGTCGCGAGCTCTCCGACTCGGTGCTGCGATTGGCGGCAGCGGTCGACGAGATACGCGCGGCGCAGATGACGCTGGCCAAGGGCAACACGGCGATCAGCGAAGAAGTCTCAGAGGTGCGCGAAGACGCGCAACGCGTGGTTCGCATTGGCGACGGGCTCTCGCGAACCGTTGATCAGCTGGCCCAAGAAGCCGAGACCCTCGACGCCGAGGTCTTTCGCTTCAAGCTGCCCCAACCTCGCTCGGGCGGCACGCTCCGGGTGGCATTGCATCAGCTTTTTTCGCTCGACGCGACCCACCACCTCGACCCGCTGTTCACCGCTGACTTGCAAATCTCTGAGGTCTCGAGCGCATTGTTCTCGACGCTGGTGCGCTTCGAAGACGGCATGCTGGTGCCAGACCTCGCCGAGTCATGGGAGGCCGACCCCAACGCGCGCCGCTACCGGTTCACCCTGCGTCGCGGTGTCAGCTTCTCAGACGGCATTCAGCTCAACGCAGGGCACGTCAAGGCGCACTTCGAGCGTTTGATGAACCCAAGCGTGGCCGCGCCCGATGCCCCGCGCTTCAAAGACATCGCCGGAGCGTCGAAGTACCTCGCGGGGGAAGCGCGAAGCATCAGCGGCATCGAGGTGCTCGACAGCCATACCCTCGAAATTCGCCTCGAAGAGCCGCGGGCGTTCTTCTTGCGCACCCTGGCCCTGCCCTCCGCGAGCGTGACTCGAAAAGACGGCAACAAGCTGGTCGGCACCGGGCCTTTTCGGCTGCTCGAGGCGTCTGACAAGTCGGTCTCCCTCGAGCGAAACCCGACCTATTTCAGGCCGGGGCTGCCACTGCTGGCGCGGGTCGATGTGCGCTCGTACCCCTCACGCGCTGACGCGCTGGCGGCCTATCGGCGAGGCGAGGTGCAGCTGGTGTCGAACCTGCACGCCGAGAACCTGCGGGCCGCCGGGCTCGACCCGGCCAAAGCCGCCACCGTCAACACGCCGTCGGTCTGGTTTCTCGGCTTCAACGCGACGAGCGCGCCCTTCGACGACGTTCGGGTGCGGCGGGCGATTCGCGCGGGCCTCGACGTTCGGGCGTTGGTCGATGCCTTTCACCCGGGCGCGAGAGTGGCACGGTCACTCACGCCCCCCAGCTTGATGGACATCGAGCGCGTGTACGAGCCGCGCACCGACATCGCTTTGGCGAAGAAATTGTTGGTCGAGGCCGGCCACTCGAAAGTGAACATCACGCTGTACTACCCGCCTGACCGCGACACTCGCGCCGAAGACGTTCGGCTGTTCGGGCCGCTGATCGAGGCCGGCCTGGTCGAGCTGAGCCACGTCGAAATTCGCGACGGCTACTGGGACCAGGTGCGCGAGGGCCGCCTCCCGGTGTTTCGCGCGAACTGGATCGCCGAGGTCGCCGACCCCGACAACTTCTTGCACCTGCTGTTGCACTCGAAGATGCAGGGCTACTACGGCGTCGGGTACAAGAACGCGGAGTTCGACCGGCTCACCGATGAGGCGCGCGTGTCGATCGACCCGGGGTTGCGTGAGCAGCTGTACCGCAAGGCCGAGATCATCGTTCGCGAAGACTGCGTGCTGGTACCGCTGTACCACGAGCGGTTTCACGCGATTGGCAGCAGCGCGGTGCAGGGGCTGCGGTTGCATCAGACTCCGCCGCAGGTTCGCTTCGAGCAGCTGTGGCTCGCGCAGGCCTCGCCCTCGGGAGAAGGCGCCTGATCATTTCTCTGCACCACATCTCGAAGCGCTTCGCAGGGTTGGTAGCGCTCGATGACGTGTCTCTCGAGTTGGCGCCGGGCGAGCGGGTGGCGCTGATCGGTGAAAACGGCGCGGGCAAGACCTCACTGATGAACGTGCTGTACGGGCTCTACCAGCCTGACTCGGGTGAGCTTCGCTTCGACGGTGTGCCGGTTCGACTTCGCACTCCGGCTGACGCGCTCGCCCGTGGCATCGGCATGGTGCATCAGCACTTCACGCTGGTGCCGACCCTGACAGTGGCTGAGAACGTGGTGTTGGGCGCAGAGCCGACCCGCTTCGGCATGCTCGACCTGCCCACTGCGGTTCGCGAGGTCGAGGCGACCTGTCAGCGCTTCGGGTTTTCGCTCGACGTGAGGGCGCGGGTCGATTCGTTGACCGTGGGCTCGCAACAGAAGGTGGAGATCGTCAAGGCGCTCCATCGCGGCGTGAAGACGTTGATACTCGATGAGCCGACGGCAGTGCTGACGCCGCAAGAGGCGAATGAGCTCTTCGAGGTCACCGAGCGGCTGGCGCGGGAGGGGCTGACGGTGGTGCTGATCAGCCACAAGCTTCGCGACGTGCTGCGATTTGCGTCTCGCATCGCGGTGATGCGACGAGGGCAGAAGGTCGGCGAGGTGAAGCCCGGTGAGACTTCGGCCGAGGCGCTCGCGCAGCTGATGGTCGGAGATTCGGTGGTCGGGGTGGCTCCGCTGCTGGCCGAACGACCGACCCACGGTGAGGCACGCCTGGTGCTGCGCAACCTCGAGGCCGCGAAGGTGCATGGTGTTTCTCTCACGGTGCACGCGGGTGAGATCGTTGGCATCGCCGGGGTCGATGGCAATGGGCAGGGCGAGCTCGCTGAGCTGGTGACCGGGCTGGCGCCCTGGCGGAGTGGCACGGTGACCCTCGATGGGGTCGAGCGCAGGTCGCTGACGCCGAAGTTGGCGCGGGCCGCCGGGCTTGCGCACATTCCAGAAGATCGGCATCGGCGAGCGCTGGTCGTCGAGATGACCGTTGAGGAGAACGTTGCGCTCGGCCGGCACGGTGAGGCGCCGTTTGCGCGGGGGTTTCGAATCGACTTTGCGGGTCGCCACGATCGAACGGTGGCGTTGATGGAGGCCAATGACGTCAGGCCGCGAGACCCGTTGCTGCGGGCCGGCGCGTTGTCGGGCGGCAATCAGCAGAAGCTCGTGGTCGGGCGTGAGCTCGATTCGGCGCCCAAGGTGTTGGTGGTGGTGCAGCCGACGCGGGGGCTCGACATCGCGGCCGTCGAGGCAGTGCGCACGAAGCTCCTGGCAGAGCGCGCGCGGGGCTGTGCGGTGTTGCTGGTCAGCCTCGACCTCGATGAAGTGCTGGCGTTGGCAGACCGCATGCTCGTGATGTTCGAGGGGCGCGTGACCGACGAATTGAGCCGGGGTGCATACGACGAGAAGCGAATCGGCCGCGCGATGCTCGGGGTGCACGTCGACCATGCGTGAAACGCTGCGCCGTGCCCTGCCCTCGACGCTGTCGATCATCGCCGCGATTATCATCTGCTTCATCGCCACCGCACTGACCCGCGGCGGCCTCGGCATCGCCTTCGACGCCTACGCTTCGATGATCTGGGGCGGCATCGGCGACTGGCCCAAGCTCATCTCCACCGGCGACCCCGGCTCTGTCCTCCGGCCGTTCGGTGAATCAGCGACCAAGGCCACGATCCTGCTCTTCACCGGCCTCTCCGTCGCCGTCGCCTTTCGCGTCGGCCTCTTCAACATCGGCGCGCAAGGTCAGCTGATGGTCGGCGCACTCGCAGCCGCGGTCGCCGGCGCCGCTTTCGAGCTGCCCGCCCCACTCCACCTGCTCACCTGCCTGCTCGCCGCCTCGCTCGGTGGTGGTCTCTACGCACTCGGCCCCGCCTGGCTCAAGCTCCGTCGCGGAGTGCACGAAGTCATCAGCACCATCATGCTCAACTGGGTCGCGGTCTCACTGATCGAAAATTGGCTCATCGTCGGCCCGTTGCGCGCGCGAGCCAGCGGCGACAACTCCATCTCCGGCACCGCGCAAATTCAACCGACCGCTGAGCTCCCGCGCCTGCTCGCCGATCTCTCGCGGCTCAACCTGGGCATCGTGCTCGCGCTGGTCGCAGCCGTGGGCACCTGGCTTTTTCTGACCCGCTCTCAGCGCGGCTACGAATGGCGCGCGGTGGGGCTCAGCCTCGACGCCGCACGCAGCGCCGGCATCAACGTCGAACGCACGATGCTCCAAGCCATGGTGCTGTCAGGCGCCTTCGCCGGTCTCGCCGGCGCGGTGCTGGTGCTCGGCACCGAGCAGAAGTACCCCGCCACCCTCGCCGCCCCCTACGGCTTCGACGGCATCGCGATGGCGCTGATCGGCCAAGGCAACCCGCTGGGCGTGATGCTCACCGCACTCTTCTTCGGAGCCCTCCGCGCCGGAGGCACCCGCATGCAGCTCTTCGGCGTTCACAAGAGCTTCCCCGAGCTGATTCAAGGGCTCGCGCTGCTGTTGGTGGCGGCGAAGCTGTTCTGGTCTCAGCTCCTGACCCGCCGGGCCAAGCCATGATCTCTCTGCTCGCCGGTTTGCTCACCTCGGTGCTCGACGCCGCACCGGCCCTGGTCTTCGCCGCGCTCGGGGCCACGCTCTCAGAGCGCGCCGGCGTCGTGAACGTCGGAGTCGAAGGCATGATGCGCGCTGGGGCCTTCGCCGCCGCGGCCGCCGCATTGATCATGCCAACGCCATTGGGCGTCTTGGTCGGCGTCGCCGTGGGCGCGCTGGTCGGTGCCCTGCACGGCTGGCTGTGCATTCGGTGGCGCGCTGATCAGGTCGTCTCGGGCATGGCAATCAACCTCGTGCTGCTCGCGCTCGGTACCTTCTTGCTCGAGGCGGTCTTCTCATCGCAGTCGCGCACGCCGAGCATCACCCAATTGCCGCTGTGGCTCGGCCATTCACCGTACACGTACCTCGCGATGGTGCTGCCCTTCGTGGTGCACGTCGCAATCACCCGAACCCCGTGGGGGCTACGGCTTCGCGCGGTCGGTGAAAAACCCAGCGCGGTGGCGGCGATGGGCGTTCGCGTGTCACGTCTGCGACTGGGGGCGGTCACGCTCAGCGGCGCCTTCGCGGGCCTCGGCGGAGCGGCGTTATCGACCTCGACCCTCGATCACTTCGAGCACCACATGCCCTCGGGGTTGGGGTTCATGGCGGTCGCTGCGATGGTCTTCGGCCGGTGGACCCCACTGGGAGCCGCCGCCGCAGCGACCTTCTTCGCCTTCGGGAACGCGTTGAGAATCGGGCTCGCCTCCTCAGCCCCTGGTTTGCTCGAGGTGGTCCCGCAGGGTGCGCTCCTGGCGCTCCCCTACGCGCTCACGCTGGTCGTGCTCGCCGTTCAAGGCAAGCGCGCGGTCGCTGCTCCGGCCGCGCTGGGTACCCCGTACGACCCTGAGCTGCGTTGAACGCTTCAGCTCGCCGACTTGACTTGCTTGGCCAACTGGTCGCGCAGTGACACGTACATTGCCTGACGGCCCGGCGTATTCTTGATGAGCTTGTCGAGCCCCTGGCGCAGGCCACTCATCTCGCTCTTGGTCATCGCTCGCGGAGGCGGCAACACCGGGTCTGCGCCGCCGGTTCTGAAGGCGCGCAGCTCGATGGTAAACTGACCCTTGTTCAACCGAATGGTGGCGAAGGTCGAGCGGTCGACTTCGCCGGTCATGATGTAGTTGCCGGCGCCGATGCGGGTCAACGTCGCCGGGGCATAGTTCGACAAGGGGTTGGCGGCAGGGCGCGGAGGAGGACGAACACAGGCGGGAGCTGCGGCGGCGACGGCCATGGGATTACCCCCGCATTGCAGTTGCGTCACAACCGCAAACCGAGCCCGATGCTCGCGTCGAGCGTGAACTCCGCCGTGAAGGGGTAGGGCCGAATCGTCGGGCCCATGCGCACTTTGGCGAAGAGCAGCAGATCGCTCTTCACGAAATATTCGACGCCGACGCCGGGCAGCACCGGCACGTTCACTCCGCCCAGCGAGCCGAACTGAACCCAAATCGGCACGTCGAATGTAATGCCCAGCGTCAACGCGCTCGAAGCAGCCACGCCGACGCGCACACCCAGCGGCAGCGCGAACCCCCAGACCGCGGTCGACCCATACAGATACAGCCCGTAGGGAAACACGTTGAAGAACGGCCCCGGCTCGAAGGTGGCGGCGACCGAGAGCGCGCCTGAATTGATCAGCTGAAATTTCAGCAGGCCTTGGAGCTTCAGGCCCGGCACGACCGAACGCACCATGCCCTCTTGCGCATAGACGAACGAGACCCGCCCACCGACATCGAAGCGCGGCGCGACGCCTCGCAGATACCCGACCGATACCGAGGGAAAACCAACGCCGAACTCGAAGGCGCCGCGCCGCTCGCCGACGGTTCGACCTCCGACGACCGACCACGCCTGACCTTGTTCGAGCACGGCAGCCGGCTCATCGCTCACCACGGCCGCACTGATCAGCACGCCTAAAAGCGCTGAGATCATTTCGGCAGACCTCGCTCATGGGCGAGCGTCAAAAAGGCCTTTTCGAACGCCTCGAGCTTGGCGGTCGCGCGCGCCTTGGCGGCCGGCATCGCTTCGCCCGCGCTGAGCACTTCACGCAGCTCGAAGTAGAACTTGATCTTGGGCTCGGTGCCCGAGGGCCGCAGCGTGACGCGCCCACCACCCGCCAGCTCATAGGCAATCACGTTCGACTTGGGCAGCGGCGTCTCGCCCAGGTAGTCAATGGGAGTCTCCACCGCCAGGTCACCGATGCGACTCGGCGGCCGGGCCCGAAACTGCTCCATCACCGATTTGATCGCCGCTGCGCCGGTGGCTCCAGGCAGCGTGGCGTTGTACTGCTTGGCGACGAAGAGGCCGTGCGCGCGCTGAACGTCTTCGAGGTAGCCGAGCAAGGTGGTGCCCTTGCTTTTGCACCACGCAGCCATGTCGGCGATGACCAGCGCGGTGCCGATGCCGTCTTTGTCTCGAACGACATCACCGACCGTGTAGCCCAGCGCTTCTTCGTACCCCATCACGAAGCGCTGACCCTCGGTCTCGGCCTGCATCGCGCGATTGGCGATCCACTTGAAGCCGGTGAGGGTCTCGGCGTACTTCGCCCCGAGCGACGAAGCGATCGACTTGAGCTGCGCCGATGAGACGATGGTCGTCATCACGATCGGGTTCTTGGTCTTTTGCTGCGTGAGCATGAAGTGCCCGAGCAGCACGCCGACCTCGTTGCCGGTCATGATGCGCAGCGCTCCGGCCGAGTCGCGTGCCATCACCGCGAGGCGGTCGGCGTCGGGGTCATTCGCCAGCGCGATGTCGGCGTTGGTCTTCGCGGCGAGCGCGGTCGACAAGTCCATCGCGCCGGGCTCTTCTGGGTTGGGAAAACGCACGGTGGGAAAAGCGCCGTCGGGCTCTTGCTGCTCGGCCACCGCGGTCACGTTCTTGAACCCGGCTTCCCAGAGCACCTGCATCGCCAGCCGGCCGCCAACGCCGTGCATCGCGGTGTAGACGATGCGCAGGTCAGCGGTGAGCTTGGTCGGGCGCAACCCGAGAATCGCGTCGAGGTACGCGCGCTCGACGGCGGCGGGTACATCGACCCACAGACCCTTGGCCCGAGCATCGGCTTCGCTCATCAATGCCACTTCGTTCGCCGCGCCGACTCCGTCGATTGCCTTGGCGATGCCTGCATCGTGCGGAGGGATGATCTGCGCGCCGTTGCTCCAATACACTTTGTAGCCGTTGTACTCGGGCGGGTTGTGGCTGGCGGTAACCATCACGCCGGCGGCGGCCTTGAGGGCGGTGACGCCAAACGCGGTCAAGGGCGTGGGCGCCAGCGTCGTGAACACATGCGCGGGGATGCCCTCTGCCGCGAGCACCGAGGCGGTGTCGTTGGCGAACTCGAGGCTCATGTGGCGGCCATCACGGCCGATGACGACTCCGCGGGTGAGCACGTCGGGCACCGTGGCCTTGAGGTAGCGGGCGAGCCCCAACGTGGTGCGGCGAATGACCGCGCGGTTCATGCGATTCGGGCCGCCACCGATGACCCCGCGCAGGCCCGCGGTACCGAACTCGAGCGAGCTGCCGAAGCGGTCGCCCAGCTCTTTGGTGTCGTTTTTCTCGAGCAGCGCGAGCACCTCGGCGGCGGTCTTCGCGTCGGGGTCATGCTGGGCCCAGGTCTTGGCTTGGGTTTCAACGGTGGGAGCGTTCATGGAGCCTCTCTTGAAGAGTGAATTGGCGCAATGCGAACCAGATCGACGCAGGGCGTATGCCCATCTCATCGAGAGGAAAAGCGTTTCGTGCGCTTTGAGACCCTCAACCCTCGCAACCAACGAGGGCTCAGTACTTCGACGTCGACTTCTGCCCCGTGATGATCGCAATCGACGCCGACGCGCCAATTCGGTTCGCGCCGGCCTCGAACATCTTCATCGCATCTTCGGTCGACCGCACGCCGCCCGAGGCCTTCACGCCGACATCATCACCGACGATCTTTCGCATCAGCGCCACGTCTTCAGCGGTCGCGCCACCACCGTTGAACCCGGTCGAGGTCTTCACGAACGCCGCACCCGCCGCCTTCGAGAGCGCTGAGCCGATGATCTTCTCGTCAGCCGTCAACTGCGCGGTCTCGAGAATGACCTTTACCGGCACTGGCCTCGCCGCCTGCACGACCCCTTGAATGTCGCTGAGCACCAACGCGTAGTCGCGCGACTTGAGCGCCCCCAGGTTGATGACCATATCGACCTCTTTCGCTCCGCAGCGCACGGCCTCGCGGGTCTCGAAGGCCTTGGCCGAAGGCATCGACGCCCCGAGAGGAAAACCCACCACCGCGATCGGCAGCACGCTCGAGCCCGCCAAGGCCCGCGCGGCGGTACCCACGTTCACTGCATTCACACACACCGTCGCGAAGCCGTACTTGCGAGCCTCGTCGCACAGCTTGAGCACCTCGGCGTTGGTCGCCTCGGCTTTGAGCAAGGTGTGATCAATGAACGGAGCGATGTCTTGGCTGGTGCGAAGCCGGTCAGGCGAGATGCGCGCCGCCCCCGATTTCACGGCGTTCACGGTGCCGCAGGTATCGTGGTTCACGCAGCTGAAGCACGACGGTGCGCACTCGGCGGCATCGTCACTCGCTTTGGTCGCCGCAGACGGCGTGCACGGTTGCTCGGTGCCGACCTGCAACGCCTGCAAACGCCTGCGAACGCGCTCGGTGATTTCGTCGACTGCGGAGCTCACATCTTCAGCCATGGGAGCGATGATCTACCCCACTCACAACGCCCTGCCGAGCCGTTTCGAGGCCTCATGCACCTCTTTGAAGACGCTCTGAAAATCGCCTCGCGCACCGATGTTCTCGAGGTTCTGGCTCATGCCGGCGACTCCGCGAAAAAACTGGAGCGCTTCTTTGGGCGGCCGAATCTTTCGCAACATCAACGCGTTCTTGATGAACAGCGCGCGCATCTCGCGGTTGATGCCGGTCACCTTGTAGTCGAAGCCGCTGCTCTTGGCCGCCCGGCACGCGATGTCGAGCACGTTCTGAACGAACGGCCGAGCCTCGTTCGGGTCGTCGAAGACCATGCCCGCCGCTTCACTCTCGCGTATCGGCTCGTACGGCGGCTCACCGAAAAACGAAGCAAACAAGCGGCGGTTGGCGCGCAGCCAGGG
>JANLPS010000072.1:0-8295 GCA_031367385.1 Archangium sp. | reverse complement strand
AAGCCGGCGCCGGCGAGCAGCCCGAGCGCCTGGTACCACGGTTGCTCGATGGTGCTCGTTCGGAGCCCACTGGCGGTGTGTCGCACCGCCCACCGCCCACGCAGAAACAGGTCGAATGACCCAAAATGCCGCGTGTAGCCGGCGTCGATGGCGACTTGCTGCCCCACTCCGAACTCCGAGGTGACTGAGCCGAGTGCGGCGGCCCGCGACCAGCTGGGCAGAAGCGAATAGCTCAGGCCAGCGATGATGGCATTGTGTTCGTTGCTCCAAACCTCGATGAGCGCTCCGAGCTCGATGGCCAAGACCGTCTGGCTTTCAGCAGCGGCTGGGTCGTACCCACCAGCGGGAGGTGAGAATTGCCGCGCCGTGGTCGCCGTGTGGCGCTCAAAACCAACGGCTACCGCGGCGAGGAGTGGCAGCCGATCGACGATGCGGTACTCGGCTCGAGCCCCTGCTCGCACGCCGACCGTCAATACGGAGAGTGGGGCGAGCACGCCAGCCTCGGCTCCTAAAAACAGACCGAGCACGTGGCGAGGCGGGTCGTCGAGTACGAGCGCTTTCGACGTGGCGGCCGGGGCCGGCGGCGTATCGACGCGAGGCGCGGGCACCGGGCTGACGGGCACTTTGAGATCGTCGAGTGGAGCAGCGGCGGGTGGCTTCGCGGCGGGTTGAGGCCTGGCTGTCGGCGACTTCTGAGCAGCGGCGGGCTTCTTTGACGCTGCCGCCGCAGGGAGCGCGGCGAGAACTCCCACAACGCACGATGCTCGCAAGAGACTGGCCAACCGCCGGGAGAATGCTCTCATGGGTAAATGACTTGTCTGCGCTTCTGATGCCGGCCACGCTGAAGAACAGCTCGCACCCTACGCGTGTGCTTCGGCCAGCTCAATTTTTGACGAAGACCGACATCTGCTCTTTCGATGACTGTTGTCGTGCCAGCTGAGTGACGATGTGACGTCGAGCGCACATCGTGCGTTGGAGTAAGTCCGGGGCAAGAAGCTTCGGTGAATGCTCCGCGACTCACGGGCAGCCTTTGGCGGTCAGGCCGAGGCATCGCGAGAACTCGTTCGAGTTCGAACTCCGCCACCGAGAGCGGCCAGATGGCCTTGGGTCACCCGCTCCCGACATCGCAGGCTGAATTTGTTCATTTTTTGGTGACGAGCGGCAGCTTGCCCAGCAAGGAGTTTGGTTACACGAGTCGGTGACCTCAAAAGGTCGAGGTGCCGGAGTTTGGCGTGAGGGGCGTAGGCGCCGTGAAGCATTACGATGTCGCCACCTCGAGCGCCGGAGCGGGTTCAACCGGCGCATTGGCGTGCCTGGTTACCAGTCGCGAGTTGAGCGCGGGCACGTGCGCATCGGCCTCGCGGCCAAAGATGTTCGCAGCGTGACGCCACAGCTCGGCATGCTGCGCGAGAACGAGCGTCCACAGCCGTGCCTGATGGTCGATGGCGTTCGAGAGCGGCAGGTTCGGCAGCTCCGCGGTACCAGAAGGAGTCGCCATGCGCAGGTAGGCATGGGCGCGGGCCACGCGTTCGTCGAGCCGGTCTGCGCCGAACATCTTTGCTTTGATTTCGGGCGAGGCCTTCGCGAGAGCAGCGATGGCGATGATGTCTCTGGCCGCATCGATGGGGCCCGCGCCGGCATGAATGCGCTCAATCTCGGCGGGGTCGACCAGACCATGCGCAGCCCACGTATCGGCCTGCGGCATCAGCGCTGCCCGGTCTTCCCAAATGCGGGTCACCATCGGCAGGTTGACCTTGGTCTTGGCTCGCTCCTGGGCGATTTTCAGCGTGGCGTCGTGGAGCGCGTCGAGCAGCACCGTCAGCCTCGGCTCGGCCGGCACGTACGTGATGAACATCGCTTTGAGGGTCTCGTGGTGCGGCGCGACCGATGCCATGCCGAAGCGAGCATTCTGCCTCACCACATCGAAGGTGAACCGAAAGGTCTTCATCTCTGCCGGTGAAAGGCTTGCCGCTTGAGCAAGAACGACGTCGAGCATCGATTGCATGGGTGCTCCCGTGGGGCCGCGCGTGTCTGCTTCGCGGGCCCAGACGCAGCCAATGGAGGCCTATTCACGACCTCGTTCGATTTCTTCGACGAGCTTACAAGCTCATGATTTGCCGGCTCATTGATCGAGCCCAGACATGGCAAGCCATCTCCTGCGCACGAAATTCTGTGGCTTCGGAGATGGCAGCCCTTGCGGTGGAGGCTCAAGCCGCGCCGAGGAAGTAAGAGCCATCTCGAAAGCCGACAAGAGCCGCGGTTGAGAACCACCCTCACTGGTTTTTCGGGGCTTTTGCCGGTTTTGAAAAGGCACAGCCATTGGGTCGCTCGGCTTTTGCGGGTGAAACGAATGAGGGTAACCCCTGGCGGGCGGCTCGAGCCCCCTCGGCACATCACGAGGCACCCCGCTCCACGGCTGACCCCAGAATGCCCAATGCAGTGCACAGTTCACAGGGCCGAGCAGACTCTCATTTCCTCAGAAACGAAGCGATGACGCGCCACGACGTGTGGCATTTTTGCGAATGGCGACCCGCCGATTGAGGAATGAAACTCCTTCCCGTAAGGCACGCCAATGGCGCCTCTTTTCTTCAAGGTTTTGACGACGCGGCTCACCTCGATTCTCAAGCCGATCAACGAAGCATTCCTGGGTGAGGCCCGCGCGAGTTCGCCGCTCAAGCCCACCGCCCTCGACGCCTTCGCCAAGATGCCGACGCTGGCCGAGCTCGGCCAAAGCCCAGTCTCGTTGGCCGACGTGCCGCGAACGCAATTGCTGCAGGGCCTGAGCAAAGAAGCCTTCGCGACTGAGCTCGCCACCGAACGCGCGCTCGCACTCAAAACCGCGACGACGCCAGAAGCGAAGCTCGCCATCGAAGCCCGCTTCGACACCGCGCAGACGCAGGGCGGGTTCTACTCACCGGTCACCGGCAAGATCGCCTTCGAGCGCACGCCGACCACCGCGCTCAAGCGCGCCATCGCCAGCGAAGCCATCGTCGACACGATGCCCGAAGCGCACTTGGGCCTGCTGGTCGATCACCTTTCTGCCGTGGGCGTGGCCAGCGACCCGGCAACGGTCGCGCAGGTCATCGCCAAGTGGAACGCCGCCGGCGACGACGTGCTCACCCACATCTCGTCGATCACCAAGTCGAACCCTGAAGAAGCCGGCCTGCTCCGCCACACCAACCGCGCGTTGGCCGCGAAGGTCGATGACACCGGTACTCCGGTTCGACGCGGTGGCCTGCCTTTGGCCGACCAGCTCGGCGTGAGGCTGACCCGGCTCAAGCCAACCCAGCTCGACGCGCTGCTGACCGACCGCCCGCTGCTCCGCTTGGCCCCCAAGCCTCGCGACGCCTTCGACACCTCGGTGCCTAGGGCCACGCTCGAGCAAACGCCCCGCGTCTCGATGTCGAAGACCGAGTCACACGCGTACTTCAGCGGCCTGCTCAAAGAGAACTGGCAGTTCTTCAAAGACACGGTGAACGAAGACAGCAATCACCTGCCGGTCGACAACATCAAGAAGAACGGTGAAAAATTCGACGTCGATTACCGAACGTCTCCGACCAACATCGGCCTCTACATGCTGTGCGTCGTGGCGGCGAAGAAGATGGGCTACATCACCGAGGCCGAGCAGCTCGATCGCCTCCACAAGACCACCAACTCGGTCAAAGCCCTGCTGGCCCAAGAAGCGCCGACCAGCGCCGACGCGCACCATCTCTACAATTGGTACGCCATCAACGGCATGACCCGAAAGATGGGCAGCTTCGTGTCGAGCGTCGACAACGGCAACTTCGCCGCGTCGCTCATCGCGGTGGGTGAAGCGGTCAAGAAGACTGACCCCACGTTGGCCAAGGAGCTCTCCGGGCTCACCGACGACATGAGCATGGCCTTCTTTCACGAGCCCAAAGAGGGGCTCTTGCGGCACGGCGCCGAGGTCAAGCGCGGCGTCGCCTACAACACGAAGGGCACCTACAACCTGGTGATGACCGAGGGGCGGCTCGCCGTGTTGGCCGGCACACTGAAGAAGCAGATACCCGGCGACACGTTGTTCAACATGAAGCCCAAGCTCAACGCCGAGTTCAAAGCCGGCGAAATCGAGCTCGACCCCGAGATGAAAATGCAGTCGTGGACGGGCACGGTCTTCGAGGCCAGGTTGCCCAGCATGTTCGTCGAGACCGCGGGCACGCCCCACGGCGCGGCCGATGAGCAGGTGCTGCAGATTCACATGAACGACACCACCGGCAAGGTGTGGGGCCGGTCAGAGGCGATGGCCGACCCGGTCAACGGCGGCACGTACGCCGCGTACGGCTCGACCGACGCGATGTCGAAAGACTATTCGAAAGACACCTTCAAGGCCGACGTGTTCGCGCCGTACGCCTCGCTGATGCTCAGCGATCTCGCGCCCGGCGAAGTGGTTCAGAACATGCGCAACTTCGAGGCCCACGGCGCGCGTGGCAAGTACGGCATGTACGAATCGGTGGCCTTCGACCCCGCCGGCAAACCGATGCTCACCGAGCGCTTCTACTCGCACCACAAGGCCATGGAGATGCTCGGCATCATGCGCGAGGTTGGCGATTTCGTGCCCGAGCTGATGCACGGCTCTGACCTGAACCAGGGCAAGGTCATCGAGAAGATGCTCAGCACCCCAGTCTCGAAGTACCGCAAACCAGAGACGGTGCACGGCGCGTCTCGCGTTCAGACGCCGCAAGGCGCCTACGAAGCCGACGCGTCGTACAACTTGAAAGACGTCGTCGGCAACGGCCCGTTGGTGGCGCACGTCGCCTCGCCCGTCGGCTCATCGCTGTGGATGAACCCGAACTACACGCTCAGCCGCAGCGACGCGTTCGTGCTCAAAGACAACAAGACGGGCAAGATTCTGCCCTTCGATCAATCGGCTCCGACGCGGGTCATCGACGCAGACAACGCCCGCACCTTTGAATACCGCGTGCCCGCTGAAGGCGGCCACCTCACCGTCAGCCTCGAGGTCAGCACGCCGTCGAGCCAGACCAAGGTGAGCAAAGTCTCGGTGAAGAACGAGACGGGCCGGCCGCAGAGCTTGAACCTGACCGGGTTCACCCGCCCGATGCTCGACGACCCCAACGCGGTGATCGCCCACCCCGGCTTTCGCGACTTGTTCGTCAAGACCACCCTGCACGAGAGCGGCGCCATCGTCGCGCGGCGCCGCACCGTGCCCGGCGCCAAGCAAGAGAGCCAGCCGTACTTCGCCTTCTCGATTCTCGGCAAAGACGGCGCCAAGGTCGACTGGGCCGACGGCGATCGCGCCAACTTCATGGGCCGCAACGGCGTGGCGTCAGACCCCGCGGCCGTGAAGACCGGCGCCTCGCACCAGGGTCGCTTCGGCTTCACGCAAAACCCCGGCGCGGCGATCTCGAAGAGCATCGAAGTGCCCGCAGGCCAGACTGACTCGCTGTCGTTCGTCTCGGCGTACACCTCAGACCCGAACCAAATCGCGACGCTGGTCGGGCGCGGTGACGGCAAGGCTCCGGCGGCCGGGCAAGGCATCGCACAGGCGGCAGCGATTCAATTTCCTCCTGACTCAACGCATGAGCTGATGCAGGGCTTCGCGGTGCAAGAAGCGGCGAACCGGAGCGTTCGCAAGACCTCGGCAGTCGGCCCCAAGGTGCCGGTGGCCGAGCTGGGTGAGTTCAAGAACGGCGGGCGCACCTTCAGGGTGAAGAACAGCTTGTCGCTCCCGCGTGCCTGGTCGGCGGTCTTGACCAACGGCCTGGGCGCGAACGGCATCGAAGAGGCGACCTTCGGCAGCTCGGCCACGCTGGGCGGCGCGGGGTATTCTTTCGGCGGCACCAAGGCGCACGGCACCAACGCGCAGCGCATGCGCATGACGGAGTGGGACCCGGACAACATCACCGAGACCCCGCGCGCAGGTGTGGTCTTGAAAGATGCGAAGACCGGTGAGAGCTGGTCGATCGCCGCCAACCCCGCGACAGGAGCGAACGCGGAGTACCCCGTCGAGGTGTCACCCGGCGCGGTGACCTACCTGCACGATGACAAAGCCGGCCTCAAGACGTCGATGACCAAGTTCGTCGCGCCCGATGACCCGACCGAGCTGTGGAACATCGAGCTGAAGAACGATGGCAAAGAGGCTCGTGAGATCGACGTTCAGAGCTTCATGCGCGTCGCGATGGGGCAGCGATTTCCACGCACTGACTTCGAGACCTCGACGGCGTTCGATGCCCAGCGGGGCGCGCTGTTCTCTGAGAACAACGACTCGTTGAAGTACGGCAGCGTGGCCTTTCACTCTGTGGTCGGCGACGGCACGCACGGCGAGCAGAACTCGCTCTTTCGCACCGACGAAAACCCCTTCTCGGGCCTGACCTCGCGCGTCACCATCGCGCCGGGCGAAACAAAGCGGGTCTCGTTCACCGCTGGCATGGCCGAGTCGCGTGACCTGGCCAAGGCGGTCGTCGACAAGTTCAAGACCGCGAAAGAAACCGGCGCCGCGCAAAAAATCGCCGAGAGCCGGGTGAACAATTTTCTCGACGTGCTGCAGGTCGAGACGCCCGATGGCGAGCTCAACACCGTGCTCAACCACTGGTTGCCGTACCAGACGCTGATGACCCACGTGCAGGCACGCACCGGCCACAGCCAGTCGGGCGGCGGTCACGGCGGGCGCGACCAGATTCAATCGTGGCGCAACCTCTTGGTGCGCGGAGACCCCGCGGTCAACGCCGCGGCGCGAAAGTATTTGCTGCAGCACGCGGCTCAGCAGTTTCCCGAAGGCAACATGAGCCACTGGTGGCACCCGCATGATGCGCTCGGGCAGAACTCGACGATCTCCGACACCGCGTTGTGGGGGCCTTACTCGACACTCGAGTACGTGAAGAAGACCGGCGATACGTCGATTCTCGACGAGCAGGTCACCTATCTCGATGGCCGCCCGCTCAAGCCTGGCGAGCGCGACTACGTACAGAACTTCAAGCCTACCTCGTACACCGAGAGCGTGTACGACCACGGCAAGAAGGCGATCGACCTCATTCTCGACAAGCGCATGGGCGACCACGGCCTGCCGCTGATCTTGGGCGGAGACTGGAACGACGCACTCAACGCCGTCGGCCCCCTCGGCAAGGGCGAGAGCGGTTGGCTTGCGTTCTTCTTGCACGACAACCTGACCAAGTTCGCCGAGGTGGCGCGCACTCGCAACCCTCCCGACATCGCCACTGCGACCAAATACGAGGCCGCCGCGACCAAGCTGCAGGGCAACATCATGAAGCACCTGTGGGACAAAGAGCGCGGGTTCTTCATTCGCGGCTACGCCGATGACGGTTCGAAGCTCGACTTCATGGACGTGATCGTTCAGGGCTGGGCTGCAGAGTCGCGAGCGGTTGAGCCGAAGTACGCGAAGCAGGCGCTCAACGCGGCGTTCGACCAGCTGTACACCGAGAAGACCAACTCGATCGGCTTGCTGGCCGCGAACCTCGGCGAGGAGCAGTGGGACGGCACGGTGAAGAACGCGCCGAAATGGGCGGGGGCCGCGGCCGAGTACCCTCCCGATGTGCGCGAGACCGGTCAGTACACGCACGGCGCCGCGTTCGCGATGAGCGGGCTCACCAAAGTCGGCATGGGTGACCTCGCGCTCAAGGCGATTCGCACCGCCCTGCCCAACGTGCACGCGCTTCGTGAAGGCTACGACGCCGAGCCGTATGCGCTGGCGGCCGACATTCAGACCAAGACCGGCAAGGCCGGGTGGACGCACTACTCAGGCGCGTCGGGGTGGGTCATGCGCTCGGCGGTCGAGGGCTTGCTCGGCATTGAATTTCGCGATGGCAACAAGCTGTTCATCGACCCGTGCCTGCCAACCGGGTGGGACAAGTACAGCGCGACCCACAAGCGCGGCGCGGCCACGTACCGCATCGAGGTCACGAACCCCGAGCACATCTCGAAGGGCGTCAAGGCAGTCGAGGTCGACGGCGTCGCGATGGACCTGGCGACCTACCGCAAGCAAGGCGTCTCGATGGTCGATGACGGCAAGCCGCACGTGGTGAAGGTGCTCATGGGCGCGACCGGTGAGGTGTCGGTCGCGGCGAAGAAACCGAGCGCTCCAAAAGACTGGATCTGAGGTTCGTGGTTCGTGGTTCGTGGTTCGTGGTTCGACGGGCTCACCATGAGAGTGGGCCTTCGGGGCGGGGGCTCGGGGCGGGGGCTCCCGTGTGCGGGCTGTTGTGTGGGGGGGCGGCGTCCCGGCTCTGCTAATCGTCTCATGGTGAGCCTGTCGAAGGACGCCCTGGCCGGCTCTGGGCCCTCAGCGCGCACGCCCGGCTG
>JANLPS010000054.1:0-28987 GCA_031367385.1 Archangium sp. | reverse complement strand
GTGCCGAGCTGGGTGACGACCGGGCCGTGCAGGGAGCGAAACCCGGCGAGCTGGGCGGTGGCGTGCAGCGCGGTGAGATCAGAGAAGCCGATCAGCGCTTTCGGCTTGAGGGTGACGCGCTTGAGCAGACGAGCGGCGCCGTACCCACCCCGTGCGGCGAAGATGGCCTTGTCGGGGCCGTCAAAGGCGCGTTGCAGCTCGGCGGCTCGCCCTTCATCACGACCGGCCAGATATCGGTGTTTGTCGTACAGCGCGTCGTTGAGAACCGGCGTGTAGCGGCCCGCGAGCACGGCGAGGCCACGCTCGAAAATGGCGCGGTCGAAGGGGCCCGAGGGCGCGACGACGCAGACCGGGTCACCAGGGTTCAGCTTCGCGACGGGAAGAAAGGCCACGACCCAGGTTCTACCGCTAATCTGGGTGCTGATGCCCTCGAATGAGGCGCGGCGTCTCCCTGCCCCGCCCGGCCCAGCTCCGAAGTTTCCCGTGCCGTGGGGGCTGTTCATCATTCTCGCGCTCTATGGGCTCGGCGTGCTCGGCTACATCTGGAAGACGTATTGGGACTCGCCGCAGTACAAGGCCGCCCAGCTGTCGGATCATGCGATTTTGCTGTTGGGCGTCGACGATGGCCGCAAGGCGACTCCTGATCAGCTGAGAACCGCGTTCGATGACTTTCTCGAGGCGGGGCGAATTTTGCCTGAAGAATCGCAGTTCGCCGAGAACCTCGAGCGGCGGCGCAGCCGGTTCGAAGAGCGGCACATCAAGCTCGACGTCGAGCGCATTCGGCGGGCCGAGGCGGTCTCCGAGCTCGCGCGGCGGGTTCAAGAAGAGCGCGCTCCGCTGCTGGTGGTGGGGGCGCGGGCGCGGCACTGGGCACCCGATCAGCTGATCGCGGGGCCCGAGACCATCGCGCTCTGGTCGATACCGGGAGCGGTGTTGATCATCGGCATCTGGGCGTATCTGCGGATCAGCGCGTACCTGGTGCGGTCTCGCGAACACATGGCGCAGCTCGAGGCCGTCGAGGCAGAGGTCAAGCGGCTCGGTCGCGCGAAGAGCCGCCCGAAGCGACTGAAGTGATCACCGCCGCGGGGTTCGGAGTGCTCGCGCGCCGGCGACGCTGCATGCGGTCGACGCGAAGGTTAAGCGGTTGGGTCGCCCGAAGAGCTTGAAGTGATGCGTGCTGCATAGAACCCGTCGGTGCCGTGCGTGTGTGGAGCCACCTTGAAATCGTCACTCACACGGCGTGCTTGAGGGTGTCTCGCAAGAAATGCATCGACCACGTCTTCGTTTTCTTCGCGCCGAAAGGTGCACGTCGCGTACACGAGGTGGCCGCCAGACGTGAGCAGTGCGTAGCCCTGATCGATGAGACTGGCTCCCGTCAATGCATGGTCGGCGAACGAGGCGGGGTCGATTCGCCAGCGCAGGTCGGGGCCTCGGCGCAGAGCTCCCAGCTCGGAGCATGGGGAGTCGACCAGCACGCGGTCGAAGCGCCCGCTGGGTGGCTGGGTATGAATGTCGATGGTCGCGCCAGCGCGTTCTGCGCGATGACGGAGTCGATTGAGGCGGCTGGGATCGATGTCGAACGCGTGCACTCTGCCGTTCGACGCGACGTGGGCGGCGAGCTGTAGCGCCTTTCCACCCGCTCCGGCGCAGAGGTCGAGCACGCGATCTCCTGGCTGGGCTTGAAGCCATTGCCCCAGCAGCTGGCTGCCCTCATCTTGCACTTCGAAGAGTGCGTCGCGCGAGGCCGACAGCCCGTAGAGGTTCGGGCGCGGCGAGGTGATGATCAGTGCTTCTGGTGACCACCGGCCAAGCTCGGTCGCGACGCCTTCGGCAGCGAGCCGTTCGGCGAGCCCGTCTCGAGCGAGCTTGAGCCGGTTGACGCGAAGACAGACCGGGCCTGGTGCGTTGAGCGCGGCGGCGGCGATCGCTGCGTCAGCGCCGAACTCGCGCTCGAGCTCGGTCGCGAGCCAATCGGGTATCGAGTGCCGATCGCGCCAATCAGTCAGTGGTTTCAACGAGAACTGGGGCACGTCGAGCAAAGAGGCGTCGCTGCGTTGACCGAGATCTCTGATCAGCGTGGCCAACAGCTCGAGCGGCGATGCATTGGCCGAGTGCCTGGCCCTGAGGCGACGCCGCCAGAGGCCGACTCCGAAGAGTGATTCGGCGACGACCCTGCGCTGTTCTGCCGAGAGTTCGCGGTTGGCGCGCAAGGTCTTGTCGAGCACGCGCTCGGCCGCGGCGCCATCGAGAATTGCTGCCAGTGGTGCGTTGAGCACGGTGCCGAGCCCCGCGATCGCCTCCCACGGCACAGTCGCGACGCGGGCTTCTCCTGCGGTCTCGACGGGTGCGTTCGTCAGTGTTGACATGCACCCTCGTCAGGTCTACATCCGCGCCGCGTAAAGCTGCATATTCCTTGATAGCTCAGTTGGTAGAGCAGGCGACTGTTAATCGCCGGGTCGTAGGTTCGAGTCCTACTCAGGGAGCTTCGATGAAAGCCCCGGTTCTGCCGGGGCTTTTTCGTTCGACCCGAATCGCACTTTAGAACCCGAGCCTCCCGCTCAACTGCGTGGGCGGCGAAATGCGGCCGACGCCGAAAGCCGAGCGGCTCGAGGGTGAGGTGTCGCGCATTCTGCGAACCATCGGCCGGGTTCTGGCCCAGGATGGTGTGTTCGACCCAGCCACGACAGCGACGGCAGCGTCGCCGCCACGAAGTCGGGCCCGGCAAGCGTGAATATTCGTTCTTCGAACTCGTACCCGCGGGGCCCGGCATGCTCCAGGATGTCGCGGACGATCACGTCGATGTCGGCGTAGCGCCGACGGCTGTAGCGAAGACCGAGGGCCTGTGCAGCGCTGGCCTCGTTTCACTCGACTGGGTGGTCTATGCCCGAGCCGAACACCCGGCAGTTCGCAGTTGGAACGCAAAGGCCTGGGCCAGCTACCCTCACATCCGTGTACGGACCGCCTCCGGCAAAGAGAGCCCTGTCGATGCCTTGGCGCGGAAGCTGAAGCTGTCACGCCGGTCGGGGCCGTACCTTCCGCATTTCATGTTGGCGCCGCCGCTCCTCGCGCGGACAGATCTCCTGATGACCGTGCCGCGGGCGGTTCTGGCTGACGTCGCACCGCGCTTCGGGCTCGTCGCATTGCCGTGCCCGGTAAAGATCGCCCCCATCGAGCTCTCGATGTTCTGGAGTGCACAGCGCGACCGCGACCCTGCCGTCGTGTGGTTCAGGCAGGTTCTCCACGAAGCTGCCTCCGAGGCCTTCGCTTCGCCCAAGTCAACGCCTCGTACGGCACGGGAGCGCAGCCCACGCTCATGAGTTCAGTCGGTGTTCTCGGCCGGACCGGGGCCGGCACATGGCTGCTTCCTATTTTACCGGAGTCGCCAGGCGCTCGAGCAATTCGGCGAGCAACGCGCGTTCACCCGCGCTCAACGGGGCGGCCTGCGTGATTGAGGCCCGCAGGGCAACCGCCGCTCCCGCCACGCCAGTGTGACGAACGGCCGAGCGCGTGGTGGTAATGGCGGCGATCACTGCTTCTCTGGCCGCTACTGACAGCCCCAGGTCACGCTCGTTCTCAGGCAGGCTGAGCAACGTCAGCACCGTGCCTGAGCCGCCTACGCGCACCAGGTTGACCGCGCGCTCTTCGCTCACGCGCAGCAGGCCCGCGACGGCGACGCGCCTCATTCTCGAGCGCAGAATTTCGATACCGCCCGACGCCGCACGAGAGAGCGCGCCGGCTCGAGGAGACGCGCTGAGAATCGAAAATATCGCGGGGTTCTCGAGACCGAATTCGACGTTCAAGTCCCACCCGAGACGGAGGTCTTCGAGGGGGCCGGCCTTCGCCGCGTACCCTTTTTTTCGCGCGATGTACCGAGTGAGCCCATCTTCGGCGACCGCTTCGAGCAGACCGTCTTTGTCGCCGAACAGTCGGTAGATGGTCGGCGCTTGAACGTCGGCCGCCGTCGAAACTGAACGAGTGGTGAGTGCTTCGCGGCCTCCAGAGGCCAGAATTCGAGCCCCTGCGGCGATTATTCGTTCTCGAACCGTGTCGGGTCTGAAGGGGGTCTGACGCTTCATCTGAGTGAGCGTTGATAGCACGGCGTTGCGCCTGGCTGTTTCCAGTGATACCATTTATTGGTTATCACCGATAACAGGAGCACCGAATGATCGTAGTGACTGGAGCCACCGGCCAGCTGGGCCACGCCATCGTCGAGCAATTGGTGAACCGGGGCTCAGCGAGCGCGATTGGAGTGAGGGTGCGCGCTCTCGAGAAGGCCGCCGCTTGGGCTGCGAAAGGCGTTCGCGTTCGGCGCGGCGATTTTGAAGACGCCGAAAGCTTGAAACACGCGTTCGAGGGCGCCTCACAGGTGTTGATGGTCTCGTCGAACGCGCGTGCCTTTGGAGGCGACCCGATTGCTCAACACCGAAAAGCCATCGACGCGGCCAAGGCGGTCGGCGTGAAACGCATCGTCTATACGAGTCAGATCGCCGCCAGCCCCACCTCGGCCTTCAACCCCGCGCTCGATCACGCCGCGACCGAGGCGATGCTGAGGGATTCGGGCCTGCCATTCACCTCGCTGCGCAACGGGTTCTACGCCGCCAGTGCCATTGCGATGATGATGGGCGCCGTCAAAGCCGGCGAGCTTGTGACCCCTGAGAGCGGCAAGTTCTCGTGGGTCGGGCACGAAGACCTCGCCCAGGGCGCCGCGGCGGTTCTGCTCGATGAAAGTCGATTCGACGGGCCAACTCCGCCTTTGACGGGTGCCGCGGGTCTCGATTTCGGCGACCTCGCGCGATTGGCAGGCGAAGTCACCGGCAAACCGCTCAAGCACACCGTGCTCACCGACGAGGCCTACGTCGCCAAATCGGTCGAGCGCGGCATGCCCGAAGGACGCGCCCGGTTCGCGCTGGGCATGTTTCTCGCGAGCCGACGTGGCGAGTTCGCCGCGGTCGATCAGACGCTCGAAAAATTGATCGGCCACCCATGCGCGACCTTCAAGACTTTGCTCGCGGCGAGCCTCGCGGCCTAGCGAAAGGCCCGAGCCCATCGCCCCCACCCCCAGGGCCAGACGACGCCCAGCGCGAGGTTGTTCGGCTGAGCCTCGACCGTTGGCCCCCCGGGGCGCGATCGGCAAAATCATCGTCGGCACCGCCAACGAAGTGCTCGTCTACGGAGATGCCAACGAGCGCCCAGCGTCGAGCACTTTCCGTACCGTGAAGGCCTCCTACACCTTGGGGCCAGTGGAGAGGGCGACGAGCAGCTCGTCGAGTTGCTCGAAGGTCTCGCCCATACCACCCGTGCTCCCGGAGGCGATGGCAGCGTCGAGCGCTTCTTTCGAGGGGTAGAGGTCGTGCACGACGACCAGTGTCGTGCCACCTGTCTCTTCGAAGGTCACCGTGGTGATGGCCCCACCCTCCCCCGCTTCTTCATTCGACCAGGCGAGGCGCGAGTGCGGCACCACTTCGAGATACCTGCCGAAAAAGGCCATCGGCTGCGCTGAGGCGGCGTGGCCGAACACGAAACGGTACGCGCCCCCCACGCGAACATCGGCGTCGCACGAAATGAAGAACACGCCAAACGACTTCGGTGCCCACCATCGCTTGAGCAGCTCGGGCTTGGTCCACGCGTCGAACACGATGCGCGCGGGGCCGTTCACAGTTCGCGTGACGACGAGCTCACGATCAGACTTTCGCTCCGTCGTCGTGCGGTTCTTCACGGAGTCATTCTCTCTTTTTGCGTCCATTGGCCTTCTCCTTGCGTTTGAGTTCTTCGACGACGTTGTCCAACGCATCGAAGCGCGAGGCCCAGAGCTGGCGGTGACCCGCGAGCCACGCCGTCTCTTCCTCCAGACCGCGAGCTCCAAGCTTGCAGGTGCGAACGCGGCCGACCTTCTGGGTAGCGACGAGCCCGGCCTGCTCCAAGATGCCGACGTGCTTCTTCATGCCCGTGAGCGTCATGTGAAACTTCTCGGCAAGGTCCGTGATCGAGGCATCCGCACGCCCGAGGTGCTCCAGAACGCCGCGGCGGGTCGTGTCTGAGAGCGCTGCGAACGAGGCATCGAGGCGGGCACCCAAATACTGAACCATATGGTTCAGTATTTATCGCGGGATCTGGCGACACGCAAGGGCGACCTTTGAGCCCCCGCTTCGGGGTGCGAATGCCGGTGCCCGAGACGACGGCCAGGTGGTGACCAGCAACGAGCCGACATGGGCAATCCGCTAGGTTTTCGCAGACGTGGTATTCGCGCGCCAAACCCCGAGGAGAACGCCATGCCTGCTCCCGTCGCGAAGAACACGATCTGCCTTTGGTACAACGGCGATGCCGAAGAGGCCGCGCGGTTTTACGCCAGCACGTTTCCCAACAGCAGTGTGGGCACGCTCTGGCGCGCGCCCGGCGATTTTCCATCGGGTAAAAAGGGCGACGTGCTGGGGGTCGAATTCACCGTGCTCGGACTGGCCTGCTTCGGTCTCAACGGGGGCCCCGCATTCAAACACACCGAGGCATTTTCATTTCAGGTTGCGACCGACGACCAAGCCGAGACCGACCGCTACTGGGACGCGATTCTCAAGAACGGCGGGCAGGAGAGCGCCTGCGGTTGGTGCAAGGACAAATGGGGCATGTCGTGGCAGATCACGCCCGTCGCGCTGACCATGGGAATGAAAGACCCCGATCGCGCCGCAGCGAAACGCGTGTTCGAGGCGATGATGGAGATGCGGAAGATCGACGTCGCGGCGATCGAGCGCGCGCGCAAAGGTGCGTAGCGTTGCTCAGCGGTCGATGATTGAAGCGCTCACCGACCCAACGCGATCATCTCAGGGTAGTGGTAGACGGCCGACTTCGCTGGCGCGTTGAGTGAAGTCGCGACCATCGCCTTCGCGATCTGCTCGACCGTGATTGATTTGTAGTTCGTGGGCGTCACGAATGAGAACAGTGGCAGCACTTTCTCGAGCAGCCACGGCGTGTGTCGCGAGCCGATGATCATCGCCGGGCGAAAGATGCTCACCACAAAGAGACCGCTCGCTTTGACCGCCTCTTCGGCCTCCCCCTTCACGCGAGCGTACCGCGCCATACCCGCGGCGCCTGAACCGGTCGCCGACGCAGTGGGGTCGGCGCCTCCGGCAGACATGAACGCGAGGTGTGTCACGCGCCCCGAGGCCTTCAACCCTCTCGCAAACGCCGCGTTCAACTGCACATCGACGGCACGATGCTGGTCGATGGTGAGCTTCGCGGTGCCCCCTCCGACACCCAACACACTCAACCCGACGGCTTCGCCTTCGAGCGACCGAATGGCCTCTGCCGTGGCCGCTCCAAGACGGGCCGGCTCCATCGCGGGCACGAGAATCTCGCGCAACTCAACACCCGCATCACGAGCCAGCGCGACTTGAGCGGGCTGCGAACGACGGGTCAGCGTCACGATCGTTTTGAATGACCCGTTGCGAATCAGCTCGGTGATCAGCGCCTCGCCGACCGAGCCCGATGCACCGAGAACGACAGCCGCTCGCATGTGCGTCAGGCCTGTTGCTGAGACTGACTCGCGAGCGCCTGCATGTCTGCGACCTCGAGCACCTGCTTGGGCGCTCCTTCAACCACGCAGCGGATCATGGCACTGCTCACCTCATCGAGCGTCATCGCCGAGCCTGAGAAGAGGGCTGCGACGACGGGGTAGAGCCAGACCACCGGCTTGAACGCGGCCTTCACGTTCTTCTGCCCAGCGACCGGCTTCATCAAAGCTGGCCGAAAATTGAAGACCGCCTTGAACGGCAGCTTCATCAACGCGTTCTCGGCCTTGCCCTTCACGCGCGCCCACATCACCTTGCCCTGCTCGGAGCCGTCGGTCGAACGCCCCGAGACATGCACCAGCACCATGCCCGGGTTCAGGCGAGCCAGCAGGGCCGCGAAGTGCAGCGGCGTGTCGTAGGTAATCTTGGTGTAGTCGGCTTCGTTCACGCCGACCGAGCTGACTCCCGCGCAATAGAAACAAGCGTCGTAACCCGCCAGGTGTGCTTCGACCGCGTCGAGCTTCATGAAGTCAGGCACGAGCAGCTCAGTGAGCTTCGGGTGCGTGCGGCCCGTGCTCCTACGGCTCACCGACAACACCTTTTCGACGCGGGGGTCATTCAGGCTGTGAAGAAGAACACCCTCTCCGACCATGCCCGTTGCGCCCGTGATGATGACTTTGAGTGGCATTTTTTCTCGTGATTCGAAGTGTGAGGGAGTCGACGTTGTAACGCTCGGGCTCTCGGTACGGTAGGGATACCGGATGCCGTTGCGTGATGTGCTGGACTCAGACCTCCGATCTTCTTCGAGCACCAGGCAGACCCCGACGCGGGCCGCATGGCAGCCTTCGTCGCCAGAGAGTGGAGCGCCTTCATGACGCATTGGCGAGTCAAGGTGCTCGGCGATGCAAGCGCAGGCAAGAAGACGATCGTCGGCGACACCGAAAAAGGGCCTGACGGCGTCGAAGAGCTTTTCTTTCGCTTCGACGGCCCAGGGTGACGCTGAGCCTCGGCCGCGAAGCATCGAGCTCGATTATCTTGCGGAGCTCAGCGAGCTGCAGGCGCACATGGGGCGTCTGGTGTGCGGCTCCGGAGCGCGCTCACCTCGCGCGACCCAGCTTGCCCTTCAACGCCTGGAGCTGTTGCTTGAGCCCATCGGCGAGATGAGCGACATCGTCGAAGCCCTCTGTCTTCGCCTGCGTTTGCAGCTCCACCGACCCCGCCGAGAGCAGCCCCAACTCTTCGACGACGTCGACGACGGTGGGTGAGGGCCCCTGGAGCTTCTCGTTCAGGGCCGATGCAGCTGTGCCGAGCGCTTCGAGCTGCACGGTGAGCGCGTTGAAGGTGACGGCGCGGGCTTGGAGCTGCTCCGCGCGGGCCTTCACCTCACTGACACGGGCGAGCTGCGCTTCTCCAGCGCCTCCGATCGCCTTCACGAGTGACTGAATGTGGAGACCGATCTGCGACTCGATCTCGCCCAGCTCATTGAGCATGGTCGACGCCTTGTTGAGGTTCTTCTTCGAGCTGAGCGAGAGCCGCTTGAACCCGCCCAGCGTCTCGTCGAACCGATTCAGCTCGAGCGCCAACGCTTGGGCCGCGGCGACCAACGGCGACGAGGTGTTTTGGCTCATGGGTGCTCGAATACTGCCAGCCCTCGCGTCTTACCGGTCGCCCAATCGGCCACCGTGCTCATCGCATCGAAGAGGCGCTCGGTGCTCACCAACCACGGCCCATACCCGGCATTGACGTCGAGCACGAAGGCCAGGTCTTCTTGCTCGAGGTACCCGCCAATCGGTGAATGGTGACCGCTGCCGCCACCGAAGAGTGAGGCGCGCGCGAAGTTGGTCACCAGGCGCCGATTCTCGTGGTTCGAGGCCCGCAGCTCGACCCTCAACGCCTCGACGCTCGAGGGGCGCATCGAACGCACACGCCACCCCGCCGGCACCACCTCACCCGCTTCGCTCGCGAGCTGCTCGAGGCTCATCGCCCTGAGGCCAAAGCCACGAAGCGGGTTCTTCGCTGCACCCACCCCCATCGAGCGGAGGACGTTCGCGACGCTGGTCGGGCCGCAGATCGAGGTGAAGCTCTGCGACAGGAGCGGCGCATACCGTTGCGCCACCGGCAGCGCCCACGCCCTCTGAATCAAGTCGGGCCGTTGAAACGTGGGGAGTGATTTCAGGTTCGGGGGTTCGAGTGATGAACGGAGCACGCGATAGGCTAACCGTCGGTTCGTGGCTTCGCTTGGTCGGGTCGTTCGACTCGGCCATGGCGAACGGGGTCGACGGCGCCAGAAGAAGTACGACAGGTGGTCACGCTGCTCAGGTGGTAACCCCCGCGGCCGTTCGACGCGTTAGAGCGCGAGGCCGTGTCGCGCCCGGGCCTCGAGGCACGGAGAAGTGCCCGGCTCGAGGGCACGGCACAACGTCGGCCGGTTTTCGTACACCGCGCACAAGAACTGGTTTGGCACCGAGATGCTCAGCGCGATGCAATGCCCGGCGGTCATCTTCATGAACCGCTCAGGCTCTGCGGCTCGACCGACGCTCGCGGGGCTCTCACCGACTGCAGGCGCCACCAGCTCCTCGGTTCGCTCGTCGCCCAATCGTTCGATGTCGTGCGAAAAGACCTGCACGTAATCGCGCTTTCCAAAGCAGCAGGCGCCACAGGTCGTGCAGTCGTATTTGTCGCTCAAGGCCCATGCATAGCCGAGAAGCGAGAGGCGATCTCGTTCAAGCAGCGGCTTCTGGCTGACGCACGACCGTGGCCGTGCCTCGCACCCGCCTCAGGCTCCACTCAGCCACCGCCAGATTGATGACCCACCCCGCGGCCATCAGCAGGGCCCGCCCGAGCTGCTGGGGCGCAGCGGCAAGGAACAACCAAGGCAGGTGCACCAGGGCCTGGGTGCCCGCCCCGAGGCCGATGGCGTACCCCCGCGTGACCCAGACCTGGTGCCGCGCGACGTCTCTGCGCCGAATCGCGACGAGCCCCAGCGCGAGACTGGTGACCATTGCGGCGCCGAACACGACCCGAAACCCGGTGAGCAGCGGCCCGTCGTGCTCAGCTGGAGGATACGTCAGGCTCATCCACAAGCCGGTGAGGCCTGCGATGAGGCTGCACACCCCGACCACCCGGCCCGGTGACGATGTGGAGCACCACGGGCGCTGGCGCCGCGAAGAACCGCGCGTTTTCAGGCGTGATTCGGGCCCCGCCGGCCAGCGTGACGACGCGAAACGTACCCGCGGCCACCGGTATCAAGCTCAACGCAATGAGGCTCAGGGGTAACAGCCAGTCGAGGTTCCGCTTGCTCAAGGGGCGCGTGGCTCCTCGCCGTACGGACCACCCTCACTTTGCGCCACTCCGCGCGGGGCTCGAAGGGCTCCGCGCGGGGGGCTTTTCAGCCGTTCGTTGGAGCGACGCCAGTGAACGGAGTCATCACGGCCGCCATCTCGACCAGATCATCGTCGCTGACCGATTCGGCGTACGTTTCGCTCAATGCCCAGGCGACAGGCACGCGAAGATCTTCGAGCTCTTCACCCCGAGCCATCAAGGTCTTCGCGGCCCGCGCCACGGCCGCATGCCAGCGGGTGGCGGCTCGGTAGTGAGTCGATTCCTGCCGAAGAAAACCATCGGTCAGGAGCCGCTCGAGCACCTGGGCTCTAGACACGCGCGCCCTGCCGAACTTCCGATGTGCGCGGCCCTGACTGGCTCTGCTGCGCTCTGACGTGGCTGACGATCTTGAGCAGCTCCTTCTTGAACTGCTCGTACTCGACGCCCTCCGCGTTGAGGAACGTGCTGACCGACATGGTGTGCGCGCCCATCATGCAGGCTTCGTTGATCTCCTCTTCGGTCGCTCCATTCAGGCGCGCTGCCTCGACATGAAAGAGGCTGCAGTACCTGCATCTGGTCGCGCCCGAGACGGCGAGCCCGATCAGTTCTTTGTACTTGTTTGGAATCTTCGTCTCAGCCAACTGAAAGTCGGCCATCACTCGCCACAGGCCTTCAGCAGCCGGTTCTGGAATGAGCTTCGACCACTCCGGGACCAACCCGAACGCCTGCACCATCTCCTGCTCCAACTGCGCCCTCTTGTTCGACGTTGCCATGTGGCACCTCCGTACGAGGCGCCCTCTGCGGCGAAGACACCACTGCTGATCGTCTCAGGTGGGCACCCCCCCAACAGCGTGAACCCCCCGGGGTACGGGGAGAAAAATCGAGATAACGGGGCTCGAATGGCCCGGCAAGCCGCGCTGAAATTCCGATGCCACGCAACCGAGGTAGGCATTTGTCCGACAACCACTCGAACGCTGCGCAAATTGGAGGAATTGCCCATGGTTGCATTGAATGTGAATCGCCCACAGGCCACCGTTTTGACTGACAAGGCCCTGAGCCCCTTGAGCTATTACAAGCCCGCGACGCTCGCCAAGATCGGCACGCACAACTACCTGATGGTCGGTCAATATGATCGCTCGACGGTCGGCAACGTTCGCATGGTGAATGGCAAGGCCACCATCGAGCTGCGCAGCGTGATGCGCCCCGGCGGGCCCACTCCAGTCGTGCCGCCTCCGCGCGCGATGTCGAAAGACGAGATCAAAGGGCTGGTTGAGGCGCTCAACCGCTACATCAAGAAGGGCCCGACGAACCTGGCCGGCTTCATCGACCTGCGCAGCCAGCTGCGGGCCGCTGCGAAGACCGCGGTCTAACCTCGGTCTCATTCGGGCCAAGCCCCTCCGTTTTCGTGAGGGGCACCCTCAGAACAAACGATTCGATTAACGCGGGTTCGGTGGAGCAACGTCAGGTGCATGACCGCACAGGCACCGCTCTCTCCCAAGCAGCACGCGCTCTTGAGCCTTTCACTGTCGATGGTGCTGTCATCGCTGGGCACCAGCATCGCCAACGTCGCGTTGCCGAGCGTGGCCACGGCATTCGATGCGTCGTTCGGCAGTGTTCAGTGGGTGGTGCTCGCCTACCTGTTGGCCAGCACGACACTGCTCGTCAGCGTCGGCCGGTTGGGTGACCTCATCGGTCGCCGCAGGCTGCTGTTGGCAGGCATTTCCCTCTTCACCATCGCCTCGCTCTTCTGCGCGGCCGCGCCGACGCTGGGCCTCTTGATTCTCGCGCGGGGCGCACAAGGCATTGGCTCAGCCATCATGATGACGCTCTCGATGGCGCTCGTGGGCGAAGCGGTACCGCACGTGAAGACGGGCCGCGCGATGGGCCTTCTGGGCACGATGTCGGCGATCGGCACTGCGCTGGGCCCGTCGCTTGGGGGCGGGTTGATTGAGGGGTTCGGGTGGCGTGCGGTTTTCGCCGTGCTGACACCAATCGGCCTGCTGACGCTCCTGCTCGCGCTGCGCGCGCTCCCGGTCGATCGTGATCAGCCGGGGGTTGTACGGCCGTCGTTCGATCGCTCCGGTACCCTGCTGCTCGCGCTCACGCTGGCGGCCTACGCGCTCGCAACGACGATGGGCCGGACTGGCCCCGGCGGCATCGGCACCCTCAACCTTGTGTTGCTGCTGATCTGCCTCGGTGCAGCGGCGCTGTTCGTGCGGGCCGAATCGCGTGCGACCTCGCCCCTGATTCGCTTCGCGCTGTTTCGAGACGCGAAGCTGAGCGCCAGCCTGGCGATGGGTGTGCTGGTCTCGACGGTGATGATGGCGACGTTGGTGGTCGGCCCATTTTATCTCTCTGGGGCGCTCGGGCTCGACGCTGGGCTCGTCGGGTTGGTGCTGTCGATCGGCCCGTTCGTCGCCGGGGTCACCGGTGTACCGGCCGGCCGTTTCTCCGATCGATTTGGAGTGGCTCGAGCCACCGCGGCCGGGCTGACCGGCATGGTGACGGGGTGCCTGATTCTCTCGATCATGCCAACAGCCGCTGGGGTCTGCGGGTACATTGCGCCCATGGTGGTGATCACCGTCGGCTATGCGCTTTTTCAAACTGCAAACAACACCTCGGTCATGGCCAACGTCGCGAGCGAAAAGCGCGGCGTGATCGCGGGGTTGCTCAACCTCTCTCGCAACCTCGGCCTCATCACCGGAGCGTCGGTGATGGGCGCGATCTTCGCGCGCGCGTCAACCCGCGGCCTGCCCGGGGGCATGCACGTGACCTATGCAACCGCGGCCGGCCTGCTCCTCTGCGCGCTTCTCATCGCCTTCGTGACTCGCTCCGCCATACCAATCGGTCAGAGGCTCCAGGCTGAGAGCCCTTGATGGTGCTCCACCAGCTCAAGACCTTCGTCACCGTGGCACGCGAGGGGAGCATCACCCGTGCCTCAGAGCGACTCCACCTCAGTCAGCCTGCAGTAAGCGCGCATATCAAGGCAATCGAAGAGACGCTCGGGCTGAGCCTGTTCGAGCGCACCGCGAAGGGCATGAGCCTGACCAGCGATGGGCAACGCCTGTTTGACAAGGCCGAGCAAACGTTGGCCGCCTACCGGGGCCTGCTCGACGAGGCGACCCGCCTCAAGGGCAACCTCACCGGCGCGGTTCGACTGGGCACATCGAGCAACTCGAGCACGGCGGCGGTTGGCCGATTGCTCACCGCGTTGGCAGAGCGGTACCCCGAGGTCGAAGTGACGTTGCGGCACGTCACCTCGGTCGAGCTGCTCGAGGGGTTGCGAGCCGGGAGCCTCGACGCGGGGTTTTACAACGAGGCCGGTGCACCGGGGGCAGAGCTGACCACCTTCGAGGTGGGCCGCTTCGACATCTTTCTGGCGGGGCCCCCGGGGCTCGTCTCGAAGCCGGTGAATTGGCGAGCGCTCGAGGAGCTAAGCTGGATCGGCCCGATCGCCGGCAGTTGTTGCGGGCAAGCGGCCGAGAATGTGTTCGCCCTGCACCAGATTCGACCCAAGCGAGTCATTCACGTCGACCGCGAGAGCGTCACGCGCACCTTGATTGCTGGTGGCGTAGGCGTGGGGCTCCTGCATGACGAGACCGCGAAGGAGGCTCGAGCGGCAGGTGAGGTCGAGCTGCTGTGCGAGGCGCAGAGCGGGGTTCGTGTTCTCTTCGCGCGGCTCGCCAGCCGAGCGCACGACCCGATCGTGAGCGCCGTGAGCGACTTGGTCTCGGGGGCTGCGTCAGTCACTTTTGGCAGGCTGCCGTGAACCCTGTCATCAGCTCACCGAGCAGCTTCTTGATCTTTTCATCGACGAGCTTGCCATCGGCGTCGAACACCGAACCCGCGCCCGCGACGAAGAGCGACTTGCCGAACCAGGGCCGGGTGCCCAGCGTGCGCAACACCGGCAACCAGGCAGCTTGTGAGAGGCGGGTGCCTCCGGGCCCCGGGGTCGCACCGATGAGCGCGACCGGCTTGTCACCAAAAACACGAGCAATGTCTTTCGCGGGCCGACTGAGCCAATCGACCGCGTTCTTCAGCACGCCGGGCATCGAGTTGTTGTACTCGGGCGTCACGAGCAGCAGACCGTCTGCCGCGGCAATCTGATCTTTGAGGGTGGTCACGGCCTCGGGCACGCCTCGTTCGCTCTCGAGATCGCCGTCATAGAGAGGAATACCGACAATCGATGCGATCTGAACCTCGTGGCCGGCCGGTGTCAGCTCGGCCGCCGCGCGAAGCAGCGCTGCGTTGATCGATGCTTTTCGAAGACTGCCCGCGATGCCGATGATTTTCGCCATGGGCACAGCTTCTCTCTTGGCGAGAGAAGTACAAGGCTCTGGTGCTGAACAAAATCGTCATGACGCGGTGACCTGAAACCAGTAGCTCGAGGTGAACTCTGCCCTGGAGGCTTCGATGATCGAGCAACCGCGCATCACCCCGGCCTCAAAGAAATCATGCAGGCCATTGCAGCGCAGGGCGTGGCGCAGGCAGGCCCTTGGCTCACGCACCACCTGGCGTTCGCACCCGGCCGGTTCGACTTCGAGCTCTCGGTGCCAGTCGAGAAGCCGATTGCGGCAGTGGGTCGGGTGCAACCGGGGCTGCTCCCCGCGGGCAAGGTGGCGCGCACGGTGTATCAGGGCGACTATTCTGGGCTGCCGCACGCCTGGCCCGAGCTCGATGTCTGGGTTCGCGCGAACGGCCACACGCCACGCGAAGAGCTCTGGGAGGTCTACACCAAAGGCCCCGAGTCGAGCCCCGACGCGTCGACCTGGCGAACCGAGCTCAACCGCACCCTCGCTTGATGTGGGCACGCGACACTCGCGAACTTTGAAAAAAAAAACGAGCCATTGAGCAGCAATCGGCGATGATCTCTCCACGTCTTGACTCTGGGGGTTCACCGACCATGACTGAAGACCCGATGTACACCTGCCCGAGCTGTGGTTTCGTCGTCTTCGAGCAGCGACCGGGCAGCTCCGATCTGTGCGACGTCTGCGGGTGGGAAGACGACGTCGTGCAACTGCAACACCCCTCGATGTCGAACGGCGCGAATGAGCTCTCGCTCGGAGAGCACCAGCGCGAGGTGCTGACCGAGCTGCCGGAGTCGGTCAGAGAGCACCGAGGGTATGCGCGCGACATGACCTGGCGGCCGCTCAAGCCGGCCGAGCGACGCTCAGCGCACGTGCCGAAGACCAGCGCCGAATATGTCGATGCGTTTCACGCCGACGACGCGGTGTACTACTGGTTTCACCGCGCCTGACTTGCCAGCGCGAACGGCCGCGGGGTCGACGATCCACCCGCGGCACGCGCGCGCGCCGCAGCGGCATCGCTCCTTGAGCTCGGGAGGAAACGCGTAGTCGTAGAACAGCTCGTCGCCCGGGCGGAGCTCACGGAGCGCCTGCATCTGGGCCCAGCCGTTGCCGAGGCGCGAGACTCCGGCTTCGACCACGATGTTGGGCTCGCACGAGTGGTTCACCCACCGGGTCTGGTCGACCATGTCGAAGAACACGCCGTCATCGAGAATCAGCGAGTACCTGTCGTCACGCCGCTCGCCCGCGCGCCACAGCACGCCCTCGACGTTGACCACCACCGAGCCCTTGCGAAACCGACGGGTGGCGATGACGCCGTACCCCTCGACCGGCGACCGCACTACCCGAAGGCCCGACAATCGCGACATGGGGGCGACCTATCATTTCGCCGCTCGCCCGCGTGGGTGGAAGTAGGCTCTTGCGTTACGCCATGGCCCTCGCTTCGACGCTGTACGATTTTCAAATTGCGCTCTCCAACGTCGACCGGGGCATCGACCAACAGCTCTCGTTCAAGGTGGCGCGTCACCCTTCTGAGACGATGGAGCGCGTGTGGCTCCGCGTGCTCGCTTACTGCTGGCTGTGGGAGGAGCGCCTGGTGTTCGGGCCTGGCCTGAGCGACCCCGATGCGCCCGACCTCGAGACCCGCGACTACACCGGGCTGGTCACGACGTGGGTGCGAGTGGGCAAAGCCGACCCGAGCAAGGTGCAACGGGCGGTCGACCAGAATGGCAATGCCCAGGTCTGCGTGTTGTTCGATGACCCCCAACGCATGAACGCGTTTCTGGCCGAGGCTGCCACCGAGAAGATGAACCGCGTTTCGAAAGCGAAGCTCGCCGCGGTCGAGGGTGATTTTCTCGAGGCGTTGGCGTCAGACGAATCGCGGCGAACCAAACTCAGCGTCACCCTGGTCGGAGACCACTTCTACTTAGACCTCGGCGGCAGCACGGTCGATGGGCCGCTCACGCACGGATACGCGCCGTCAGGGCCTTGAGAAAATTTCTCAAGAATTGATCTCCCGCTGGCCTGAAGTTCTTGTGCTCGGGGTTTCGAAACAGCGCGCTCAGCTCGGGCTTCGAGACCTCGAAACCGCTCGCCGCCATCAGCGAGATCAAGTCGTCTTCTTTGAGCTCGAAGGCCACGCGCAGCTTCTTGAGCACGGTGTTGTTGGTGACGCCCTTCTCGACCGCTCGCGGAGGCCCGTCTTTCGGCCCGCGGCGTTGAATGATGAGGCCGTCGAGAAAGCTGGCCATCACCTTGTTGTCGCAGACGGTGTACCCAGGCTCGTCGTCGCGCAGAAGAAATGAAGTCACTTCGGCGCGGGTGGTCTGACCGCCTCCAAGGGCGATCATCGCCGCGATGGCGGTGTCGTCGGTCTTCAGCATGTAGCGGAGGCTTCGCAGCACGTCGTTGTTGATCATCGAAGTGCCCTTGTAGCGCGGCATTGGTATTTCGCGGTCACCGCGTTAGAGCCAAGACGTGAGCGTTGATATCGTCACCGAAGTCGAGATCAATCGCCCGATCGGGGCCGTAGCGGCGTACTCGGGTGACCCGACCAACGCGCCCCAGTGGTACGCGAACATCAAGAGCGTCGAATGGAAAACGCCGCCGCCACTCGCGCTCGGCAGCCAAATCGCTTTTGTCGCGCACTTCTTGGGGCGCCGGTTGGCGTACACCTACGACATCGTCGAGTACCGCCCGCTCGAGCGCCTGGTGATGCGCACGGCCGAGGGGCCGTTTCCGATGGAGACGACCTACAGCTGGAGCGCGCTCGATGCCGAGCGTACGAAGATGACGCTTCGAAATCGGGGTGAGCCGGTGGGGTTTTCGAAGCTCGTCGCTCCGCTGATGTCGATGGCGATGCGCCGGGCCAACACCAAAGACCTGGCCGAGCTCAAGAAGCGGCTCGAGCGGGGGGCGTCGTGAGTGCGAAATAAGCGCCGCCCTCGGAGCTGAGACCCCAAGGGCAGGCGCGGAACGAGGCGCAAGGCGCTGCTTAGTGGTTGTCTGCGTCGACCTTGTCTTTCATCTTCTTCGCCCCATCAACGACCTTGTCTTTGGTCTCGGTGGTGCGGTGCTTCGCTTTTTCAGCGGCGCACTCGGCCTTGGTGCCGGTGCACAGCGCTTCACCAACGCGGTGCGCGTCTTCTTTCACTTCACGCTTCACGTCGTTGCCGGTCGACTTGGCCTTCTCAACCGGTGACTGCGCGTACGCCGAAGCGCTCGCGAGTGCCATCAGGCCCAGCATGGTCAGCGTCTGTTTGAGATTTTTCATGAGGCTTCGAAAAGCACGTGACGTGCCATTCGCAACCCCTCGAACGGCGGTCAGTCACTGTGGCGACCCTGCGCGCGCTGCAATGTGGCTGCAATGCAAGCGTGGCGAAAATGACACCCTAGCCGCCGACTTGAACGAAGCGCTCTTTGCGCGATTGGTAGAGCTGCCAGAACCGCTCGGCGATGGTCGAGGCCTCGAGGGTGGCCTGCCCGCGGTCCCATGCGGTGCCCTTGACGGTGCCGAGCACCATGACTTCGCCCAAGTACACGCCCTCGATCTCGAGGCGCTTGGCCAGCACGCGCGAGGCCTTGTGCTTGGCGGCGTTCGCCACAGAAAGGCCCATGCTCTTGCTTTGCACCGCGATCGCGTCGACGGCGTCGGCGAAGAGGCCGAAGCCTCCGTTGGTGACCAGCACGGCAGCCTCGGGCTTTTGACGAAGGTCAGGCAGCGACTCCTGAATCGCGGCGACCAGACCGATTACGCCAACTCCGAAGACGGTCTCGAGCTCTTCGGGTGAGGCCGAGAGCAGGTCGCCTGCGACGGGTGACGCCGCATTCCAATGAAGCACGGTGATGGGCCCCAGCGCCGCTCGGGCTTGCTGCACCACGTTGCGAATCGCCGAGATGTCGCCGACATCGGCGGGAAAAGCGCGCGCGGTGAACCCCTTCGCGGTCAGCGCTTGAACGCCCTTCTCGAGCTTGCCGGCGTTTCGAGCGACCAGCGCGATGGAGAACCCAGCGGCTCCGAACTTCTCGGCCACCGCGTGAGAAATGCCCGGCCCGTACCCTGCCACGATGATGGTCTTTGCCATGCGGCCTGCGTAACGAGTTGTGCAGGAGCTGACAAGAATTCGCTGTAGGGTCACGCCATGACGAAAACGGCGATGGTCACGGGGGCTTCAGGCGGTATCGGGCTCGGGTTCGCAGAACGCTTGGCGAAGGAGGGCTACACCGTCACGCTGGTGGCGCGAAACGAAGGCAAGCTTACAGAGCTGGCGGCCGGGCTGGGGGCTGGGCATCGGGTGCTCGCGGCTGACCTCTCTGTCGCGGCTGACGCCGAACGCGTCGCTGATGATCTTCGCACCAGCAAGTACGACGTGCTCATCAACAACGCTGGCGTTGGCGCGTACGGCCCATTCGCCGAAAGTTCGCTCAAGGTAAACCAAGCGATGTTGCGGCTGAACATCGACAGCGTGGTCACGCTCTCGCACGCGTTCTTGCAGAACGCCAAGAGCGGCGACGCGCTAATCAACGTGGCCTCTACGCTGGCGTGCATCACCATGCCCGGCGCCTCGGCGTACTGTGCGTCGAAGGCGTTCGTGACGTCTTTCTCGGAGTCGCTGTGGTACGAAAACAAGCCCCGGGGCGTGTACGTGGCCGGGCTGCTGCCTGGAGTCACCAAGACGAATTTTCACATGGCCGCCGGCGGAGCCACCGACAACAGGCCTCCCGAGGCGATCAGCCAGAGCGTCGAAGGCGTGGTCGACGCAGGCATGCATGCCCTGGCGAAGCGCTCATCGCCGACCGTGCTGACGAGCTTTCAGAACAAGGCGATGGTCTTCATGATGACCAAGGTCATGCCCCGCACGGTGAGACTCAACATCATGGGTGGCAATGCACCGGGAACGAAGGCGCTCCCTCGCTCGAGCTGAAGCCGCGGACACACCCCTCACCCCTCCTGCAGAAACCGCCCCGCCGCGAGCTGATCAATGACCTCGCGCGCCGAGTCGGGGTCGAGCCCGGCTTCGACCCCCAATCGGGCAATCGTCGCATCAATCGTCACCGGCTTCGCAAACGCACGTATCGCGGTGAGAATCACCTCGGCCGTGGCGCCCTGCTGCACATTCGGGTCGCTGAACCTGCGCTCGCTCAACCGTGGCGCACACGCCAACCCCGCACCGTCAACCGACCGCATCACCGTCACCGGCTCATCGGCGAAGCGCTTGGGCACCAGGTGTCGGCCAAGCCAATCGCCCAACTGCACCTCGAGGGTCGAGGCGATCGCGGTGACGAGCTTCGTTCGCCCGCTGATCGGCTTCGCTTTTTTCAACGCCTGGCGCTCGACTTTTGCCTGCAGCTCGTCGGCGGCGCGTTGCACCTCGGCCTCGACCTTCGGGTCGGCATACCGAATCATTGGAAACGCCCCGCCGCTCGCATGGCCGCGTTGGGCGAACCAATCAACGAACTCCTCGAAGGAGCGAGCGTCGGTCACCATCTCGAAGCGATCAGGGTGCTGCGTCACCAAGGCCCCGGGCTGTGCCTCGAGGCGCTGAGAGCCGACATCGCAGCCCATGCCGAGCAGCTGTTCGACCAACGCGCCCTCTTGCGCTCGCGCCTTCGCGCTGGTGAACGGCAACCCGCCGATGCCGCACACCTCGAGCTTCAGGTTCGGGTACGCGCGACAGGCCTCGACGGTGGCGAGCAGCTCGCGATCGGTCGGGCACGGTTTGAGCAACCCACGGCGCATCAGCTCGGTTCGCTGCAGGGCCGAGAAGCAACCGATGTCGAGCACCAGATACACCCGGCCAAAGGTCTTCGAGAGCGAGGCGAGCAGCGACCTGGGCGGCACGCCCCACAAGAAATACGTCGTCGAGTGCTTGGAGAGATCGACCTCGCGCCACGCCTGGCCCAAAAATTCAGCCGTGCCACCCGAGAAGTCGTAGCGCAGCTGCCAGGTGCGCGGTGCGATCTCGAGGTGGTCTCGCTGCACGCTCTCGGCAGGCCGCAAAAACGAATCGGGCCGCCCGAAGGAGGCTTGCTGCAGGCCCCGGCCCCCTGCGCAGTAGACGCAGTTCTCACCGCAGCCCTTGCCAGGCGCGACCCAGCCAGAGAACGAATACTGATCGAGCTGGCTCAAGAACATCTCGTCGAAGTGCGAATAGAACACCTCGTTGTTCGAGCCGTTCTGCACGTACTGCAACGGCAACCTCCGCGGCGAGCCATCGGCGGAGCGGGTGACCAGGTTGGGCCCGGCGCGCTCGCCTTGGCACAGTGAGAGCAGCGGTACTTCTCCGTCACCCAGAATGATCTCGTCGACGAAGCGGTGGGCCGAGAGCTCGCGCCAGTAATACGAGGCGCTGTCACCCCCGAGCACGATCTTCACGTCGGGGTCGATTTCGCGCACCAGCTTGGCGATCAGCAGCGCACGCGAGACGTGGTTGAACCACTTGAGGCTCACGCCGACCAGCTTCGGCTTCACATGCGCGAGCAGCTTCGAGACGGTGCGGCGAATGTCGGCCTCTGTCTCATCGCCGTCGTACAGCCGAACGAATGCCTCGATGCCGTTTCGCCGAAGAAAACCGGCCAGGTACAAGATGCCGCAGGTCGCCTCGCCGGCGCCTCCGCCGAGCAACAAGACCGGCGTGAGGGTATCTCGGGCAGCCACGGCGACTTGAGACTCTTGCACCGCTTTCGCCCGGAGGACAACGAGCGATCTACTGGTGCCCAGCCGCGATGGCCTTGGCGAGCTTGCCCAGCTCGCTCTCCCACCCCATGGTGGCGCGCTGCGTCCACACGTCGTCGTGCATCGGGTCGATTCGCAGCACCATCTTCACGCCGGTCGCGGTCGGCTCGAGCTCGACGCTGGTGGTGACCGAATACGGCTTCACCCCGGGTATGAAGTCGGTCAGGTGCGCATAGGCCAGGCGGCGCTTGGGCTCGACCGAGGCGAATACGATTTGGGCCTGAGTCGTCAGCGGCATGTTCGCGCGCTTCATGAACTCCATCTGCTCGGGCGCGGTCGCGCTCATCGCGTAGCGCAGCTGGCCTCCGTTGCGCAGGTCGAGGCTGTTCACCTTCACGCTGAAGCCCTCGGGGCCCCACCACGACTCGATGCCGGCGGGGGTTGTCCACAAGTCCCACACCTCGTCGAGGGTGGCGGTGAAGTGTCGTTCGAACGTGATTCGTCGGTCTTGGGTGCTCATGGTGCTGCCTTTCTTTTCTTCGTCGCTTGTCGGCGCTCGAGCTCGGCCGCGAACCGGTCGAGTCGTGCGCTCCAGAGGGTTCGGTACTGCGAGATCCACGCGTCGAGCTCGCGAAAGGGCTCGGGGCGCAACGAATAGAGGCGCTTGGGGCCGCTGGCACGCACCTGCACGAAGCCGGCGTCGTGCAGAATGCCCAGGTGCCGCGAGACGCCTGACTGGTGAATGTCGACCGCGTCGACCAGGTCGTTCACCGCGCGTTCTCCCTGCACCAGGACCTCGACGATGCGCAGTCGTGTGGGGTCGGCCAGCAGCTGAAAGAGCTCGCTATGCATGATTACGCATATGCATACTCGCGCATTCGCCAGCTGTCAACGTACGCAACCAAATGGTTGCATTTCAAATTCAACCGCCATAGACATTACGCAACCTGGAGGTTGCGCATCATGACGACCGATCGAATCGAAAAAGAAATTCTGCTTCGCGCACCCAGAGCTCGGGTGTGGAAGGCGCTCACCACGGCCTCGGAGTTCGGGGCCTGGTTCGGGGTGAAGCTCGAGAGCGAGTTCTCACCCGGAGCCAGGGTGAAGGGTCAGCTGACCTTCAAGCCCTACGAGCACATCATCTTCGACTTCATCGTCGACCGCATCGAGCCCGAGCACTTCTTCTCATACCGCTGGCACCCCTATGCGCTCGACCCGAAGGTCGACTATTCGAGTGAGACGCCGACGCTGGTCGAGTTTCGCCTCGAAGCGGTGCCCGAGGGCACGCGGCTGACGGTCATCGAGTCGGGGTTTGATCGCATACCCGTTGGCCGCAGAGCCGAAGCGTTTCGCGCCAATGCCGGCGGGTGGGCAGAACAGCTCAACAACATCGCGCGCCATGTCACGAGCCAGTAGCGCCGCCTCGTTGTTCGCCGCGTTGGGTGACGAGACCCGTCTGCAGCTGCTCCACCGGCTTTCGAGCGGGGGGCCGGGGTCAATCGCCCGGCTCAGTGAAAAGTCGAAGGTCACTCGACAAGCGATCACCAAGCATCTCGAGGTGTTGGCCGATGCGGGGCTGGTGCACAGCGCACGGCAGGGCCGCGAGAGCATCTGGGCCCTCGACCCGGCCCGCCTGGCCGAGGCGCACCAAGCGCTCGATCAGATCTCCGCCCAGTGGGACGTTGCGCTCGAGCGGTTGCGACAGTTCGTCGAGAAGTGAGTAGATTCGCGCACGTGCCAAACGTGACGACCTCGCTCGAAGCGCTCAAGAGGCTGTCATCATTTCCCCTCGAGGTGATGATGCAGGAGGTCGGCCCGCTCGCGCTGTTGCAGCGGGCCACGCAGTTCGAGCAATCGGGCGCGGCGCTCTACAAGCAGTTCACCCGAACCGTCGAGACCGGGGGCCGCCACCCGGTGGCCCGCCACACCCTCTCGCTGTTGCTTGGGCTCGATCAGGGCCTGGTCATCGGGCTCGGCCGCGACAGCCCCGAAGGCGAATTTCTGCTCGGCCGCGGAGTCGAAGCCGACGTTCAGCTCGCCGATGAGTCGGTCAGCTCGAAGCACGCCTCCGTACGCTGGGACGGGTGGAAGCGCGCCGCCTGGTTGCGCGACCTGGGCTCGACCAACGGCACGATGATCAACGGGCACAAGGTTCAGGGCGAAGTTGAATTGGTCGAGAGCAACATCGTCACGCTCGGCAACGACACCGCGTTTCTCTTCGTTCGCACCGAGACGCTGTACGCGATGGTGCACACCAAGGAATCGTCGTCTTCAAAATGACGACCTCCGTCGTATTCCTCCACTCCACCGGCACGCTCCCCTCGATGTGGGACGCCTCGCCCGTGCCCGCCGGTCTCGAAGTGCTCAAGCCCGCAAACCTCGGGTACCCTCCGTTACCGGTGCTGTCGAAGCCGACGCCCGTCACGGTCGATGACGACGTGGCGAACATCGTGCGGCGGCTGCCGCCAAATGGCCCGCTGCACCTGATCAGCCACTCCTATGGAGGCCTGATCGCGCTCAAGCTGCTGCCCATGCTGGGCGCGCGGGTCGCCTCGGTTTTTCTCTATGAGCCGGTGTTGTTCGGCGCGCTCTCTCGTTCGAAGACCGCTGACCCGGGGGCGGTGTCGCAGGCCGTCGAGATGCTGGCGACCGGTTCGCTGCTCAACGACGTCGAGGCGGGTGGTGGCGAAACCTGGCTCGGCCACTTCATCGATTTCTGGAACAAGCCAGGCTCGTGGGAGCGCATGCCTGACGCGATGAAGGCCTTCTCACGCTCGGTCGGGTGGAAGATGTATCAAGAGGTGCGCTCGGTGTTCTTCGACCCCTCGAGCTTCGCTGATCACCTGGTGAGCGCACCGCTGACGCTGGTGAAGGGCTCGCGATCTCCGATTTCGTCGCGCGCGATGATCGATGAGCTGGCCCGGGTCAACCCGAAGGCGACGGTTCGAGACCTGAACGGCACCGGGCACATGGCGCCCCTGACCCACTCGGCGCTCTTTGTCGAGGCGGTCGCTGAGCACTGGTCAAGGCTCGGCTTTTAGGCAAACACCCCCTACAGTGCGCCCCCGTGTGGAAGCTCGGCGGCCTGCTCTGGCTGCGATTCAAGCGCAGGCTCCCGTTGATGTTCGCATTGTCGCTGGTCGCGACGGTGTGCGCGGGCGCCTGGTGGGAGAACGATCAGTTCAACATCAGCGACGCCGAGCGAGGGGCCTACGACGACGGGTTGAAGAAGTTCACCGGCAACGACAAGCCCTTCTCGAAGGCGCTCGGCATCGGCAAGGTCTTCAAGAGCAAAGACATCATCATCATCGGCATCGACGACCGCAGCTTCGCCGAGATCGACGCCAACGACTCCTGGCGCACGCTGTACGGCAGCTTCCCCTACGACCGAAAAATCTGGGCCGACGTCATCACCTTTCTCGACAAGCAACACGCCAAGGCGGTGATCTTCGACTCGGTGATGGACACGCGCCACGCTGACATCACCGGCGACATCGCGCTCGGGCAGACGATGTATGCGGTCGAGTTGCCGGTGTACGTGGGGTTCGCGACCACGCCTGGCGCGAAACCGCTGGGCAAAGTTGAAGCGCCCGAGGCTCGGCTGCACCACCTGGCCGCGCTCGAGCGTGACCTTGAATTACCCGATGCGGGTCAAGCGACCGACGCCGACACCTTCGACTTTCCACCCGAGCTGACCCCTGAAGAGGCCGCTGCGAAGAAAGAGGCCGACCTGGCCGAGCAGCGGCATCAGGCCGCGCAGGCGTACGCTTTTCCCATCATCGTCAAGGGGCTCGAGCTGCCGAAGATACCCCCGCCCCCTGGGGGCTCAGGAGACGAGCTGCTCGAATACCCGGTGCCGGCGATCTCGGAGGTGCTCAAGGTCGCCTCGGGGTTCGGGCTGGTGACGCTCGAGTCAGACGAAGACGGCAAGCTGCGGCGCACCGCCTTCGCGTACACCGACGGAGAAAACAACTACGTCACCCTGCCCCTCGCGGTGGCGGCCGATGCCTTCGGCGCTGATCAGGTCGAGCTCTCACCGGGCATGCTCAAGCTGGGTGACCACGTGGTGCCGGTGAACCCCGATGGCACCGCCGAGGTCGACTACGGCGGCCGGCTCTACGAGCGCTTCGATACCCGCTCGCTGGTCGACGTCATTCGCTACAGCACGGGCTCACCCGGTGGCGAGATCTTCACCGGCAAGTACGTGTTCATCGCCGGGCTCGCGGTGGGCGCGGGCGACGTGAAGGCCACGCCGCTCGATCAGCTGACTCCGGCGGTGGTGAAGCAGGCGGCCGTGCTGCAGAACCTGCTCGATGGGCGCTTCATTCTCACCGCGCCGACCTGGGTCTCGTATCTGTTCGCGTTTTTCGTGGCGTTCTTTTCGGTCAGCCTGGTGCTGGTCGTTCGAAACACCTTCGTCGACATCGGCTGGCCGGTGCTGCTGTACGTCGGCTTTTTTCTCATCACCGGCAGCTTTCTGGTCGCGACCAAGGTGCACGTGCTCTCGGCGTTGCCAGGCCTCGCCGGCACCATCGCCTCGGTCTTCGCCAGCACCTGGGAGCGCCTGTTCGCGCGCAAGGAGCGCGACCGGCTCAAGGAGATGTTCTCGAGCTACATGGAGGCTGACCTGGTCGACATGATGGTCGAGCAGAAGAAGCTGCCCACGCTCGATGGCGAGAACATGCTCGTCACCGCTTTCTTCTCTGACATCAAGGGGTTCTCGACCTTCAGCGAGAAGTACCGCGACCAGCCGCACGCGTTGATGAAGCTGCTCAACAGGTACCTGTCGACGGTCACGCCGGTGCTGACCGGCCAGGGCGCCTGCATCGACAAGTACATCGGCGACGCGGTGGTGGCCCTGTTCGGGGCTCCGGTGCAGTACGCAGACCACCCGCTACGGGCCTGTCGCGGGGCGTTGCTGGTACAGAAGGCGATCGCCGCGCTGCGTGACGATTTTCGAAAAGAAGGGTTGCCCGACGTCTACACCCGCATTGGGCTCAACACCGACACCATGGTCGTCGGCAACATCGGTTCTGAACAGCTCCTCGACTACACCGCGATTGGCGACGGCATGAACCTCGCCGCCCGCCTCGAGGGAGCGAACAAGGAGTTCGGCACGCTGATCATGATCGGCCCCGGCACCTTTGAGGCGGCCCGGCACGCCATCGAGGCCCGCGAGCTCGACGCGGTGCGGGTCGCCGGCAAGACCCTCGCGGTCACCGTCTACGAGCTGGTCTGTTTGAAGGGAGAGCTGAGTAGAGAAAAGGCCCACCTGCTGGCGCAGTACGCCAAGGGCCTCGAGCTCTACCGAAACCGGAAGTTTGAGGAAGCCGCAGGAGTGCTACAAACGGCCCTCGACGCTGACCCGACTGACGGCCCCAGCCAGCGATTGCATGCGATGTGTCTCGAACTTTCTGTTCACCCGCCGGCGCAAGACTGGGAGCCGGTTTCTGAGCTTTCGAAGTAAAACGTTTTTTCCAAGGAGGAATGAGATGAAGCAAAAAGCAATAGGACTCGCGGTAGCCGCGGCGCTCTTGGCGACACCCGCGTTGGCGGTCAAGGCCGGCGACACGCTCTACATTCGGTCGAAAGACGCCTCACTGCTCAAGACCCCGGCGGCCACTGGCTCGGTGCTGACGAAGCTGCAGCCCGGCACCGAGGTGACGTGGAACGGTGTCGACGCGAAAGACAAGAATTTTCACAAGGTGAAGGCCGCTGGCAAAGACGGCTACGTGCTCCAGGTCAACTTGAGCCCCGCCAAGCCGTCGATGGAGGTCGCCTCTGACGGCAAGCCCACCACGATGAGCTCGCTCGCCTCGTCTGGCGCCGCGACCCGAACGCTCTCAGAGGTGGGTCAAAAGCAGGCCGCCAAGACGCCTGATCTCACCAAGGCCGGCAAGCAGGTCGTCTTGCTCGAAGGCATCAACGACAAGATCACCCCCAAAGACCTGGTCGATCACGCGAAGAAGCAGGGTCTCCCGAAAGCTGGTGGCAAATGAAGCGACTTCTGGTGTTGACGACCGCGGCGATGCTCCTCAACAGCTGCGCGATGATCAAGGGCGGCAAGATGCCCAATGCGGCAGACATGGCCGCGATGAAAGAGAAGCTGAGCAAAGCCCAGGCAGCCGCAGACGCGGCCGTGAAAAAATGCCCTTCGGCCGACGGCAACATCCCCTTCGAAGAAGAGAAGCAAATCGGCGGCGCGATCATGGTCGGCATGGCGCAAGAGAACGGTTCGTTCTTGCTCGAGCCCGAGCCTGATCAGGTGCTGCCTGAGCTGAAGACCAAGCCCGCCGACGTCATCGTCAAGAAGGGCCCGAAGAACGACGTCAATGCCTATGTCGGCAGGGTCGGCCGGTTGTTGGCGAGCTACTCAGCGCGGCCCGAGCTGCCCTGGGTCTTCGGCGTGATCGAGAACGACAGCATCAACGCGTTCTCGGCGCCCGGCGGCTACGTGGTCATCACCACCGGCTTGATGCGCTTGGCTGAGAATGAAGCGCAGCTCGCGGCGATCTTGGGTCACGAGATTGGCCACGTGGTGAACAAAGACGTCGTGAAGAGCTACGCCAGCGTGAAGCACACCATCTGCGTGCCTGCCGTCACCGCCGCGGCGTACATTCAGTACGGCGTGGGTGACTCGCTGCCCGCCGAGGTTCGTTCGCAGGCTGACTTCGCGAAAGAGTTCGACAAGCCGGGCCTCGACCCGAGCGCAGGCGGCTTCATCGACGCGCTGACCAACGGCGTGCTCAGCCTGCGCAAGACGTTCGGCGCCGGCAAAGACGCCGAGTTCGCAGCCGACAAGATGGGCTTCGAGCTGATGATGTTCGCGGGTTACGACACCAATGAGTTCGACAAGGTGATTCGCAAGGCCGAGCAAGGTGGCAAGAGCTTCAACAACCACCCGGGCAACGTCGACCGCTTGAAGGCCTTCACCACCTTGCGCAATGGCAAGCCGGCCGAGGGCAGCGAAGCGGCTGACGACTTCTACAAAGACTTCTTCACCGGTGGCGCGGCTCCGGCCATTCCTCCCGAGGTGAAGGCGGCGATACCCGCTGAGGCGACCGCAACCAAGTAACGTTTCGTGTCGGCCCTGAAGCCCGGCGCGCCCTCGTGGCTCGCTGGGCTTCGTTGCGTTGGCGGTGGCGTGTTGGCGTGCCAGAACACGTCGCAGACATGGCCTCCCAGGC
>JANLPS010000019.1:0-79262 GCA_031367385.1 Archangium sp. | reverse complement strand
GAACACCTCGGCCATCCCCCCGCTCCCGAGGGGTTTGATGATCTCGAAGCGCTCCAAAAAACTCCCCTTGCTGGCTTCTCGAGGCCCGGTTCGCTGGGTCAGCAGAGAGCTCAGCCCGACCGGGAAAACGGTGTTGGCGTTGACTTGGGGCAGGTTCAAGGCCGCGCCGCAGGTACGACAGAGTGTCAGCGAGCCCGTATGCTCAACTGAGAAGGCGTCTTTGCAGTGCCCGCACCACCCTCGCGTCATGATGCTCGCAATTGGCAGCTGCTGGGCGACCTCGGGTGGCAATGACGCGTAGACGGCCTCTGGCAGTCGCAGCAGCGCCAAGAAGGTGACCGCGGCTGAGTTGAGCTCGAGGAGCGCTCGCGCGCCGTGAGCGTCGATGCGCGAAACGTCTTGAAGCACCACCAGCACCGCACCCTCGAGGCCTCCGGTGACTCGGCCGAGGCGCGCGTGTTTGTCGAGGGGCCCCGAAAGCCACAAGATGGTCGCCCGCTCTTCGACTTCTTGTTGCACCCGAAACACGTCGCGGGCTGGAGCGGCCATCACGGCTCGACCCGAGAGCAAGACGTCTACGCCGCGCGGTGGGTTCGGCTTCGGGTTGGCCGTGATGTAGCTGAGCAACGCCTCGGGCAAATCGTCGAGCTCGGCCTCGGCCTGGCACTGAGGGCAGTGCTGAACAGGTAGTTGGTTGGCCGAGAGCAGACTGTAGTGCTTTCGAACATCGAGCAGCGCTTCGAAATTGGCGTTGCAACTGGGGCACAGATACGGGGCGTAGAATGAGAGCAACTGGCCGCGCCCCGCGAAGCGCCCGATCATGTTGAATTGATTCACCAGCGCCGGCCTGCAATTCACGAAACCCAAGTAGCCGCGGCACAGCTCGACAGATCGCAGCCACTCGCGCACCCCGAAAGAAGTGATGAGCGAGACACCATCTAAGTCGATCACGGTGGTCGCGGCCGTAGACTGGAGTTGATCAGCCGTCATCGTCTCATCGATGCGGCCGGTGAGTCTGAGGAGTACGCCTTCAGGGCTGGTTCGGCGTTCAACGCTCAACGAGGTCATGGCGTCGGCTCCGATGGGATTTGTTCGGTTGATTTGACTACCACGACCGTGACGTCATCGTCGGGCAACGACGACCCCACGAACTTCGTAAATGCCGACTGAATGGCGTCGCGCGTCTGCTGGGCCGAGGCCGTCGGCGCTTGGGTTCTGAGCATTCTTGCGAGGCGGCCATTGCCGAACTGCTGGCCCTCTGGCGACTTCACCTCGACCAGCCCGTCTGAATAAAGCACCCAGGTGTCTCCTGGCTGGTAGTGGCGGACGATGGTCATGAACTGCGCCTTCTGGTCTTGGGCGCGCGCGACCCCGAGCAGATCTCCGCAACCCGCGAGTGCGGTCACCTTCGTTGAGCCATCAGCCTGGCGCGACACCCAATGAACGGGGGGGTGGCCGGCGCTGCTGATTTCGCAGGTACACGCCTGAGGGTCGAACAGCGCGACCACCAGGCTCATCGCACGCTGGGTGCCGTGGCTGACGCCCGCGAGCAGAGCGTCGAGCCGCTCGAGCAACTTGGTTGAGCTGAAAGAAGGCTCGCAGACGGCTGCATCGCAAAAACCCTTCGCCAACGCTGTCACCAGCGCGCTCGCGGTGCCGTGCCCCGAGACGTCACCCACCAGTACCAGCTGACGGCCCTCTGGCAGCTGGTAGCAGCTCCACCAGTCGCCGCCGCACTCACTGGCTGTTTGAAAGAACGCGCGCACCTCGAGCAGCGACCCGAGTTGCACCTGATCGGCGGGCATGAGCGTCTGCTGCACAAGCCGCGCGGTGTTGAGCTCAGCTTCGAGCTGTGAACGTCGCTGAACTTCACCAACGAAACGAATCAATTCGCAGGTCGAGAAAACCGCCGGAGCCAGCGCGCTGAACAAGCTCGTGAAGCGCTCCCGCTGCGAGGCCGTAATGCCGGGCACGAAGAGCTGCAGCAACAACCCCGGCGCCTCAGTGTCTGAGAGCCTGAGCGGAAACAACCAGGTGCACGTCTCCTGAAGTTTGCTCTGAGTGGTGCTTCGCTCAGTCTCGACCGAAGAGAGGCTCTGGTATCTCGAACCCTCGCCACGCCGAAGCAGCTCGCCCGACGCAAAGCTGAGCACGGTCATCGGCACCTCGAGAATGACTTGTGCCGAGGCCGAGAGGTTGTCTGCAAGCTCGAGCCACGTCTTGCTCGTTGAAAGCCGCAGGCTCTCGGCAAAAATGAGCCGAATGTCTCTGAGGCGCGACCGGTGCGAGCGCGCCAATTCTTCGACATTGGTGGTCAGCTGCTCGAGCTCGGCGTGGGTACCCAGAGGCTCTGAGCGACCGCCCTCGTCGAGCGCGGCGACGATCTCTTGCAGGCGAGAGAGCACCCGCGAACGCAGCTCGGCCTCGCGGGTCAGTTGCTCGTTGAGCGAGGTCAGCTCGGTCTCGGCGATGTCGAGCGAGGTCTCGCGGGCTTTGACGACCCGCTCAAACTCGCTGAAGCTTCGGTCGAGAGACGTGATGAACCCGTCAAAGCCCTCGAGAAAATGCCCTACCGGCTCTGACTGGAGAGCCACGTCGTGGGTCTTGAGCCATTCTGCGACCGCGCTCAGCTGACTTGCATCGTCGAGGCCCAGGTACTTCTGAACCTGTCGACGAAGATACCGGTTGATCAAGGTCGGTTCGCCAAATCAGGCCTGGGCCTCGCTCAGAACCATGATGGTGATGGTCTGATTGTGGAGCTGGCAATCTTGCTGGCTGTAGAACGGCCCAAATTCGCCGTACGCGTAGAAGCCTGTGTAGTCGTCACAATTCTTGAGCTCAGCCGTCACCGCTTCGAGCTCATCGTCGATTGCGTCTCCCATGACGAACTTGCGGGCGACACAGCTAATCATCAGCCCCAGAGAGTGGGGAGGCACCTTGAGGCCCGCCGCGTGCGTGGCAGCGCTGCGCGCACCCTCGACGAGTGACTGATTGTGGGCGCGCATCAGCTTGACTCGTGAGCCGCTCTTCAAGTCGCCAGCCAGGACGATGGCCTTCGTCGGCTCGTCGATCGTCATCACGGCGCGAATCAGCCCCGACTCGTGGTTGTTTTCATCGAGCACCGAGAAAGGAAACATCAGGCCGTTGGCCGGGAGCTCGGCTGCATGCTTGCCCAAGGCCTCTTTGTAGACATCGAGCGCCGGTCGACCGTCGATTTCGAGCACGGTGCTATTCGAGGCTTTCGTGACCGTTCGCACGTTGCCGAAAGCTTGAAACCCGGTGCCAACTCCGTGCTGGGTCGTGAGCGATTCGCCGTAAAATGCCACTGCGAGAACGCCCGTCGTCGAAGCCTCGGCGCCGTTGAAGACGACCGATTGCTTGAATCGGCCAGAGTCACCCGCGATGCCCCCGCTGATGTGTACTTCTGGGCCCACCACGCGCTTGAGCTCTTCGAGCAAGGCAGAGCCGTCGAGCGAGCCAATCGACGTGAAGAGAAGAATGGCCTTGAGGTGCGGCCGAGCAAAGGCTTGACCGATGACCGCGCCCGTCTCGGTCTGACTCTTTTGTACCGCGAAGATGCGGGCTTCGACCTTCGAATGGGCATCGTCGAAGTGAATGGCCGTCAGCACCAAGGTGTCATCGAAGCGACCCTTGTTGGTGATTTCGCCCGCGGTCGAGCACCCGACGAAGCATGGCGCACCCACTTCGCGGTTCAGCTTTGCCAAGAACCCGTCAGTCGACAGCCAATCGACATTGCCGAACCCCAGCACGACTTGTGGCTCTATCTGCCTGAGACGAGCGACTTCAGTGGGCGACCAGTCACTGCGCTTGAGATGAATCTGAGACGTCTTCATGGGTCTCCTTCAGGTGAGGCCCAACAATAGATGAATGAGTCGTAGACCCGCAGGCCAGAATCGAGGTCGGGGTTTTGCTGACAGTGCGACCCAGGGCGGTGGGCGCAGGTGAGCGCCGACCTCGAGCGAATGTGGGTGGCGTGACGACACCGACGACAAGCTCAACTCCCGATGGTGCCGTTCGCGACCAGCCGCCCGCTCGGCGTCGACCATCAAAAATAACTTGTTCGATTCTCGCCTTGCGAGGGCCGGGAGTGGTGCTCCCGGCCCAGCGAAGGGTCAGGCGCCGCTTAGTAGCGGTAGTGGTCGGGCTTGAAGGGCCCTTCGACCGCGACGCCCATGTACTTCGCCTGGGTGTCGGTGAGCTTGGTCAGCTTGGCGCCGACCTTGTCGAGGTGCAGGCGGGCGACGTGCTCATCGAGCTTCTTGGGCAGCACGTAGACCTTGCCGGGCTCGAACTTGTGGCCGGTGTCGATGGCTCCCCAGAGGGCGAGCTGCGCGAGCACCTGGTTCGTGAACGAGTTGCTCATCACGAACGCCGGGTGGCCGGTGGCGCAGCCCAGGTTCATCAGGCGGCCGCGGGCAAGCAAAGTGAGGCGCTTGCCGTTGGGGAAGATGAACTGGTCGACCTGGGGCTTGACGTTCTCTTCGCGAATCTCCGGGTTCTTCTCGAGCCACGAGACCTGAATCTCGCTGTCGAAGTGACCGATGTTGGCGACGATGACGCCGTCTTTCATCTTCATCATGTGCTCGCCGGTGACCACGTCGACGCAGCCGGTGGCGGTGCAGACGATGTCAGCCATCGGAGCGGCCTCGTCCATCGTGATGACCTGGTAGCCCTCCATCGCGGCTTGCAGTGCGTTGATCGGGTCGACCTCGGTGATCATCACGCGAGCGCCCATGCCGCGGGCCGATTGCGCGCAGCCCTTGCCGACGTCTCCGTAGCCCGCGATGACGACGACCTTGCCAGCGACCATCACGTCGGTGGCGCGCTTGATGCCATCTAAGAATGACTCGCGGCAGCCGTAGAGGTTGTCGAACTTGCTCTTGGTGACCGAGTCGTTGACGTTGATGGCGGGCGTCTTCAGCGTGCCGGCCTTCATCATCTCGTACAGGCGGTGCACGCCGGTGGTGGTCTCTTCAGACAAGCCCTTGATGCCTTCGGGGCCGGCCTCGAGCAGCTTGGGGTGCTTGTTGTGCACCCACATGGTGAGGTCGCCACCGTCGTCGAGAATCATGTTCGGGCCCTTGCCGTCTTTGAAGGCATAGAGCTGCATCTCGAGGCACTGGTCGGCCTCTTCGATGGTCTGGCCTTTCCACGCGAAGACGGGCACGCCGGCCTTGGCGATGGCGGCGGCGGCGTGGTTGCTGGTCGAGAAGATGTTGCAGCTGGTCCACGTCACTTCGGCGCCGAGCGAGACGAGGGTCTCGATGAGCACCGCGGTCTCGATGGTCATGTGCAAGCAGCCGGCGACGCGGGCACCCTTGAGGGGGTTCTTGCCCTTGTACTGTGCGCGCAGCGCCATCAGGCCGGGCATCTCTTTTTCGGCGATGGCGATTTCTTTTCGGCCCCACTCAGCGAGGCTCATGTCGGCGACTTTGAAGGCGGGGTATTCGGTCTTGTGTTCCATGGTCTGCTTTCAGTGAGTACTGCGGGGGTTAAACTCTCGCGGTCGGCGAGAGGAAGGGCGGTTTTTGCGCGACCCAGCCGTGCCAGTTGAGCGCGGCGTCAGGGCCAGAGGGGTGAAAGGCAGTCGGTATCGCGACGGTGCCGACCTGAATCAGCCCGGCATCTTCGAAGAAGCGCACGAGCCCGTCGGAGGGAAAGCCGAGCCAGACGTCTCCGTTTTCGCCGCGCAGCTCGTCGTTCGCGTGGGGCAGGTAGTCGAGCACCACCAGGTGCCCACCGCGCTTGAGCAGGCGGGCGAACGAGGCGATGGCTTGGCCGGGGCGTGAGGCGTGGTGAAGAGTGCGACCGGCGAAGACCAGGTCGGCGCCTCCCGCGGCGTCGACGCGCTCGAGCAACGCGGAGTCGTCGTAGCTGCCGGAGAAGAGCGAGACGTGGTGAAAGCCCCGCGAGGCGACCCGGTCTGAGACGCGCGCGAGCTGAGCCCGGCTGCGCTCGACCGCGATGACGCGTTGGTAGAGCGGCGCCAGCACATCGAGCACCAGCCCGTCACCGGTGCCGACGTCGATGGCGAGCTGACGGCCGGGCATCAACGGGGCCAAGGCCGCCAGGTGGGCCAGGTGCTCGGGTGAAGACGTCGCGGTGGTCTGCGCGGGCGGAGTCGCCACCTCGAAGTGCGAGCGACCGGTGTCTTCGCGCGCGGCGATGATGCCGGGCACGCGGGCCAGGCTGCCGTCGACCAGACAGAGTCTGCGACCTTCGGCCTGCGCATCGGCGACCACCGGGTCGGCCTCAGCCACTTCGCGAATCGTGCGCAGAAAAATGCGGGTGCCGTCGCGGCGCGATTCAAGCAACCCCGCCTCGCGCAGCGGCGCCACCTTGCGGCTGATTTGCGGCTGGCTGTCGTTGAGCAGCGTGGCCAGCTCAGAGACCGAGAGCTCGTCGTCGGCGCAGAGGGCCAGCATTTGCAGGCGGTCGGGCTCCGCGAAGATGCGAAAGAGGTCGACGCGCGGGGGCAGTCGGCTCTGGGCGGCTGCGCGGGTGAGAGAAGGCGTGGTCACGGGCGAAGCAATGAATATGTCTTTATGTGTATTGATGCAAGTAAGTTTGCAAGGCGATGAATTTACTGGCTGAACTGGCCAGCCTGGGCGACACCGGAGACTGAAATGAAAAAGACGCTGCTGGTGGTGGTGATGGGCCTGGCGGGCTGCGCCGAGCTGACGAACTTCTTGCGAACGGCGTTTCGCGAGCCGACCTTCGCCTTCAAGCGTCTGGGCCTGGGAGACCTCTCGTTGGCCGGGCTCACGCTCGACACAGTGTGGTCGCTCGACAACCCGAACGCGGTGGGCATCTCGCTGGCGTCGGTTGATTACGCGCTGTTCATCGAAGACAAGCAGGTGGTGGCAGGTGCTCCGAAGCAGGGGTTGCAGATACCCGCGAGTGGCTCGACCGAGCTGCATTTTCCCGCGGCGTTCAAGTTTCAAGACGTGGTCGCGGTGCTCGAGACGTTCTTGAACAAAGACATGGCGAAGTACCGAGCCGAGGGCTCGCTGGGCATTCAGACGCCGATCGGGGTGATTCGCTTGCCGCTGGCGCATGCGGGTGAGTTCGAGGTGCCGAAGGTGCCAGCGATCGCGTTCGGCAACCCGCGCGTCTCGAACCTGTCGATTACCGGCGTGACCTTCGAGTTTCCACTCACGGTGACGAACAAGAACACCTTCGCGCTGCCGATCGCCGGAGTGGTGGGCAACTTGAACCTGGCCGGCTCGAACCTGGGGTCGATCGGCACGGGAGACTTGGGCGCGCTCGACGGCAAGGGCACCAAGACGGTGGCGCTGCCGGTCACGGTGAACTTCATGAGCGCGGGCATGGGCATCTTCAACGCGGTGCAGCGGGGCAACGCGCAGGTGCAGTTCGACGCGAAGGTGCAGTCTGGCGCGACCGCCGTGCCGCTGAGCGTGAATCAGCTGGTCAGCTTCGTGAAGTAGCCACGAGCTGCGTTCGCCGGCGTCACCGCATCAGCGTGGCGACCCACGACAGAATTGCGACTGCGGCGATGACTCCCGCGGTGAAGGGCACTTGAGGCAGGTCGGGCGCCTCGCGCATCTCAGGCGGCAGAACCAAGACGGCCAGCACACCCAGGACTGCGGCGATGGCGAAGACGCCCCCGATGGTGACGAAGAGGCTGATGAGTTGACCTTGCTCGTTGCCCGCGGGGGGAATGAACGAGCTGACGAATTTGAACGCCAGAATGACGCCGGAGGTGGTGACGCTGCCTGCGATGAAGGCCTTCGGCCACGGGTGGCTCCAAAGTGACGGCGGGGGTGGTTTGGGCGGCGGGGGCGCATTGGCCCGGGCGACTTCACACGCTGCGCAGAAGGTCACTCCGCTGCCTTTGACGACCTCGAAGCGTTTGGCGCACCGGTAGCACCCGATGGTTACTCTTTCGACATCGGGGTCGACGACGGCTTTGAGCGCGCTGCCGCAGTATTCGCAAAAATCGGTGACGCGGTGCTCGCCGCTCGGGTGCCGTTTGCACTCGACGCAGCGCTGGGTGGGGCTCGGTGTCACTCGTCTTTTCTCCGCAGGCATACGGCACCTTGTTGACCATTTCGAAACTGCTGCGCACCCACATGTTCAGTCGCCAGAGGGCACCGTGGTCAGCCAGCCCAGCCAGTGCTCGCGTGCCATTCGACGTGCGACCCAGCTCAACGCCCCGACGTGCGAGAGATCAGCCGGCAACGTGAGGTGCGTCGCGCCGGGCACGCCCACCTGCGGGTCATTCGGTGCAGTGCCGTCTTTGCCTGGCGCCATGACGTGGTCAGCCGGGTACTGCGTGGCCAAGTGAAACACGTGCACACCGGGTGCGGCCGGCGGGTACGCGCCGATTCGGCTGCCCAAATCAAACAAGAAATACAATTGCTCCTCGCCGGAGTCGGCCGGCCGTCGTGCGAGCGTGCCCGCCAGAGGCGACGCCACCGTCACCAGGGTGACCTCGCTCTCGGCAACGATCGAGGCGGTCGCGTACGACGCGAGCACTCCACCTGCGCTGTGCGCGAGAATCAAGATCGGGTGATGGGTGCAGTGCGAGAGGCGCGAGACGCCCATGGCCAGCCGCGAAACCATCGCGTCGCGACTGCCCATCGAGACCCACCGAAACATGAAGGTCGCCCGTGGCTCGGCGCGAAGGAGCAGCGAGAGCGAGTTCTCCCACTCCGCTCCGTCGCCTCCGATGCCGTGCACCACCACCAGAATCGGCACGTCGTCTGGGCCGCCGGTCAGCGACGAAAAGACCTCGCACGCAGGTGACGACGCGCCCAAGGGCATCGCCTCGAACAGGCTGCGATACGCAGCGCCGGGTACGGCCGCACGCACCTGGCTCCACCCGAAATCGCCCATCTGTTCAGAGAAGGCCGAGTTGGTTGTCGCACAGCCCTGAAGCACGGAAGCAAGGCATGCCACGAGTGACCTGTTGCGCATAGGGGTTCGATGCGTAATGCATCGGCCCCGGGAGGTCGACGATGCTGAGCGTCATGATGGCCGTTTGTTTGGGCGCGAGCGCCGTTTCGAACCCGGCCGAGACCTCAGGCGACCGGCTGGCCCTCGAGATTCAGATCGAGAAGCTTCGAATGAATGTGTTCGAGGTGCGCGACATCGTCGTCTACGAGCGACGGTTGAATGCAGGCTTCGGTGCCATCGGAGGCCTCGGGCTGATTCTGCACGGGTCGCTGACCCAGCAGAGCGAACTGACGGGCATTGCTCAGCAAGTGACAGAAGTGGTCATCGGGGTCGGCGCGCTCTCGATCAGCGTGCCTCTGCTGTTCGCGCGGCCAGACGAATACGACCTCTGGGACGAGCTCGAACGGCTTCGAGTCGCCCAGAAGTCGAGCCCCGCGGTCTTCTTGGCCGAGGCTGAGACGCTGTTCGAAGCCAGCGTTCAAAAGGCGATGTCCAGCCGGCATCGGGCGGCGATCATCACGATGGCGTTGGGGACGGCCTACTTCGGCATCTTTGGGGTCGCGGGCGGGCTGCTCAAAGAAGACCACAACACCCGTGTTGGCGCGTACGTGGCTGGTGCAGCCGGGGTCGCGGCGGGCGTGTTCTATTTGCTCGTGTACGAAACGCCGATTGAGCGAGCGTGGCATGCGTACATGTTCGACAAGAACACCGCGGGGGCGATCACTCTGGCGCCCACGTTGGGGGCCTGGCGCGACGCTTGTCTCGTGGGCGTGGCCGGGCGATTTTAGGCGGCAACGGCGCAGAAGGCGTCGTCGCGCAGACGGGCGCCGTGCGCCTGTTCAACTCGATGTTTACCAACCCGGCTCGCCCGCCGATCGTCGACAGACAACTACCGAAGGCGAAACCCGCCGTGGGCGTCGGACCTGCAGAGGCCGACCCCAGTGCCGGTGGAGACCTACGCGGGCCTTCTCTGGCACCAGTGGCTCGGTACGGCGTTGCAGGCCATGCGCATACCCAAGAGCGAGTGGGAGAACCAGGCCATCTGCGGCGGCTCCCCTGACTTCAAGTACGTCTCGCTGACCGCCATCGGCGCGCAGGCGTCTGGAGACGCCGTCTGGAACGTGGCGGGTGACGTGCTGCCGTGGCTCCACTCGTGACCTGGTGATAAACCCGCGCGATGCCCCCAAAACCTTCGGTGGTCATCTCGGTGCTGGCAGCCGCGGTGCCCCTGCTGACCGTGCCGTTGGGCGTGTTCGGGCTGGCGATTTTCTCGGGGCGGCTGGTCGAGACCTTTCAAGAAGGCGGCGCGGGGATGTACGCGCTGACCGCCGCCGGAGCAGTGCTGAGCGTGCTCGCGGCGGCGACGGTGTTCGCGGCGAGTCGATGGCGGCCGTGGGTCGCTCCGGTCGCGGGGCTGCTCGCGGCGGTGTTGCCCGCGGCGGGCGCGCTGGCCACGCGGCTGGCGATCGGCGGTTTGCTCGACGCCATCGCCAATGTGAACCCGGCTGACCGCGCGGCGATCATGCACGCCGGCCTCAGCGAGGCCTGGTCGACGTGGATGTATGGCCTGCTGCTCGCGGCGGCCTTGCTGTCATTGGCAGCGGGGTCTTTCGCGGTCGAGTTCATGGCTCGGTTGACCAGCGATGACGTCGAGACCCGTCGATACAATCTGGCGCTCGCTTTGGTGTACGGCGCGTTCAGCGCGTGGCTGGTGGGCGTGGCGGGCCAAGAGGTGACGTGGTCGCACGCGCATCAAGCGATGGCGCATGCGGCGCCGAGCGATCGCGGGCCGCTGGTCTTTCAAGGGCTCGTTGAGATGAACCAGGCTCAGGTGGTCGCCTGGGGCGTGTTGGTGCTCGCACTGACGGTGCTTGGCGCCTTCACGCTGCTGCTGCGAAAGAACAACACGGCGGTGGCCTCGCTGCTGGGGTTGCTGCTCGTGCCGGTGCTGGTGTTGGCGGCGCGGGTCACCTTGGCGGTGCCCGAGGCGGGTCGTCAGGCCCTCGCCAGCGGGGCGGCGCCAGAGGGGTTGATCTCGCTCGAGGGCCCTGCGGCCGAATGGGAGGCCTCGATGCGGCTCGACGACGGCGAAGTCAGTGTCGACGAGCTCGAGACCGAGCGGGTGCAGGCCGTCGATGTGGGCAAGAATGCGACCGCCCAGTCGATGCAGGGGCTCTTCAAGGCCCTGGCCCAGAAGGGGGTTCGTGAGGTCGAGTTGCACGGAGTGCAAACCCGCGTGGCCCCCGAGGGCATCGTGGTGCCGGCTGATTTCAAGGGGCTGCTGTCACAGACGAGCTTCGCGCGGGTGCGCCTGGGCCCGGCCGACGAGGTGTGCGGCGCGGAGTGCGACTTTGCGGTGGTCGATGATCACGGGGTCATCACCGGTGGTGAAAGGGTGCCGTTCGAGCCGTATTACGGGCTCTGGCCAGAGGAGCTCGATCAGGTCGTTGCGATTCGGCTCTCGCAGGTCGACCCGAAGACGCTGCTGCGCGCGGCAGTGACCGCAGCGGGGCACAACAGTCAGTTGGTGGTGGTGATACCGCAGTAGTCCGTGACCCCAAAACTGTCGCAACGTTGCGACAAAATTGTCACTTCTGTCTTTACATCACTGTCCCATCGTTGGGACAAGCCAGGTCGCCGACGAGCGGTCGCGCTCAGATGGCGTCAGCGCAGAATGCCGAGGTGAACCAGCCCCGAGGCGAGTGGGGGCGCCTCGGGTTGCACGGTGACGTGCGCGACTCCGTGGGCGTCGCGAATTCGCTGATTCACCGCGGCGGCGACCTCGGTGCCGTGGTGATTGCCGTCGAGCACGACGTGCACGGTGATCATCGGCATGCCGTCTGAAACCGACCACACGTGAAGATCGTGCACAGACGAAACGCCTGGGGTCTGCGCGACTGTTTTTTCAATCTGCGCGGCGTCGAGGCCCGGCGGTGTGCCCTCCATCAGCACGTCGAGCGCCTCTCTGACCAACTTCAACGCTGACCAGGAGATCAGCACCGAGATGGCGATGGAGACGATGGGGTCGGCGATGTACCACCCCATCGTCATCACCAGCACTCCGGCGATGATCGCAGCAACCGACCCCGCGGCATCGGCGATGACATGCGCGGCGGCGGCCCGAACGTTGGCATTGGTCTGGGCACCATGGCTGAGCAGCCGAGCTGAGATGAGGTTGAGCACCAGGCCAATCGATGCGACCACCAGCATCGGCAGGCCCTGCACTTCGGGCGGCTGACCGAAGCGCCGAATCGCTTCGATGACGATGAAGACCGAGCTGACGCCGAGCACGACTCCGTTGGCGAGAGCGGCCAACACCTCGGCCCGGCGAAAACCAAAAGTGCGGCGGTGGCTGCGCGAACGCTGGGCGATGTGTTGGGCGAAGATGGCGACGCCGAGTGCTCCGGCGTCGGTGAGCATGTGGCCCGCGTCTGAGAGCAAGGCCAAGCTCCCGGTGAACCAGCCGGCGACCACTTCGACGACCATGAAGGTGCCGGTGAGCAACAGGGCGATCGTCAACCGGCGCGTCGGCGTGCTCGAAGACACGTGGCTGTGCGTGTGGCCCTCTGCCCCGTGTTCATGATCGTGGTGGTCGTGAGGAGCGTGCGCCATGCCGGGTGCTGTGTATCACACGGTGATATTCGTTCGCCGCGCGAGCGGTTCGCGGTTACACGGGCCTGCCCATGGTTTCAGACGTCGCTCCAACACAGAGAACCTACAAGTACTACGACTTGATCATGGCCGCGTTCGTGTGCGTGCTGCTGTGCTCGAACCTGATCGGCATCACCAAAGTCGCCCAGGTCGGCGGCTTCACCTTCGGCGCCGGCAACCTCTTCTTTCCGCTCAGCTATTTGTTCGGTGACGTGCTGACCGAGGTCTACGGCTACGCGCGGTCGCGAAAAGTGGTGTGGGCCGGCTTCGGAGCGCTCGCCTTCGCCTCGTTGATGAGCTTCATCATCGTGCACATACCGCCCTCGCCGATGTGGCACGGGCAGGCGAACGTCGAGGCGATCTTCGGCTCGACCTGGCGCACCTCGGGGGCTTCGCTGCTCGCGTACGCCTGCGGTGAATTCGCGAACTCCTTGGTGCTGGCGAAGCTCAAGGTGAAGACCAAGGGCCGCTTCTTGTGGGTGCGCACCATCGGCTCGACCATCGTCGGAGAAGCGGCTGACACGCTCGTCTTCTACCCGCTGGCCTTCTTGGGGGCCTGGGCGCCAGAGCTGCTGATCACCGTGATGATGGGCAACTACGCCGTGAAGGTCGGGTGGGAGATTCTTGCCACGCCGATCACCTACCGCGTCGTCGGCTTCTTGAAGCGCAAAGAGAACGAAGATCACTACGACGTCGACACCAACTTCACGCCGTTCTCGCTCAAGACTTGAGCGCGCAGCACCCGCTCGACGTCTTGCGCGGCGGTGGCGCCCTGGCCGATGGCGGTCGCGGTGCAGGGGTGAATCGGGTTGCAGATGTCTCCAGCGGCCCAGACGCGCGGCACCGCGGTGCGCCCGTGCAGATCGGTGATCAGGTACCCCTCCCGGTCGCGCTCGAGACGTGGCAGCCAGGTCGCGAGCGCTTCGGTGTTGGGTGCGAAGCCGAGCGCGATGTAGGCGAGGTCGAAGGGCAGGGTTCTCTCATCGTTCAAGGTGATCACCCCAGGCTCGAAGTGTTCGACGCTCTGACCGAGTCGAACTTCGACGTTGGGTTGCTTGGCCGAGGCCATGATCAACGGCTGGGCTCTCGGTGCGCTGCGTGAGAGCACGACCACGGAGCTCGCGGAGGTCGAGGCCTCGGCGGCGATGGCGAAGGCGTTGTCGCCTCCGCCGATGACCACCACGCGTTTGCCTTTCGCATCGTGAACGTCTGAGCCATGCCCCATGTAGCGCAAGGTGCGCGCGCGCTGGGCTTCGGCTGCTCCTGGTACGTCGAGCGATCTCCACCGGGTGCCGAAGCAGACGATGGTGGCCGCGAAGGAGAGGCCCCGTTCGGCGGTGGCGACGAGCACCCGCTGATCAGTCGCTTCGAGGCCCGTGACGCGCGCGTGAATTCGCTCGATTCGCTCTTGCGCCAGATGATCTTCGAAGAGCTTGGCGAGCTCGTTGGCGGTCTTGCCGAAGTGCCCGAGCAGAAACGGGTTGGCGTAGTTCGAGGTGCGCTGCATGCCGCCCAGCTGTGATTCGGCTTCGATCACCACGGGGTGAAGGCCGAGTTGCTTGAGCCACAGCGCGGCTGACATACCCGCGGGCCCGCCACCCAAGATGCCGATTGAAAGCATGGCCCCAGATCTAGGCGATGCCGCCCCGCCCGACGAGCGCCCTTTTTAGAACTCGATGATCAAACTGACCCGGTTGGGCAAGGCCTTGTCTGTCGGCGTGGTCACGACCTTGTACGGTGGCGAGGCGAGCACGCGGCTCAGGCACACCTTCTGCTCGTGGGTCAGGTCAATCGACGCACCAATCGGCTCGAACGACTGGTCTGACACCGCGCCACTGTCGGGGTTGACCGCGGTCGCCCAGCGGAGCGCACCGGGGTGGTCGGTGCCTTGAAAGCACTCGGCCAACCGCGGGCTTCGTGCGGCGACCTGCAGCCTGAACGCGTCGAGCCAATCGGGTGAGGTGCGGGCATTCGGGTCGAACCCATCGCGTGGCGCGAGCGCGACCTTGCCGCTGAGCGCGCCTGGTTTCAGGGTTTTAACCAGTGGTGGCTTGGGCTTGATGGGCTCTTTGAGGGGCGCTCCCGCGTCAACCACGAACGGCTCGGGCAGGGGGCCCTGGCCGCAGTCGCAGCGAATGAAGCTGAGCAGCAAGAGCACCACCGCGACGGTCAGCGCGCGTCGAAGGCGTTTGAGCCGAGTCGTTCGCCGGGCCTTTTGAATCTGCGGCATCGCCGCGACGCGTGCACGCAGCGCGCGTTGAGAGGCCCGAATCGACTTGCGCAGCTCACGAGGCGTCACTCCGAGAGCCTCCACCCGAACACCAGGGCGCCTTGGGGGTCGCGCCACTCGACGGGCGTGATGGTGATCGGCGTGAACGCCGAGGGCGGCTCGGGGTCAGGCATTTGAAAGGGCCACGGCAGCGGGTCGGTCGGCGCGAGCCGAATATTGCCCGCGAACGCTTCGTGGTTTGGCGAGAGGGCGCGCGCCTTGCCGGTGACCGATGGCTCGAAGGCCTTGAGCCCCTCGAGCAACCCCTGGGTGCGGCCAAGCAGCTCTTCGGCGGCGCGCGCGTGGGCCGAGTTGCCTTGCGCCTGCCCGATGACCGCGTCGAGCACCTGCACCATCAGCTTGATCAGCGGCACGTTCGCGCGTCGCACGTCGACCTCTTCGGCCTCGAGCTTTTCGATGACCTGCCGAACGAAGCGAACGGTGAAGAACGGTTCTTCTTTCACCGCGTCTCGAAGCTGGGTGGCCAACGCTCCGGCGTTGCCTTGCGCGAGGAGCCTGAGGCGAATGGCCCGCGCATCGAACGAGCCTCCACGCCGGGTCGTCGCCATCAATCGATTGAACGATGGCAAATCGGCGTTGAGCGCCGCGCGCCAGATCAAGTCTTCGACGACCGAGTTGTACTCTTGCGAGGGTACCAAGGCCTTCAGCGTGGCGATGACCTCGTCGGTCGCCTCGTAGCGCGCCAGTACGTACGAGACCCAGCGACGTGCCAGCGACATGGTGACGGTGGGCTCGCGCGAGCTCTCGGCGTGGGCCATCGCAAAGGCGAACGAAATCAACGCTTCACGCATGTCGCCCGCTTCGAGAAACGCCAGCCCGCGGTGCAGCGCAATCACCGAGCGCTCGCGAAAGCCAGACTCGGCGTCGAGCTCGAGAATTCGTTTGCCGCGCTCTCCGGTGATCAGCGCTTGGCGTCGCGAGGTGACCTTGCTGGCGTCGAGCCACCCAAGCCACAGCTCGAGCTCAGCGCCGGCTTTTCGCTCGATCAGCTCGTCGATGAGGCCCAACAGCAACGCCTCGAAGGGCTGCGGGTCACCGGGGTGCTCGTCATTCGAGACCGCCCGTGCCTGCGCGAACAACGAGAGTCGCCGGGGTTGGCTTAGCACCAGCCAATCGCGCACCGGCCAGGTCAGCGCTCGACGAAGAAACTCGGCCTGCTTGGTGGTGACCGACCATCGCCTGGTTCGGGTCTCGAGGTCTTTGACCGCTCGCTCCGAGGCCCCGGCGCCGCGGGCATCTTGGGCTCGCTGCTGGGCAAGCTGTGCGGCTTGCCGCTCGAGCAGCGCCGCCATCGCCAGGTCGAGATCGAACAACCGTGCTTCGAGAATCGCCCGATTCTGCACCTTGGTCTTCGACATCGTTCGCAGCGCGCGCTCGAGCAGTGACTTCAAGAAGGGGCCCGAGACGAGGCGATCAGTCAGCTCAGTGACGACGGGCTGGCCCTGATCGAGCATCACCACCTGCGGCGCCCAGCAGTTGGTTCGAAAGAAGCTCGCCGAACGCAGCTCTTCGCTCGAGAGCACGTCATGCAGCGAGATGAAGCGCTGCTGCAGCCCGGCTTCGAACGCATCGAAGGGTGACGGGTTGTCGACGGGCCCGCCCTTTGCCACCGAGGTCAGCACCCAGTTGTGCATCGCGAGCGGCCAGAGCCCCGCGCCGCCGTGCTCGTCTTTGGCGATGCCGTCTTGGCACAGCCCCAGGTCTCCGAGCGCGACCCACAGCACCGAGTGAAAATCGGTGTCATTGCTGGGCGCGATGCCCTGGTCGACGATGCTGTTTCGCAAGAGCCACAACTTGAGCGACTCCGCGGGCTCGCCTTCACGCAGTGCCATGCGCGCATTGTAAAAAACGGTGGGCTGCAAGTCGGTCGATTGCGCCGAGACCGTCAGCGCGCAGAGCATCACCGCGAGCCCCAGCGCTCCGGTCACAACTGCCACCCGGCCAGCAGGCTGAGCTCCCACCACAGGCCAACGCCCTGCCCGTTGCCAAGCGTGGTGACGGGTATGCCCAGCAGCACCCGGGGGGTCACGAACAGACCCGGCTGAAAGAACACGTCGAGCGAGAACCCAGCCATCACTTGGTACCGGCCGCGATCGATCTGCATGCTCGGCAAGAGCTGGGGCTCCATGTTGGCGACCTCGGTTTCTCCCAGGTTCGGGGCGAAGAGCGCACCAGCGACTTGGGGCGCCGTCATCTTCGAGAGCGAGCCTGGGTAGTAGAGGTACCGAAGGCCCGCGGTGATTGAAAACACGAACTGCGCCGCGGGGATGAAGCCCAGCTTCGCCGTCGCGACGCCCTCGAAGAGCGGGTAGCTGACGTTGAGGTCGAGCTCCACCCGGCTCGGTCGGCCGTACTGCCGGTAGGGGGTCAATGAGAGCTGGTACGAGCTGGCGCTGCCCCAGCTGATGACCCGGGTGATGGCGAGCTCGATCAAAAAGCTCCCGGCCGGTATTCGCGCGAAGCCTCCGACGCGGCCGCTCGAGAAATTGTTGAGGTCGAGCACGATGCTCGAAGAAACGCCGAAGCCGACGGTGGTGCGTCTCCAGTCGAAGCGCACGGCGCGTGAAGCGGTGCCCAGGGCGCGCTCGGTCAACGCGTCGAAGGCGGTGCGTTGCGAAGTCAGCGAGGTGTCGTCTGGAGGAGGCGGGGGGTCGACCGACAACGCCACCATCAGGAGGACGCTAAGGATCAAGCGGGAACCCCCCCTCGCCAATGTGGGCCGCGTCGAACACTGGGTACGCCGGGCGGTAGCACTGATGCCCGTAGGTGGAGCGGAAGTGCGAGCTCACGTTGTAGACGCCGGCAGAATCGAAGGTCGGCAGGTCACAGAAGCGCGTGCACTGGGTGAGGGCGTCGGTCAGCGGTATCTCGCCGGTTTCCCACAGCTGGGCGCCGTAGTACCCCTTGCTGGGCGCGCCGATGCCGAAAGGCACCGAGACCGAAAAGGCCGACGCCGCCCCGGCCAGCACCACCTGGTACTCGAGCCGCAACAGAAACGGAAAGTCCCACCCGATGCCCAGTTGGTAGGTGTCGCGCGGCATCTGCGAGTGAAAGTCGGGCAACGTCGAGAGGGGAAACGGGTTGTTGGGAAAATCGGCGACCCGCACCGCGATGAAGCTGACGCGTGAATCTTCAGTGGTGCAGAACGAGAAGGCATCGGTCGCCGCGGCGGCGAACGACTCATTGTTGAAGAAGGTCACCACGCCGAAGTCACCGATGGGGATGTTGGCCGACGTCGGCGTGCGCTCTGGGGCGAGGTAGTGAATCTGGGTGACGCTGCCGGTCAGCTGGGCCGAGTACTTCGCGATGAAGGTGTCGAACTGGGCGCGGGTCGGCAAGATTGGCAAGCTGCTCAGCTTGATCGGCCCGAGAATGAGATCAGGGATGTCGGGCAACACCGGGCAGGAGCGCAGCGACGCGTTGCTCACGGTATCGAGGTCGACCGCCGCGATGTTCGACGGGCACCAGAGCGCCAAGCGCGCGACCGCCTTGTCAGACACCAGGTGCGCGACGGTGTCGAAGACGAACGCCCCGCTGAGGCGGGGGGAGCTCTTCTCGCGCTCGAACGGCAAGATCTGCGCGAGGGCCTTTTCGACCGTGGCTTGAAACTGGCCGGTGGTGTCGTCGTGATGAACGGCCAGTGAGAGCACCATGTCTTTGCCGCCGGTGCGCACGCCGTCGATGGCGGTGCGAAGGGTCGATACCACGCGGTCAACGAAGGCCGGGTCTTGCCAGTGGTCGTTGCAGATGATTGGAGCCCCAACCAACTGCAGCCGCTGCTTCTGCATCGCCAGCTCAGCCGCGTCGATGGTGCGCTCGCAAGGCTCGATTGAAAAACCAATCGGGGTGTTCTCGGTGATCGGGCTGCGCAGCGAGGGAAACGCGGCCCGGGTCTGAGGGTTCTTCTGCGCGAGGGCCGCGGCGCTGAAGGTGCCCTTGGCGTCGGTCACTGTCGATTCACCGCAGATGACTGGCGCGTCGAAGGCGGTGACCGGCACGCTCTCGGCCGCGAAGATGGCGCGGGTCGTGGTGGCGGCCACGGCCCAACCCAGAGGTATGAAGTGGTCGGGGCACCTGCGCGCGAAGGCGTAGGCGTACGGGTTGCCGTCGATTTGGCCCTGCAGGTCACCCACGCTCGGGGTCTCGACGCGAAAAAATCGTCGCAGCCCCAGGTCTTGAACCTGCTGATTTCGCAAGGTCGGAAATTGGTGTCGCGCGCGCCACTGCACGTGGGTGTTGGTGGCATCGAACACGCCGTAGATCAGCAGGCTCCGGCTCAGGTGCGCTGGGCCTGAGCCCACGACGTTGAAGGTCACGGTCGACTCGGCCGCGAGTGAGCCGTCATGGTGGTAGCGCAGCCGAATGCCGACATCGCGTGGCACGGTCTTGACGTGAAGGCTGGTGCTGCCACACAGCATGTACTGACCACAGCTCACCGGCAGGTGGGTATGCACCGCGGGCAGATCAGCGATGTTCGCCCACGGCTGCTCGAGGTCGTCGGTGCGGTAGGTGACCTCGATCTGGCTCTTCGGCCCCAGGCCCTGCAGGGCTTCGACCCGGTAGAAAATGAACAGGGTCTCTTCGTCTTGAAACCAGGTCGCATCGGAGAGTGAAAAGGTCGCTCCGATGTCGACGATGGGCACTTTTTCGCAAGCCGCGAAGAGCAGCGCGAGAACCGCAACTCTCATGGTGCGCCTGTGCCCGTGACTCTCACGGTGAGCCCGTCGAACCACGTTCAGGCCACGATCTCAGAGAAGGTGACCTTGCCTTGCGTGACGAGCTTCTTCACCGAGGCGACCAACTCGGCTTGGCCTTTTCGGGCGGCGTTGAGCTGATCGGCCCGCGAGCGAAACGCCATGCTGGCCCGCAGCGCGTTCTGCAATGACGGGCTTAAGGCCGCCAAGAAGTGCTCTTGCCAGGCCGGCGACTGCAACGATGACCAGCCCGCCAGGCCTTTGACGTCGACCTCGAGGAGCATGTCGGCCTGCAGTTCGCTGGGCACCTTGAGCAGCATGTCGGGGTACAGAATGCTCTCGTACCAGTGCGGCAACGCGCCGTTCGAGCGCTGGTACGCGGTGAGAAAGAGCGACCGGCGGTCTTTTGCGTCGATGAAAGGCAGCAGCATCGACAGCGCGCCGGCGGCGTCGAACTCGCGGCCACGGTCGATGACGTCGTTGTCACTCGCCGGCGGAGTCAGCGGCAGCGCCAGCCCAGCCCGCGCCGCGTCGATGGCCTCGAACAAGTGACCGCGCTCTTCTCGAGAGATGCGGTTGGTGAGCAACAGCTGACGGGCCGTCTCGAGCCGCACGTCGGCGGGCAGCGCTCGGGCGACCTCGTCTTGCACGTCAGAGGGCACCAGGCCGAAGAGCAGCGCACCGTGACGCTCGGGCAGCCGCTCGATCAAGCTCGCGATGCCCGCGCTGCCGAACTCTTCTCGAAGGCTGAGATAAATGCCTGCGTCAGATTGGGCGTTCAGCGAGGCCGCGATCGCGTGTTGGCTCAGCTGCCGATAAAAGGCTGAGTCTGAAGGCAGCATCGTGCGGTCGAGTGAGCGCAGATATTCGGCGAACTCGACCTTGCGCACCGCGTACTCCCCGTCGGAGGGGAAGGCGACCGAGAGGCGATCGCCAAAGGTGAAGATCGCCTTCGCCAGCAGGGGAAACTCGCCGGCCCTGAGCCACTCGCGCAACAGCTCGACCACCACGCTGTCGTCTTTGGCGAGATCGGCCTTGTCGAAGCGTGAACCCCACTGGGTATGTTGCTCGGCCACGAAGGCCGCATTGGCTTGATCTTCGAGCGAGAGACCATCGGTCTTCGCCTCTTCTTCTTTCTTCTCGGCCGGGTCTTCAGCCGCCGGAGCACCCGTCAAGGTGCCCGCGTTGAGCTGCGCGAGCATCGCCTTCTCTTCGAGGGTCTGGCTGCCCAGCCGCCGCAGGGCCCAGATGATCATCAACGTCGCCGCGGTGAGCAACCCGATCGCCGCCATCCACGAGAAGTGGGGCAACAGGGCCACCCACAGCTCTCGCAGCGCGACCTCGGCGTCCCACTTTGGGGGAGGCGGTGGTGCGGCCACGGGCTCTTTCGGCTTCACCGGCTCGACGACCGGCGGCGGAGGCGGCGAGTCACGCAGGCTCTCGGAGATCGGCTCGAGAATCTGGTGACCCACGGTGACCTGCAGCCAGCCCTTGGCCAGGCGCTGCTCGAGGCGCTTCACCAACGCGGCCACATCACGCGGCGACACCGACTTCTCGTGCGCGAAGTCACAGTGCGCGACGGTCAGGTACTCCTGAATCGGCACGCTGCCCGGGCCTTCGGTTTGACCCAGGCCTGGCAGCGATGCGTTGCGCGGCATGTCGACGACCGCGTGGTCTTGATACACGCACCCCTTCGAGATGCACTTCTCAGGCGCGCAGTCGCGGCCAAGCGAGAGGTCGAATTGATTCTCGAGTGCCCGCAGCTCCATCAACACCGGAGCGGGGATGTGCTTGCCCGGTATCGGCGCGGGCTGCGTCGCGGTCTGCGCGAGCGCGGTGAGAGACACCAGGGTGCTGATCAGAAACAGACGCATCAGTAGATCCTCACCACGACGCGGCGGAGCCGGGCCATGCGTTCTTCAGGGGTCAACCCTTTGAGCTGCTCTTCAGGCAACGGCTTCGTATCGGCGTACCCTTCGACGCGAACCCGGCCGCGCGAGATGCCGACGTCTTCGAGCCGTTGCCGCACCACGATGGCGCGTGCGCTCGAGAGCTCCCAGTTGCTGGCGAAGGCCCCGCCGTTGATTGGCGTCGGGTCGGTATGGCCCTCGACCGCGAATTGGTACTTCGAGGAGTAGGGGGTCAGCGTGGTGAGCATCGCGTTGATGGTCTGCTCGAGCTCGGGGCGAATCGCGGCCTTGCCAGAGTCGAACACCAGGCCCGAATTGAGTGACAATTCGAGGCCCGCTTCAGAGACGGTGGTCGCGACGAGCTCCTGCAGCTTCTGCTTTTGAATCTGCGCGTCGATTTCTTTGCGCATCGACTCGAGGCTCTGCGGGCTCTCTTGCCCCGAGATGCTCTTGGCAATCTGTTGCATGCGCCCCTTGCTCAAGTTCGCGGCGGTGAGCAGCACGACGAAGAACAAGAGCAAGTTGGTGATCAGGTCGGCGTAGCTGAGCAGCCACCCTTCCTCATTGCCCATCTTGCGGCGTTGCATGGGTTAGATGGCTCCGCGGGCGACGAGCTCATTGACGCTGGTTTCGCAGCGCTCGAGAAACCCGAGCCGCTCGTCGAGCAAGCCGTTCAAGTAGTGCCCGATGGGGGCGGCGACGCCGGCGCCGAATGCGACTCCGTACAAGGTGGCCAGCAACGCGAGTGACATTGCCGCGCCGATGTTCAAATTGTCTGAGCTCATGTTTCGAAAGAGCTGAATCATGCCGGTGATGGTACCGACCATGCCGAACGAGGGGCCGAGCTTCGAGAGCATCTCCCAGTTGTTGATCGGCGGCTGCCAGAAGCTGATCTCGCCGTGACGCAATTCGAGAAACACCTTCGCGCTGGCGACCGCGGGTGAGCGAGTGAGCAGCAGCTCGGCGACCTGCTTCACCGCCGGGTAGGTGCTGCGCTCGGCGATGGCCAACGCCTGGCTGCGCTTGCCTTCTCGCCAGGCCGCGCAGACCGCTTCACGCTCGGCCTCCATCGCCGAAGTGACCCGCCCAAAGAGCCGAAACCCGGGGATCAATTCTCGCAGCGCGGTGATCGTGCGCAAGGCGGTCTTGCCGGTCGAGCTGACCATCACCGCCGCAGCCGAGCCGACCAGCACCATCACGAATGCGTGCGAGTCGAACGCCGAGATGACGCCGCTGCCAGTGCGGTCGGTGAACCCGAACCACACGATGAACCCCAACATGACGAGACCAATGATCTGCATGACGTTTCTCCTACTTCTGCTGGCGTTGCAGCTCTTCGAGTTTCTTTCGAACAGCAGGGTCGCTCTCGATGCCCTCGACCTGCTCGTACACTTCAATCGCCTTGTCGCGCTCGCCCATCATCAACAGCAGCGAGGCCTTGGCTCGTAAGAATTCGGGGTGCGACTTGTAGCGCTGCAGCACCGTCTCGGCCCACTCGAGGGCGATCTGGTAGTTGCCGGTCTTGATCGCGTCTTGCATCTCGGTGCGGGCGCGAATGATGCTCACGTCGGGTGCGTCTTCGTTGATGCGCAACCCACGCGCGCGGTACGCCTCGATCAACGCCGTGTCAGCCGGCGTCGGCGTCGGAGGCACCACCCGCATCGCCGGTATCGTCTTCACCTCGCTGCTGCCCGCGCCGTGCTCGATCACGATTCGCTGACCCGAGGCCATCACCGGCACGTCGACCTCGGTGATCAGGTTGCCGTCGTTCCACCTGACCTTCATCACGGTGGTCGAGCCGTACGCGAAGGGCCGCATCAGCGTGCCCTCTTCTTTGAGCGCAGGGTGCCGCTGCGGGTTCGGGTCGACCAGAAAGTAGGTGTAATTTCGTGCCGCGCAGCCAGAGGCGCACATCGCCGCCACGGTGAAAAGCAGGAGTCGGTTCATGGCAAGAAGGGTAGCAATGAGAGGTTCATCAACGAGAAGCCAAGGCCGACACGGCCGTTGGTCGAGACCGAGAGAATGACGCCGTAATTCGAGCTGGCGATGGGCAGGCGCACCATGAACACGCCGGTGATGATCGGGTCGAACAAGGTCGGCACCTGGCCTCTCGACCCAGCGATGGCTTGAATCAACGCCGTGGGCACGCTGAGCAAGACCTTCGCGCCGACCATCAGGTTCAACGCTTGCGGTATGACGCGAAAATATTCGGCGCCAACGCCCAGCACGGGGTCGAAGAGCGAGAGCGAAACGCCCGACAGGTTCGCGTTGGTGTCGCCCCACTGCTCGGCCCAGTCGAGCGAGATGTGCTGCCCCGGGTAGAGCGCCACGTCGATGAAGGTGTGGGTGAGGCTGTCTCCGCGCTGCCGGCGGTCGAGCTCTTCGGCGAAGGTCTGCCCCTTGGTGGTGCGGGCCTGCTCGCTCAAGCTCGGGTCGAAGTTCTGGGCCATCACGATGCGGCTGTTCTGCAAGTCGATGACCTTGAGCGAGACCCCTTCGGTCGTTTCGTCGAGCCAGATCGCGATTCGCGCGGGAGCGCTCTTACCTCTCGCCAGCGCATCGAGCCGGGTGATTTCGGCCGCGGTCAACGCGGTCGACGACTGCTCGAAGCGGCCATTCGCGATGTACGCATGGGGCGCCATGCAGGCCTCGCACGAGCGCAACGAGGGGGCTCCGAAGACGTGCACCAGCGAGGCCAGGGCGGCGGTCGGGTACCAGGCCCGGGTCTGTTCGAACGCGGGCGTGACGCTGATCACGATCGCCGGCAGCAGCTCTTTGACCTCGCGCGCCCCTTCTTCGCGGCGCAGCGACATGGTCTCTTCGAAGCGCAGCAACGCATTGCGGGTGATCTCGCGTTGCGCCTGGGCCACCGCCGGAGCGAGGACCAGCGCCGACACACAGATCAACCGAACGTTCAGAAGCAAAACGACACCTCGGCACCGAAGGTCTGAAAACGAAGCAGGCCCAGGTTCAGGTAGTTGCCGATGTTTCTGTCACTGGCCAGCGCGGGTATCGTCTCGAGGTAGACGCCGACGCCGATGCGGTTCTTCACCCGAAGCTCGAGGCCGATTTGAAACGCGCCGAACGTGCGCGACGGGGTCTGGTTGGGGTTGTTGGTGATGATTCTGGTGAGCTCGTCGATGCTCACGTCATCGTCTGAGAACAACAGGGCTGAGTTGCCGTAGACCGAGACGATCGACGCGCCGAGAAAGAAGTACAGATCTGGGTGCGTGAGCGAGCTGACCGTACCGGTGAGCAGCCGGGCGACGCGCGCTTGGGCCGACCACGCGGTGTGCGACTGCGGTGCCCAGCTCACCCCCACCGAGAAGCTCGCCAACCACGCGCGCGCCTGGTTGAAGCCCGCCTCGACGCCCCCGCTGATCCAAATGAATGGGGGCGCGGGGATGCTTTGAAAGCCCGGCGGGTAGGTCTTCACGCCGACTTTGATCGGTATCGTCCAGGTGCTGCGGTTCTCGAGAATGTCGGTGTATTCTTTGCGCGCGTCGGCGGCGCTCTTCAGACGATCTCCGGTACGCAGCAAGGCGGCGCTGCCGGTCGAGGTGGTCAGCGTCTTCGCGTAGACGATGGGCAACGAAGGCTCGAGCGAGGTGATTCGCACGCGCAAGACCATCGCGCTGCCCTCGACCTCGAAGTCGAGAAACAACGCATGCTTGCTTTGTGCGGCGGTGCCGGCTTCGGCCAACGCCTCGGGTGAATCGACCCCGCGCGAGACCACCGTGCCCTTCGCGCCAGAGTGCACCACCATCGCGGTGCACGCCGGGCAGTGGGTCAGCACGACGTTCGAGCGCGGGTTCTTGAGCACGACTGAGGTGAGGTGATTTTCGATCAGCGCCTGCAGGCCACTGCCGAAGCTGACCGGCACTCCGACGTCGGCCAACACCAGCGGGGTGGCCACGCCAAAGGGTGGGTTCTGCAGCCACTCGAAGACCAGCTCGTCGATGAGGTCGTAGGCTTGCAGTTGAATTTGCGCGGCGATCTCTGCACGCACGGCTTCGATCTGCGCTCGCTGCGCGTCGGGCGTCTTGGGGTCGGGGTTGGCGAAGGCGACCGATGACACCAGCATTGCCAAGAGAGCGCGCTTCATTGCACCCACCGCCACTTGCCGGCCTGGCAGACGCCCGCGTGCAGCTGGGTCTCTCGGGGGTCGACCACCATCAGCCCGAGAAAAACGTCGTGCTCGCCCAAGACGTGCTCCGCGAAATAGCGCGTGCAGGCGGTCGCATAGGCCTGGTTGGGAGGCAGCCGGCTGAGCACCGAGATGTCTCCGGCGGCCAGGGTCGGTACGCGGTCTGACACCGCGCGGCCGCGCTCGAACAGCTCGGTCTTCGCGGCGATTGAGATCTTCGAGGCCACCGCCTGCTCCGGGTAAAACGCATCGACGTGCCAGACCAGCGCTCCCGGAGTGAGGGTGCTGGCAAGCTCGGTCAGTGCCCCGACATCACGGCGAAGGGTCGACAAGATCGCCTCGTCACGCGGGGCGCGATCATCGATTGAAATGAAGCGCGGCTCGCACACCAGCGCTTCGGTCATCGCCTGCGCCATCTGCCGCGGCGGCACCGGTGGTATGTCGCCCGGGTACCGGTCGTGGGCCTCTTCTTGCCCCAGGCGTTGGCACTCGAAGTTTCGTGCTTCACGGCGCGTGTGTGACAAGCCGGGTGACGGGTCGTAGGCGCAGCCGCTCAACACCAGGGCCATCGGCAGCAGCTTCACGGCTTGGCCTTCGGCACAGGGGCCGTCGAAGCAGGGGGCGCGACGGTCAACGGCTGATCAAACTCATGCATGATCGCCGAGCGCATGCGGGCATGAAACGCGAGCTCGCTCAGGTGACCGTAAAAATCCGCGCTGAAATCCCTCCGGTAGCCGTCTCCGGTGATCTTCTGATTCTTGGGTCGCACGATCAGATCGACCAGCGCGTTGACGCCCCACACGCCCAGCCCGTACTGCCGCACGAAGCGCGCCTGCAGCGAGTCTTGCGCCAACTGAAAGCCGCTCGCGTCGCGAATGATCACGTCTTGCGCGATCTCGATCTCTTCGGTCGTGGGTATCAGCGACGCCGAGGCCAAAAAGAGCAGGTTGATCAGAAAATTGCTGGTCTCCCGTTTCAAGAGCCGGCCGCGCAGCTCGACGATCAGATCAGGCTTGAACTTGGTGGTCAGAAACCCCGTGTTCTTTCGCGGTACATCGGTCTCGACCTTCGCGCTCTGCGCTTCGTAGAGCTCGCGCATCTGCTGACAGAGTTGCTGCGCATCGGGCAGCTCGACGTAGTCGCCGGGCACGCAGCGCACCAAGATGTTCTGGCCCTCGAAGTTGGCCAACTCGGGGTCGACCGCGAAGGGCCGCTGCAGCGACACCAAGGGCTGGTACACGGTGATGCAGCCCGAGGCCGTCACCAATGCCAGGCAAGCGAAGAGGAGCCGGGGGGTCACGGGGCGCGTACCGTAGAGCAACACGCCCACCGCTGCTCGAGAATCGGAGTGATTCGCACGTGACGTGACATGGGCTCGGCCTTCGATGCCGCGGCCGCATCAGTTGACGCAACAATCGCTACGGCAGCGTCAAATCACAGCCATGCGTCGTTTTTCGCCAGCTGGCGGCGCAGTCGGTCACGGTGTCGACCGCCGCAATCGCGCCACTGGGGAAAGTTACGGTGCCGACGTACCACACCTCATGCACTTGCAGCGTTCTGCTGATCGACCCGACGGTCTTCTCTTTAACCGCGACGGTGATGGTGTTCTTCGAGGGTGCGCCGCTGCCCCAGTATTCGACCAACACGTGGTAGGTGCCGGGCGCTGCGGTGTCGAGGTAGATGTTCTCTGGCCCGTCGTAAGTCACGTCATCGACGTCTTTGATCGGGTTCGAGGCCGGCGTCGCGCTCCAGCCGATGTTGCGGTTCACGCAGGTGTACCAGGTGCAATCGAGCTCCGTATTGACGTGCCCGTGGTCGCGAACCAGGTGCAGCTCCATGTCGGTGCCTTGATCGTCCCACCCGAGGGTGACGCGCAGGTCTTTGGGCTGACAGGGGGCATCGAGCTCGCGAATGAGCACCCGCGAGCCGGCGCCGTTGCCGCAGACCAAACGCACCGTGTTCTTGCCGCAGAAGATCGGCAGCGTCGCTGAGATCGCGCCGTCAACCCCTGGAGCCACCGAGCCGGTGGTGAGCCCACCCGCCGCGCCTTCGACTTGCCAGCAGCAGGTCTGCGCGTTCGGCACCGACCCGCTCAGCGCGATGGTGGTGGCTCCGACTGGCACTGGTGAGCTCAATGCCGAGAACCCGCTGATCGGCCCCGGCGCGCCCACGGCCGTCGGAGGGTCGATGAATTCTTCGTTGCTGGTGTGGCTGCGGTAGTTACCGATGGTGGCCGAGCAGGTGGGGCACGCGCCACAGTCGAGGTGTCGCCCACACCCATTTGGAATGGTGCCGCACGAGGCGCCACAGGAGAGCGGGACGCAGGCGTTGCAGGTGCCGCAGTCGAGCGTGCCGCCGCACCCGTCTGAGATTTCGCCGCACGAGCTGCCGCAAATGCCCTTCACGCAGGCGCACGCGCCGCACGCAATGGTACCGCCGCAGACGTCAGCGACGGTGCCGCACGAGGTGCCACAGGTGGTGTGGGTGCACGTACCGGGGTCGGCGATGCATTCGCCCGCGAACTCGCCATTGCCCTTGCAGTGAAAATTCGGTCGGCAATCGGCGTCGCGAAAACACCCTGGCTCGCCCGCGTCGACCTGGGGCCGCCTGCCTGCATCGAGCACCGCCACGCCCGCACCGGCGTCGGCGCGCACACCACCATCGGCGAATCGGCGACCAGCGTCGGTCGCTCCCTCGAAATCGGTGGTGATGACCATGGCGGCGCCGAAGTCACAGCTCGTCGCCATCATCAGAACAAGCGCTGCGCTGGCGAGCTTCATGGGGGCGACCTCTGGCGAAGATGAAAGGGGCTTCTCTTCACTCGAACCCGCCGACCACCGATCGTCCCATACCCGCCTACCCGCGTTGCCGCGCCATCCACGCTTCGGCGGTGATGCCGGTCTGGGCCATGTCGGCGTGCATCACCTGCAGGGCGTGGGCGATCGCGTCTTCAGCCGCGGTCGACTTGAACGAGGTGAACGGCACGCCGTGCTCCATCGCGTTGATCTTCGCGGCGAGGAACTGCTCGTCGATCAACGTCATCGCCTGGTTGATCGCCGCGGAGTTGAGCCCGTTGTCGGTCATCAGCTGACGGCTTCGCTCTTTTTCAGTGCCGCACATGTCTCTCGCGGCGCTGTCTTGCTGCGCGCGTTGTTCGATCTGCGCCGCGACCGCGTGCTGCTTCTTCGACTCATAGACACCATCGATGGTCTGCAGCATCGCCGCGCGCTTCACCGGGTCTGGCTCGAGGTTGGCCTTCGCCTGCGCCGCCACCAGCTGCTCGGTCGTCGGCTGGCCGGCCATCGCGTAGGGGTCGTAGAAGGGCGAGGTCTTCGAGGTGGTGGTGGGCGTCGTCGCGGTGGTGCTGACCGGCGCTTTGCTCAAGGGCTGGAGCAGCTTCTCTGGCGACTTGGGCAGCATGGCCATTTCTTTCTTGGCCTCGCGGCGAATCGAGTTCTCGATGATCGCCGCCTTCGCTGGGCCGACGCTCTTCATGAGGCCCGCCAGCTGCTCTTTCAATGAGGCCAGCGTGCCGTCAGGGTTCGGCGTGATGCCCATTTTCTTGAGCCACGCCAAGATTAACCGCTTCGCCATCTTCGGGGGCACCGACGACAACAGTTGGTCGAATGAGGCGCTCAGCTCTGGCTGCGACTCAACGGCCGGCCCGGGCTTGCTCGTGACCGGCGTGCTGGTCGGCTCAGGGCCTCCGTCGGTGGGAGGCGTCACCGTCTTCGGCTTGGGCTTGGTGATGGTGTTCGGGTCGAGGCACACCGAGACCTCGGCTGGCTTCACGCCGGCCTTCAGGTCAGCCGCCATCTTGTCGAGCGCCGAGGAGGCTGCGTACGAGACCTGGCCTTGCGCCCCGGCGGGTATGCACACCGAGGTCTTGGTCTTGGTATTCGTGTAGGTCGCGGTCGCGCCGTTGGCGAGCACCGACCAGTCAGCCGAGTTGCCCTCGAGCACGATGCTCGATTTCTTGGCGGCGGCGGCAAGCTCGGGCTTGATCAACCCGGCCACCTCGGTCGCGGGAGGGTTCAGCGCGGGGCGCTGCGAGGGGTCTTTCACCGTCCACGTGTTTTCGCTGCCGGCCCTGATCAGCACGGTGCCGACCATGTCGACCTGACCCGAGTTGTGATTGCCACCGAGAATCGCATCGGAGTGCCCCGAGGGCCGGGGGAACGGCACGCTGCACATGTCGATGGTGTTGTTCGAGCCGTCCATGTTGACGACCTTGCGATCGTTCGCGACCACGTAGCCGCTGATCTTCTGGCCGTTGCCACCCTTGGTGTCGAGCACCGTGATCTTCTTCTCGGCAGCCTCTGCCCGGCTCGTCTTCAGCATGTCTTTGACCTGCTTCTCGGTCTCACCCCACTTCAGGCCCTTCGCGGCGCCGACGTTCTCGAAGTGATTGAGCGCGAAGTCGACTTTGAAGCCTTCGACTTTCGAGGGCACCGCACCACACGCGACGACCGCCGCGTCACACGCGTCTTTGAGGCCCGGCGTCTTCTCGAGGTACGCCAGCGCGTCGGCCTTGACCTGGGTGGCCAGCTGCTTGTCGGGCGCGCCGTCGAAGGCCCAGGTGAGCGCCTGGTATTCTTTCGACTCGACGTGGGTCTCGGTGAACTGCATCGTGGCGTACGCGTCTTTGGCGCCCTGGCTTTGCCCCGGTTGCGCATCACCAGTCGCGATCAAGGTGCCTCCCGAGCACGAGACCCGGTAGCTGGGCGAATCGGCCGACACGGTCAGCGCGTCTGCCTGCGCGTCGAGCACCACCGGCACGTCTTTGGCGGTGGCGAAGCTGCTCGCAGCGCTGGAGTCGGCGGGCTGCGTCGCCGTCGTCGCCGCGGTGTCGGGCGCTGCGTCGACGACTTCAGAGGCGATGGGGCGGGTGACGCTGCTGGTGGCCGAAATGTCCATGGTGGGTGGGGCTCGCGGAGTAAGAGAGAATGAGAAACTTCTTCCTACTCAGCTCGACACCACCGACCTTCGACCGTCCCTTTTCTCCTCTTTACTGAATGAAGATTCGCCCGTTCTCGGTGACCGGGTCATTGCGGGTCACGCGCCGCAGCGGAGCGACGTGCACTGCGGCGACTTGCTCCAAGAACTCTTGGGTCGAGAGGCTGGTACGCTCGCCGGTCTCTGGGTCGCGCAGCTGAATGCGCCCATTGTTGAGCCCCTCGAAGGCCACGCAATGGTTCGTGGTGTCGTCAACCACCAGGTCGATCAGCACCGGGCGGTTGGCGCTGACGCCCCGGCTCAGGCTTTTCAGCGCCCCAACGGCTTCCTCGGGGGTGGTGGTCTTGGTGGTGCGGTAGCTCACGTTGAAGAGGTTCGTGAGCGCGGTTTGAATCTGATCACCATTGAGGCCGCGGTGCGTAGAGCCATTCGCGGTGGTGCTCTGCATCTTGTTGAAGTCGTAAGTCTCGGTGCCGTTGGCGAACTCCATCAGGGCGGCCTGAAACACCGCCTCCGTCGGAGAGCGCTTGTCGCCGGCGACGATGCTGCCGTTGAGCGCCGCGCCGGGCTGGGTCTCGAGCGTACCCCCGCCCGCCATTTTCACCGAGCCGTCGATCGCCAGGCCGCACATCAGCCGGCTGAATTCGGCGGGCTGCCGCATCGCGAGCTCGAACTGCATCGTCGCCGCGGTACAGGTCGGCGCCTTGCCCTGCCAGATGCGCTCCGGGAGCACCATGTCGGCCAGCACGTCGGCCACATAGGGGGCGAGGTCGGGGCGCTTCACCATTCTGTCGAGGTTGTCGAGCACGGTCGACCCGTCGCATGCGCGCAGAGACGAGATGTCACCGCAGATCTCGCACCCCATCGCCAACAGCTGCGTCGCGCGGGGGCCACCAGTCGCCATGATGTCGACGAATTTTTCGCGCTGATCAGCCTCGAGCTTGCCGAACGTCGCCGAGGTGAACGCGTACGACGCGTCGCTCGCCGTCGCCGGGTCGGCCAACAGCTTGGTCACCTGTTCTTTCGCGGCGTCAGACAACCCCTCGGTCACCGCAGCGACGTCGACGGGCCCCGTCGCAACCATGGTGGGTATGACGTCAGTACGCCGGCTGCCGATGGTGCGCCCATCGCCAATCGAGTCGTCGTTGGTGCCCTTCTTCTTGCCCTCGGAGTCGATAGACGAGCGATCGACGACCTCGAGCAGCGGCGCCTGGGGGTTGAGCACCAGCGTCTGGGCCCTGGCGTCGTCGAAGCCGCTCTCTTGAACGGCCGGTGCCGCGTCAGCCACCGCCGGCGCCGGGGGCGCGTCGTCATTCTCGAGCTCGACGACCTCACCTGCGCTGCCCGCTTGCCCGACCGATGAAACGCTCATGCGCTAGCCTCCAATGGCGTTATCGTCAGCCTGCCCGCCTTTGTTACCTTCTCAGAAAAAGATAATTCTCAGGCGTGCGCACACCCGCCTACAGCCAATGATTGCGTGGGTTTTCGCCTGATGATCCGCCAAGACTGTCTGACAGAGGATCAACTCGGGGCCATTCTCGAGCAGCGGCTGGGCCGCGCCGACGAGGCTGCGGCCTGGCTGCACATCAGCGACTGCGATGAGTGCGCCGCCGTCTTCAACGAGCTGTCAGAGCAGCACGGCAACCGAACCCGCTTCGGCCCTTACAAGTTGATCAACCTCTTGGGGCGCGGCGGCATGGGCGAGGTTTTCTTGGCGCGCGGCCCGTCAGAGCGGCCGGTCGTGCTCAAGCGCATCTTGGGCAGCCTGCTCGACAACCCCGACATGCTGCACGCGTTTCTCGACGAGACGCGCATCGCGGCGCGGCTGCGGCACCCGAACATCGTTCGCATCGATGAGCTGGGCGAGGTCGACGGCGAGTGGTTCGTACGCATGGAGTACGTCGAAGGCGCCAGCCTCTTCGAGGTGATGCGGCGGGTGCTCGAGGCGCGGCTGTCTCCCAAGCTCGAGGTGGTGCTGGCGATCGGCTCGGCCCTGGCCAGCGCGCTCGACTACGCGCATCACGCGCTCGACGCTGAAGGGCTCCCGCTCGGGTTGGTGCACCGCGACGTGACGCCGCACAATGTGCTGCTCTCGCGCAAGGGCGAGGTGAAGTTGATCGACTTCGGCGTCGCGCGCGCTGAGCAGAGCTTGATGCGCACCGTGCCTGGCACCCTCAAGGGCAAGCTCGCGTACATGTCGCTCGAACAAGCGCAGGGGCGCGTAGTCGATGGGCGCAGCGATCTCTTCGCGCTCGGCGTGTGCCTCTGGGAGGCGCTCACGACCCGCCGCCTCTTTCGCGGCGAAACCGAGGCGCAGACGCTGCAGCGGGTGTTCGCGGGGCAGGTGCCTCCGCCCTCGTTGTACCGCCTCGACGTGCCGGCCGAGGTCGACGCGCTCGTGCTCAAGGCCCTCGCCCGTAAACCAGAAGACCGCTTCTCTCGCGGCGCTGAGCTGGTCGAGGCGATCGACACCGAAGTGGGCCGGCTCGGGCTGCCCTCGGGGGCCGAGGCGATCGCCGAGCTGATGCGGGTGCTCTTCCCTCAAGCGGGGCAGGTCGTCGGGTTGACCTCAGATGAAGAGCCGACCGCGCACGACACCGCGCACTCGCTCGAGCGCGAAGCCACTTCGCCCGATGGCCCCAGCGCGTTGGCGAAGGCCCGCAGCGCGCATGGTCAGAAGATCGCGCGAGCGAATGATCTCTCGGCTGAACGCGACGCGCCCGCGCAGCTGCCAGATGACGAGCATCGGTTGATCGGCCGCGCCGCTGAGCTTGCTGATCTGCATCAGCTGATTGGCTACGGCTCGCGGTTGATCACCCTGGTGGGGCCGGGGGGCGTCGGCAAATCACGGCTGGCGCGAGAGGTGTCGCGGCAACAGGTCTCGCGGTTTCGAGGCCGGGTGTGGCTCGCCGATTTGACTGGTGCGCGCGGCATCGAAGACGTGTGTCTGTCGATCGCCGATGCGCTGGGGGTCGCGTTGCCGGCCGCGGGGGCTCCGGTCGATTCGATCGGGCACGTGCTCGCCTCGAGGCGCGAGTGCTTGCTGGTCATCGATCACGCCGAGGTGCTGCCGCTGGCGCTCGACCTGGCGATGACCGAGTGGCTGCGAATCGCGAAAGACGCGTCGTTTCTGGTGTGCTCGCAGGTCGCCCTCGGCAACCAGTCAGAACGCTCGTACGAGGTCACGCCCCTGCCGCTCGATTCACAGGGCCAGACCGACAGTGACGCGATGGTGTTGTTCTTCGAGCGGGCCACGGCGCTCAACCCACGCTTCCCCACCTCGCGATCGGCGCGGGAGCTGGTGCGAAAATTGGTTCGGCGCCTCGAGGGCATACCCCTCGCGATTGAGCTCGCGGCGGCGCAGATGGCGCAGGCCCCGCTCGAGTCGCTCAGCGCGGCCGAAGATCAATCGATGTCAGGTGGCTCGAACGGGTTCGTGCCTATCGACGCGGCCTTCGACACCACCTGGTCGCGGCTGAGTGACGAGGAGCGCTCGGCGCTGGTGCAATGCGCCGTCTTCTCGGGCGGCTTCACCGCTGACGCAGCGATCAACGTGATTCGCTGGAGCCCCGACCCCTCGCTCGCCCACCCAGATCAGGTGCTCAAAGTGCTTCACCAACTTCGGGCGAAGTCACTCGTGCGAGTGGGGTTCTCGCCCAAGTCACGGTTGCCTCGCTACGGCATGTACGAGGCGATTCGGTCGCGCTTGGTGAGCCGATTGCCGCATCACGAGGCGCCGGCACGGCTGCGGCACGCCGAGCACTACCTGGCGCTTGGTGAGCGCCTCGGGCCCGAAGCAGAGAAGGGCGCGTCGGTGCTCGATGTGCTGTCGGTCGAGCGAGAGAACCTGGCCCGCGCCTGGGAGCACTGGCTCGGGCGACCGGGTGATGGCCCGAAGCAGGCGCTGCGGGTGTTGCTCGCGCTCGATGCGATGTTCGTCGTTCGGGGGCCGTACGGCGCTCACCTCGCGATGCTCGATTCGGTGTTGAGCAAGTTGAAGACCCCCGAGGAGCGGGCTCCGGCGCTCGAGGCGCGGGCGCGGGTGCTGTTCTCGCGGGGGCGGTTGGCAGACGCCGCGGCTGATTTAGAAGAGCTGATGGCGCAGCCGCTCGAGGCGGGCCCCGCGGGCCGGGCGCTGGCGTACCTGGCGTCAGTGAGAAAGCAAGAAGGCGCGCTGCCCATCGCCACGGGGCTGTACGAGCGGGCCCTCACGCTGCTCGAGCAGGCCGATGACACCCGCATGCGCGGCCGGGTGATCGCGAATTTGAGCGCGATCGCCCAGGAGCAAGGCAGCGAACATGCTGCGAGGCTCGGAGCCGAGGCCTTGCGGCTGCACCGCCTCTCCGGCGACCGCCGCTTCGAAGGCGTGACGCTCACGAATTTGGCGGTGCTGCAGCAGGCGAACGGAGATTGGGAGGCGGCGGAGCAGAGCTGCACTCAGGCGATCGCGGTGCACCGCGAGGTCGGCAATCGCCGCAGCGAGGGCATCGCGGTCACCAACCTGGCTGACCTCGAGCGAGACCGAGAGGCGAATGATCTGGCCGTGGTGCTCTACCGGCGCGCCATCGGCATTCATCGCGAGGTGGGCAACCGGCGCTTCGAGGGCGTGTGTCTCTTGAACCAGGCGCTGTTGATGATGGAGCAGGCGTCGCTGCCTCAGGCGGCTGAGCTGCTCGACGAGGCGCTGGGGCTGTTTCAGTTGGTGGGCGACAAGCGGCATGCCGCGCTGGCCCTCGGCGCGCGGGGCACGTTGAAGGCGATGCGCAAAGACGCGACGGCGGTTGACGATTTCGAGGCGAGCAAGCCGTTGCTGGCGCCAACCGACCTCGGGTTTCTCTCGGCGTTGGAGGTGTACCGCGCGCAGCTGCAGTACGCGGAGGCACGGCGGCTCGAGAAGACGGGGCAGGTCGACGAGGCGAAGGCCTGGCGAGAGGCGGCGGCGGCGCGGGTCGAGTCGGTGACGGCTCCGTCGGAGCTGGGGTCGCTGGCGCAGCGCTTCGAGCATGTGCGCATGGCGCTGCGGGTGTTGCGTGGGTGGCTGGGCCGCTCACCCTGAGGCGCTCGAAGGAGCGAACGGAGTGGGTGCGAATCTGGCCGCTCATCCTGAGGTTCTCGAAGGGTGAAGCCCGGGTCACGCGACCGTCGCCGGTACCTGAAGGGTGCTTCGAGTCGCTCAGCACGAACGGCTTCCGCGAGTCTGCCGAGCCAGAGTCCCTCGGCACGCACCGCACAGACTGTCCTCTCCGCTTCAGCCGAAGAACCGAGTACCATCAAGGCTCCCCGTGACCGACACTCTCGTCAGCGCGTTTCTCCTCGGCCGAAAGGCCACGAAGACGCCGCCCGGCCTCACCGAAGCGCTGCTCACCACCCACCTCGCCCGAGGCAAAGAGGCCTGGCCCCGCTTTCGCGTCGACCCGCACGACTTCGCTCAATTTCTTGGTGAACGCTTCGCACACGACGAGCTCGATGAAGCCCCCGTCGCCGACCTCTACCTGGCCCACGCCGCGCTCGCGCACGACTCCGCGGCCGTCACCGAGCTCGAGCTTCGCCTTCGCCGGGAGTGCGAGCGCATCGAACAGCGCCACCGTGGCAGCGTCAACGCAGTCGACTTGACCCTCGACCTCCAGAGCCGGTTGCTGGTCGGCGAGACCCCGCGGCTGGTCGAATACTCCGGCCGTGGCTCACTCGGAGGCTGGCTCGCCGCCACCGCCGTTCGCGCCGGCCTCAACGCCCGCCGTGAAGGCGATCGCCGTCGAAAGCGCGAAGTCGTCGCCGATGTCGCCACGCCGCCGCTGGCCGACCCCGAGCTCGAGGTGCTGCGCAACAACTCGCGCGGGGTGTTCAACGAGGTGTTTCGCGAAGTGTTGCTCGGGCTCGACCCGAAAGAACGAGCCCTGCTGCGCTTGCACGTCGTCGAAGGCATGGGCCTCGACCGCATCGCCCGGGTTCAAGACATCGGCCGCAGCACCGCCGCTCGATGGCTCTCTGCGATTCGCGCCAAGCTCCTCAAAGAGACGCGGCGCTTGTTGGCCGAGCGGCTGTCGATCGGCGCGAGCACCCTCGATGACCTGCTCCCCGTGCTCACCGGCGACCTCGACTTGAGCATTCGCAAAGTGCTCAGCAAGACCTGATCACTCGTTCTTGTCGAAGCGCACGAAGTAGTTGCGCGCGGCGCCGTCGAGCAGCTCTTCACTGAGCTGCGGCGCTTCGTTTCGATAGTGCGCGATGTCGATGACCTGATCGAGCAAGTCACGAGGCTGGCACGCTGCGTAGGGCCGGTTCACTGGCCGGTAATGCGCGTCGATCAACCAGTTGATCGCCTCTTCGTCGTAGGCCACCTGCTTCTTGCGGCAGACCGACTCCCAGATTTGGTGAAATTGCGCGTCGTCAGGAGGCTCGACCGCCAGCTTGTAGCGAACCCGCCGCAAGAACGCGTCGTCAACCAGGGCCGCTGGGTCTAAGTTGGTCGAGAACGCCACGAACACGTTGAACGGCACCTGCAGCTTTTTGCCGGTGTGCAGGGTCAGGTAATCGACGTCGCTCTCGAGCGGCACGATCCACCGGTTCAGGAGGTCTTTGGGGCTGATCTGCTGACGGCCGAAGTCGTCGATCAACAACATGCCGTTCGTCGCCTTGAGCTGAAATGGCGCCTCGTAGAACTTCACGTCGGGCGAGTAGATCAAATCGAGCGTCTGCAGCGTGAGCTCGCCGCCCACCACCACCAACGGCCGCCGCACCCGCACCCACCGCGAATCGGGCGCGTTGCCAGAGTTGTCGTCTTCGATCGGCTTGTGAATCGTCGAGTCGTAAAAGCGAATGATGAAGTCATCGACGATGAGCGCGTGCGGCACCCAGATGTCGCCCTCGTAGCACTGCACCAGCGACTGACAGAGCGCGGTCTTGCCGTTGCCCGGAGGCCCGTAAAAGAAGATCGCCCGCCCTGAGTTCATCGCCGGCCCGAGGCCGTCGAAGATGTAGTCCTTCACGATCAGGTCGCCGAAGTTGGCCTCCATGCGCGTGCGATCGATGCGAATGCCGCGCACGGTCTGGTGCTTCACCGCCTCGAACCAGTCATTCATCGGCACCGGCGCGGGCCCGTTGTACCGGTTGCGATCGAGAATCTGCCGCATCAGGTCGGTGGCGAAGGTGGTGAGCGTGTAGATCATGCCCGACTTGCCGACGCCCATGCCGGCGCCGCCCTTCAAGTCGACGTACTTCGAGCGCCGCAACCCTTCGATGATCTCGTCGACGATCAGCTGGGGCAGCTTGATCCGATGGGCGATTTCCGCTCCGCGCAGCTCACCGGCGAAGAAGAGCGCCTTGAGCACCAGCTCTTCGATGAGCGATTGCGAGAGCCCCGTCTCAGACACCGACCGCGGCTGATGGGGGAAGAACCGAGGCTTCTTCTCAGCCCGGGGCGCGGGGTTGGCAGAACGGCCCGGAGGGGCTGCGCTTCGAGGCGGCGCCGCCTGGCTTCGCGGTGGAGCCCCCGTAGGCGGCCGGTTGCCTCCTGCCGCTGGTATCGCGTTCGGGCGCTTCTGCGGCATCGGTGCCAGCGGAGAAGCGACCTTTGACTTCTCTTCGCGCCGCTCATCACCGCGGGGCGGCTCACCAACGAAAGTCGAATCGCGAGACATGAGCCTGCAGCGTAACGGCTTTTGGCCCGCCCGTCGTCGAACCGCGTTCTAAATTACTTGAGGGCCTCGGCGCCCGAGACGATCTCCATCAATTCTTTGGTGATCAAGGCCTGGCGCGAGCGGTTGTAGAACAGGGTCAGTGAGCCGATCATGTCGCCGGCGTTCTTGGTCGCGTTCTCCATCGCCGTCATTCGAGCGGCGTGCTCGGCCGCCACGCTCTCGAGCAGCGCCCGGTACACCTTCACCGACACGGCCTGCGGCACCAGCTTGTTCAACACCGACTGCGCGTCAGGCTCATACTCGAAGTCGACCAGGCTGGCCGCCGTCGCCACATCGCCCGCCGCCACCTTGGGCGCCTCGAACGGCAGCAGCTGCGTCGTCACCGGCACCTGGCTCACGGCCGAGGCGAACTCGTTGAACATCAAGAACACGCCATCGACTTCGCCGTCGAGAAAGCGCTTCGCCGCCTCTTGAGCCAACGCATCGGCGGTGGCGTACTTCACCTTCGCGAGCGAGCCCGGCCAGTCGCGGCGAATCGTCAGCCCGCGGCCGCGCAAGAAGTCGTTGCCCTTGCGACCGACCGTCGAGACCACCACTTCGGTCTTGGCGTCGGAGGTGTACTTGAGCGCCCGACGATTGATGTTGGCGTTGAAGCCGCCCGCCAGACCGCGGTCTGAGGTGATGACGATGATCTCGACCTTTTTCATCGGCCGGCTGGTGAGCAGCGGGTGGCTCAGCGAGCCCGGCTCGGCGCGGGCGATGATCTGCCCCATCACGGTGTCGATGGTCTGGGCAAACGGGCGCGAGGCGATGACCGCCTCTTGGGCGCGACGAAGCTTCGCCGCCGAGACCATCTTCATGGCCTTGGTGATCTGACGGGTGTTCTTCACCGACTTGATGCGCTTGCGAATGTCGCGGAGTGACGCCATGGCCAGTGCGCGCTTAGGGGCTGCGACGGGGGCTGTCAATCACCAATGGGCCACCCCTCGAGTGGCCGCAGAAGACAGGCTCATACCCTAGGGCCTGTACGTCGAAGGCACCGCGGCCCCACCGTCGGGGTTGAAGCGCAGAAAAATCGCCGGCTTCATCGCTGGGAGCACTGGCAACGCTGCCATCGCGCCGCGGGTGAGCGCTCGGCTCCCTGCATCAGGCAATGACACCGTGACGACCGGGCACGGAGCGTCTGGGCATTCAGGCCAGGTACGCGTCGAATAGGCCACCCACCCCGTGACCGAAAACACCGCCGTCTCGTCGCCAGTCGCGTTCTCGAGCACATGGGTGCGCAGGGGCGGCTGATTGAAGCGCGAGGTCAACAGCTCGAGCGTGCAGCCCGCCGAGCAGTCGGTCGCGCCCGCCGCGGCCGAATAGAACGCCACGCCGCCCGGCGCTTCGAAGCTGCGAATCACATTCGCCGCGATTTCAAGCGGCGCTTGCGGCGGCGAGAGAAAAGTGAACCCGGTGGTGGTTCGAATCAGCATCGGCCCTCCGCTCAGCGCGTAGGCAGGCCGTTCACCAATCGCGTAGCGCGAGGGCAACGCGAGGTTGCTGCCGGCGAGGGCCCCGGTGGCGGTGTACGCCGTGCCGACGCTGCCCACCCGCTCGATCAGAGGCGGCCGGTAATCGACGGCCTTGCTCGAGGTCAGCAGCGAGGTGCCGTTGGTCATCACGAACAGCTTGCAGGGGTTCAGGTAGCCGCCGGCTTCTCCGCACGAGGTGCCCTCGAGCACGGTCACCCGATATTCGCTGGGCACCACGTTGAGCGGCGGCGTCGGCAGGTCGCCCACCAAGGGCGCGAAAGCACCACTGGCGCAGTTGACTCGGTACAGGCCTCGAATGCCGCCATCACCGGCGGTGTCGACGACCCACTTGTACAAACCGGTGCAATTCGAGTTCGACGCGGCGTACGCGACGTCGACTGCAGCACTGACCAGGGTCATTCCTTGCTGCTTCCAATCTCGCGGTGTCACCCCGTCGATCGGCCCTGTGGCGACGACCGGTGCGCTGGCGCCCATCAACCTGAAGTCATTGAGCGAGACCCCTGAGTTGGCGGTGGCGAAGTCGTACCCAGGCGCGATGTATTGGGGCACTCCGCCAGAGACCCAGCCGATCATCGCCTCGTCGAGCTGCGTGGCGGTGGTGAAGATCGGCGCCGGAGTCGCTGAGACGTTGGTGCCCACCACTTTTCTGGCCAGCGCTGAAGGAGTGACCATGGTCATCGTTCCTCCGCTCAGTTGAAACACTCTGCCCGAGAGGGTGACCCCCAGCGTCTGGGCCGCAGGGTCGAAGGGCACTTCGAGAATGCCCTGCGCATCGAGCACGAGGGTGCCCACGTTGCTCGGGCCCTGCGTCACCGTGACGGCGATGGTCTGAGACACGAAGCCTGAGCAGGTGACCTCGAGGCGATAGGCGCCGGCGGCCTTGATGCCCGAAGTGAACGTGCCATCGTCAGCGACGTCGACGGGCTCGCTGTTGAGGTTGTCGCCCGCCGAGAAGAGCTTGAGGGTGACGCCCGACTGCCCCGCCTGGCCGACCAGCACGACGCGGCCGGTGACGACCGATTGGTTGGTCGTGCCGAGGTCAGTACCGCCATCATCACCGGGGAAGGCGCCGGTATTCACGCCCACCTCGCCGAAGAACGGGTCTGCCACCACAGGAAAAGGCACGTGCTTCACGTAGCCGCGGGTCACGATGTCTTGCGTGCGATCGAAGGTCACCAGCACCATGCCTGACAGATCTGGCTCGGGCTTCATGCGCAGGTCGACGGGCCGGTTCGAGCATTTGCGGGCCTCCGAGGTGTCGGGAAACGGGCTGTCGGTTGCGGGAGCGCTCGTTGGGGGGCAGGTCAACGAGATGACCCCAGGCTGCAGAGTGCCGACCTTGCCCACGTCACGGCCCTCGAAGACGCCGGTGGTGTACCCACGGAGCGCGCGCGTCGGGTGGCGGGTGAGCAACAACGGTACGCGAGTGCCCGGGCTCAAGCCGTTGGTGTCGACCCGGCTCAGCGTCGTGCCGGTGAAACGGTAGGTCATCCAAATCGCGTCGACGTCGAGGTCGAGGGTGAAGGCCTGCGGCGAGCCGGCGACGTTGAAGTTGTCCCCCAACTTCGGCACTCCAGACAGCCGAGCGAAGGTGCGCTTCGCATCCATCGCCCAGGTCGAACGCGAATACGTCGCGGTGCCGACGCGGTTTCCTGCTTCGGTCCACACCACGCGCACGCTGGCGTCGTCGGCGTTCACCAGCTTGAGGTCGATCGCTCCCGGTGGTCTGGCGAGCTCGGCCCACCCATCGGTCGTCGAGTGAAGCAGCCGATTTTCGAGCTGCACGACGTACTGGCCGCCGCCCAAGACCCGAACCTGCTCATGCACGCCGAAGCGCCTGGTGGTCATGCCGTCGGGTCGCTCTGAATAGAAGAGGGGCTTCTCAGACCAGCTGTCACTGGCCGCGTCGTACGCGAAGAACGAGATGACCTTGCCCGCACCCAGCCCGTCGTACTGCACCACCGAAGGCTGATCATCGCTGCCTACCTGCACCGCCAAGCGAGTGGTCGCCGCCGACGCATATTTCGGCCCTGCTTTCTCTTCGACCTTGCCGTCTTTGGTCACCCGCCAATATCTCGAGCTGTTGAAGTGCGGCGTCGCGCTCCCGAACTGACGAGTCGGGCCCCAGGCCGCGATGAAGTGCACAGCGCCCCGGCTGTCGACGTCGAAGTCGCTGACCACGAAGTTGGCCGAGCCCTCGTTGGGCAGCGCATTCACTTCTTCGTTTTGCGCGAAGAGCACGCCCAGCCGCGGGTCGGGCTCGGCGCCTGAAGAGCCAGGCCGGCACCCCGTGATCATCAACAGCGCCACCAGGAGTCGCTTCATGGCGTCGCCGTGGTCGCGATGACCGAGATCGAGCCTTTGAGAACGCCGGCTTGCTGGGTCGAGTCATCGTGCACCTCGAGGTTCACGATATTGATGTTGAAGTGCCGATCGAACGACTTCGAATAATCAGCGCCGTCGATGATCAGGTCGACCACCCCGTGCGCGAAGGTCTCGCTGCTGTAGTGACCCAGGGGAGAGACCGACACCGCCGCGGTCTGTCGCCGGCCCAGGTAGAACGGGCCCACGATGTCGAAGTCGAGGCTCTTGTAGAGGTTCGCATCGCTGTCGCCGAGCCCGATCAGAATCGAAAAGTTGATGTTGTCGCCGTCGATGACTGACCCCGCGTTGCAGCCTTGACTGAACGGCGCCAGCAGCCCCGTCGCCTGCGAGACACTGCAGTCACCGTCACAGCCGCAGAGGCTCACGGCGAGCAGGGTGACCCCGAGAAGCGCTTTCACTTGGCCTCCAATTGGTAGCTCAACAGGAGCGTCGTGCTGACCCCGTTGCCGGTTTCGGCGCTGCGCTGCACCAGCCCCAGGTCGTCGACGTACCAGCGGGTGACCGTGCTGTTCGCGCGCGAATTGAACTGCACGACCCTCGCCGCATCGAAGGTGCCGGCGGGCGTCTCGACCTTTTCGACCGCCTCGACCGAGTACTGGTACCACTCGGGGAAAGCGGCGGTGCCGGTGCTCCACGCGCGGTTGACCTTCAGCGGGTAGCTCAGCGTCACCAGCGGGTGCTGCAGCAGATCGCCGTCTGACGAGCCCCAGTAATACTGACCGGAGTCACTTTGTTCTTGGTACACGACCTGGGTCTCGGTCACCAACCGGTCGACCACCGGCCCATCGGGTATCTGAACCGTGCCCTCGAAGTAGTTCTCAGACGCTGACGAAAACCCGCTCACGGTCACCTGGTACAGCCACCGCGCGCTCGGAGAGCGGTTGATGTGCTTCACCAGGTCTGGGCCATCGCCACCTTGCTTGAGCGTGAAGACCGACACCGCCGAACCGCCGGGTGGGCCACAGGCAATCAGAGCCAGCGAAGCGGTACAGAGAAAAGATCTCATTGCAGGCCCCCATCGGTGAGCGCTTGCCATTGCGCGGTGGTGGCGAACTCGAGGCTCGACCGAAAGGGTATGCTGCCTGGCACGCTCTCGGCGTTGAAGAACACGCCGCCGGTGCTGAAGCGCGGCCGGGTGACTTGTGGGTGATCGGCCTGGGAGCCCACCTTGAAACTGACCAGGGTCACTGAATTGCCCTTCACGGTGTAGAGCTGAATCGGCAGCACCTCGCCTCCGGTCATCACCACCTGACCGCCGGGGGTTTTGATCAAGTCGAGGCAGGGCAAGGTCGAGACCTGTGTGACTCCCCCGTCGGCGATGCCGCGGTAGAGGCCGAAGGCACAGAGGTAGTCGTCGACGACGATCTTCACGTTGGGCACGGGGTAGGTGGCCACCAACGCGCCGTCGCTGACCTGTCGGCGCTCGGTGGCGGTGCCAGTGTTGATCAGCACATCGGCGCTGCCCCTGATGAAGCCGCTGGCTTTCTTCAAATGAAACGCAGCCGGGAGCGGCGTCGCGACGCCGTTGAAGAGCCGTGAATCGTCTTGCGCCTCGTTGACCGTCAGCGCCGAGCCGTCGCCGAGGCAGACCAGGTCATTGACCTGCGCGGAGAGGTCGATGATCTCGGTCGCCGAGTCGTCGTAGTGCGAGACCCGGGTGATGCCGGCGTCGTTCTTCGAGCTCACCACCCACAGGCCGTGACCCTGAACGTCTTCGATGTCGCGGGCCGCCTTGCCCGGGGGCCCTTCGAGGGGCAACGCAAAAGCGAACCCGTTGCTCGTACGCCAGAGCGATTGGCCGGAGGGGCCGGTGACGAGCCCGACCGCTCCGCCGCTGCTGGTCGGCACGATGTGCACCAAGGCCTCGCGGTCGAACCCGTCGAAGAGCTCAAACAGAAAATCGATCAACCCGTTTCGCTTGCTGTTCAGGCTGAAGGTGAGGCCTCTGGGCGGCAGTGCGTTGCCGAACACCGATTGAAGCCCCGTCACTCGAACGCGGTATGGGCGATCGTCGCGCACCGGCGTGGTGAGTGACGCGCAGAGCTTCGAGGCCGACAGCGAGACTTCACTCACGACGATGGCCGGCTCGAAGCTGAACGACGAAGCGTTCAACGAGGCCGGGGCCAGCTGCTCGGAGAAGCAGACCCGCACCGCTCGCGCATTCGGCGCCAGCACCGAGAGGGCGGTGAACGGCTGCGCCACTTTGAAATCAGCGCTCGCGGCCGGTTGCGTGCGAATCGACAGCCACACCGTCGAGCCATCATGGGTCTCGAACACCCCCGTCCATGCGCTGCCTTCGAGCAGGTCTCCGACCGTCGAGCCAATCGCGCCGTGCACCAGTGGGTCGCGAGAGAGGTTGGCGCCGCCGACGCCCAGGTACTGCAGTGAGAGCACGACCGAGTCGTTCGAAATTCGGTACACGCGGTCGTCACGGGAGTGCCAGAAATAGTCGCTGCCCGAGCTCGTCACCGCAGACAAGAAGGGCTGCTCATCGGGCGAGAGGCTCACCGCCAGCTGGTCAGGCACCGCGCCATTCATCGTGCCGCGCACCACCAGGGTTCGGGTGAGCGACTCCATCTTGTCGGCCACGTCAGGGTACGCAGACCAGAGGCCCTGGGTGGTGGAGACCGACGCGAAGACGCCGCTCTTCGAGGCGATCGGCTCGTCGATTGAGCCGGTCACGGTCACCGCGCCGAAGTTGAAGTGCTCCGAGCCCCCGGTGTCGGCCAGCAGCGCCGCCGCCGCGAGGGCCGCAGCCACGCCGGCGTCGGGCGCCGAGGTGAATGTCGCGCACCCGGTGACGTTGCCTCGGTCTTGGTAGCGATTCGACCCGCCGGGCCGCACGCCGTACCCGGTGACGGTGGCGGTCTTGGCAGCTTGATCGACGTCGTAGCAAATGCGAACCGGTTCGTAGACCTTCATCACGCCGCCGAAGTCGTCTGATTGGAGATGAATCTCGCCCGTAGTGACGTCGAGCTGCACCACGCCGTCGCTTCGGCGTTGCACCCGTGCCTGGCTCGGCCCCGCCAAGACCAACTCGGTGTCGGTGATGACGCTCTTGGGCATCGGCAAGATCAGCGCGCCCGACGGCACCACCTGCACCTTCACATCAGGCCGCGAGTAGAAGCTCGAACCACAGCCCACGCTCGAGCTGAGCGCGAGCACCGCAAAAAACCGCATTTTCACGCGCGGGAGTCTGGCCTGCGAAGAGACAAAGTCAAACGTCAGCTTGCGCTCAAGTTTGCCTCAGCGTGCGCTCTGACGCCGAGGCTCCACTGTCGGGAGCTGTGCGCTGAACGCCAGCTGATCTTGGAGCAGAGATGCACCAGTGGAGTGGACACGCCTGTTCACACCTCAGAAAAGGCCCCAGATATCAGCGCGAAAGCGCTGGCACAGCGCGTGGAAAGGGCGCCGCCAACTCCTTCACAGCGGGTGACTCGTGAGAGCTTCATGCGGCGTCGTGGCTGGCATCTTGACTGCCGTCATGAGCACCTCGGCCCTGGCCGACTGCGAAACACCGGGCAGCTGCGTTGAGCCAGTGCTCTCCGACTACAGAACGCAAGTGTGCGTCGACTACTACTACGGCGGCCCGACGAACATCGACATGGTGTGCGCATGCTTTTTTCAAGGCACCTATCGCCAGACTCCGCTCGGCAGACAGTGCACCGACAAGAAACTGCTGACGGAGGAAGGCTTTTCGGCCGCGGCCAAGTGCTACACGAAGTTCGTCTTCGCCCAGTATTTTCACTCGGCCGATGAGCCAGTGCTCGAGCCCTTCGACTACGGCTACACCGCTGCGCACATCGTGTGCATTTCTCAGGTTGAATCGACGATCAGCCCCGCGTTCGACTCGAAGGTCTTCTGGTTGCAGAGCTGGGGCACGACGCAAGACTCCGACGGCAACATCTCCGCTTCGAGGAAGTTGGACAGATCGCTGCTCTACAGAAGCAAGTATTGGGAGTGCGAAGAGGGTGCGGAGCTCGTTCGTGCTTCGACTCCCTCGGGCTTCAGGTGCAAGGCCTCGCCCGTCATCAGCCTGACCGGCGCATCGACCACCAAGACGATGATCACCGGCCCCGCGCTGACTCAAACCGCGCGCGTCTCGCAAGGCGGCATTGGCGCCGCCGGTAAAACGGTCACCGTCACCAGCGACAGCGGCCTGGTGCTCGTCGGTACCACCAACAGCGAGGGTCTGTTCGTCTTCACCTACGTGCCGCCGTATACGGCGATGACCGATCGGCTGACGGCGACCTGCGCGGGCTGCAAGACCCCAGCGACTCACGAAATCACCGTCGAAGAAGCCGACGTCTGCGAAGGCCAAAATGGCAACCCGGTGAGCGCGGTGACGGGTGAGAAGACGCAGACCGAGGTCGACTGGCAAGACAAGACGCCTCACCCGCTGTCGATCACCCGCTTCTACCGCAGCTATTCGAAGTTCGCTTTCGAGCTCGGTGCGCACTGGAGCCACGAGTGGATGACGTGGGCCGACAGGGCCGAGCGAAAGACGATCATTCACTTCGGCGACGGCAGCCGCGTCAGCTTCGAGCGAGCGACCCCGCCAAGCCCGTGGGTGGCCGACAATCGAAGCGATGCGCTCGAAGAAGTCGCCAACGGCTTCATCTACACCCGCGGCGACGACCTGGAGCGTTCGCTCTTCGACGACGCCGGCAGGCTGATGTCAGTCACGCAGCGCAACGGCTGGGCGATGACACTGCTCTACAACGAGAATGCGCAGCTGATCAGCGTGCGAAACGCGTTCGGTCGGGCCTTGACGTTCGCGTACGACGCCGATGGCCGGCTCAGAGTGGTGACCACGCCCGACGGCAGAACGATTGAGTATTCGTTCGATGGGTTGAACCGCTTGAGCGATGTTCTCTACCCCGACGGTGCAGGCCGAATCTTCGTCTACGAAGACGTGGCGCACCCCGGCGCCTTGACGGGCATCATCGACGAACGTGGCGTTCGCTACGCGAGCTTTACCTATGACCTCGCGGGCCGAGCCACCTCGACCGAGCACGCCGGTCACACGCAGGCGTACTCCTTCGTGTACGACGAGAAGCTCACCAGCGAGGGGCCCAAGCTGATCGAGGGCAGCCAGGTCGGCTCGTCGGCTTTCACCGCGACGACGCTCGTGACCGACCCGCTGAACACCCTGCGCAGCTCGACCTGGCGCGGCGGCGATGGAGACGTGCAGTTGCTCGAATCGAATGGCGCCTTTAGCGGCCAGTCTGTGGCCAGCCGCACGTTCACGCCTGGTACGACGCTGGTCTCGACGCAGAACGACTTCTTGGGCACCCAAGCCTCATTTCAATGGGACACGGGTCGCAAGCTGCTCACCTCGAGCACGCTGGCGTCGAACACGTCGGTGGCGCAGCTCTCACAGACGCAGTGGCACCCTGACTTCAAGCTGCCCAGCAAGCTCACCGAACCGGGGCGCGTCACCGTCTACGGCTATGACGACGCGGGCACGATGCTCAGCCAGGCAATCACCGATACGGCCACTGGGCAGACCCGAACCTCGCGCTGGTCGTACAACCAGAGCGGGCTCATCGACGTTGTCACCGACCCCAAGGGCGCAACGAGCCAGCTCAGCTACGATTCAGCTGGCAACCTCTCGTCGCTCCGCAACGCCCTCGGTGAGCAAACCGAGTTTCAGTACGACAGCGCGGGCAACATGGTGGCCCGGGTTGAACCCACCGGCGTCACCACGACGTTCACCTACGATGAACGAAACCGCGTTCGGCAGATCACCAAGGGTGGTGAGCAGGTCGCCTTCGCCTACACGCCGATTGGCACGATTGAGTCGGTCACCCTGCCCAACGGCAACGTCGTTCACTACGAATACGACGACGCCCAGCGCCTCTCGCGCGTGAGTGACAGCCGAGGCGGCAAGGTCACCTACACCCGCGACGGCATGGGCAACCCCTTGCGCGAAGAGGCGACTGGGGCCACCGGCGGCTCGCCGCTGTCTGTCACCCGCGGCATCAATGCGCTCAATCGGGTCGTGTCGTCGAGCGACTCGAACGGCAAGACCAGTACGTATGCATATGACCTCAACGGCGAGCTGATCAGCGCCACCAACTCGTTGGGCCAGATGACCCAGGAGACCCTCGACCCCCTGGGGCGACCGATCGCGACGACGTTCACCGACCGCGGCCAAGCCACATACACCTGGAGCCCGAGCAATGAGGTGACCTCGGCCACCGACCCGAGGGGCATCAAGACGCAGTACACGCGAAACGGTTTTGGTGAGGTCATTGCGCAAAACAGCCCTGACACCGGCGGCACCACGTTCACCCGCGACGCGAACGGCAACGTGTTCTCACGAAGAGATGCCAAGGGCCTCGTCACCAGCACGCTCTTCGACGCGCTCAATCGGCCCACTGCGATCACTCACGCAGACGGCACGCGAGACACCCTCGTCTATGACCCGGCGGGTGACGTCTCACGCTTCGAAGACTCCAGCGGCCATACGACGTTCACCCGCGATGAATTGGGTCGCATTCTGACCAAGACCCAGGTGGTCCGCGAAGGGGTTCGTGTGCTCAGCACGCTCGGGGTTTCGTACGCCTACCACCCAGGCGGCGGGCTCGCGCAGATCACCTACCCCAGTGGGCTCGTCGTCACCTATGCGCAGAACACGAGCGGCCAAACGACGCAGGTCGATGTGCGCCTGCCGGGCCGCGGCCAGACCGCTCCCTTCGTACGCGAGCTCGCCTACAACGCACTGAACCAGGTCAAATCGTGGCGATGGTTCAATGGCGAGGTCGCGCAGCGCACGTTTGACCCTGAAGGGCGCGTCACCAGTACCGAGCTCTCGACCTACACGTATGACGCAGAGGGCCGCATCATCGGCCTCACGCAGAATCTGCGCGCCCAACGAGGCGTCGTGCCGATCTCGTGGCAGGTCGCCTACGACGCGCGCGGTCGCATCAGTCGCTTCGAACGTTTTGGAGACACGGTCACGTACTCATACGACTCGAACGGCAATCGACTGACGTCGAGCGAGAACAGCACGAACGAGCTCGACCTCGACGGCGTCTTCGACGACAGCGCAGTGCTGATCAACAAAACGACCACGGGTGAGAACAGCATCGACCCATCGAGCAACCGGCTTCTCGGCACGCGCGAGACGTCGCGTCTGACTCCGAGTTGGTGGGGGCATCTTGCTTCTGCAGATCGCCGCCGGTTCGTGTTCGATGCCAACGGCAATCTACTCACCGATGGCTCGCGGTCTTTCGACTACGACACCTCGAATCGACTGGTCAGGGCCTCCGCGCACCTCGTTCGCTCGTCTGGCGCGGTGAAATACCGGCACAATGCGCGTGGCCAGCGGGTCTTCAAGTCGTTGGCTGGGTGGTGGAGCACCGTCGGCCAAAGTCTTCTGTACTCGGACTCTGGGCCGGTGCCCAACCTGCTCGGCGAATATGGGCCCAGTGCAGAGCGCTCGTTCGACCGCGTCGAATTCATCTGGCTGCCGGGTGAAGACGGGCAGGCCATGCCCATTGGCCTCTTTGCAGGTGGGCGCTTGTGGGCGATTCATGCCGACAATCTGAATACGCCCCGGCTGGTCACCGACGATGGTGCTCGAACGGTGTGGCAGTGGCCCTACAGCGCATTCGGCACCACCAAACCAACCGGCGTGCTGTCGTCGAGCCGAATCTTCGGTAACGGGGGCTCGGTGCGGCTGCGGGCCACCGCTCCCGCGCTCATCGTCAATCTCCGCTACCCCGGTCAGGTGTTCGACGCCGAGTCAGGTCTCTTTCACAACTGGCGCCGCGTGTACGACCCGCGCCTTGGGCGCTACCTGCAGAATGACCCCGGCGGCATCGAGGGCGGCTTCAATACCTACGCGTACGTCGATGCGAACCCACTGACGTTCACCGACCCTGAAGCCCTCGAGAAGCTAAAGCCGGTACGCCCAGCTCCGACTGGGGGCGGCGAACCGTCGAGCGGCGAGCTCGGTGGGGCCGGCAAGCCATTCAAACCCTCCGACGTCTTCACTCCATTTCCGATGGGCGTGCCGGGGCGACCAGCGATGAGCAAGCCAGTCGTGGTGCCCCCGCGCCCGGTGTATTCGCCCGTGTTTGGCCCTCGCGGCATCAACCCGAGTGGCAGCACGACCAATTGCGCGAAGTGCTGCGTCGCAACCGACTCCACGATCAATGGGTTCCCGATTGCTGCGCCGGCCGCCCCGCGGGTTCAGGGCGTCACGGGGCTCGAGCGGCTGTTCGGGCGCACCTTCGGCCCCAGGGGCTCGATCGAGAGCGTCTCGCAGCAATTGCTCAACGGCGGCCCAGGTACCCGAGCCATCATCGCCGCTGAGAGTGGCCCGGGGTGGGAAGGGCATCTCTTCAACGGCGTGAATGAAGGTGGCACCATCAAGTTTTGGGATGGCCAGACCGGTGGCGCGGCCCAGATTACCGGAAAAGGGTACGAGACCTTTCGGGGACTCATCACCAGCGACTGATCAAGGCCGAACACCGATTGAAGCCCCGTCACTCGCACGTCGTACAGGCGATCATCGCGCACCTCTGACGCCGCGGCTCCACTGTCAGGAGCTGTTCGCTACCCGTGATAGACGCGCGACGCGGTGATGTAGCCGTCGCGTACTTCGAAGACCTCGGCCACCGGCATCACCGGCTCATTCGGAGCGTGCCGCAGATACTCAACCAACACCTGCCGCGAGTCGGCGGTCAACGCTGTCAGCTCGTACCGAATGCCCGGCAGGCGCTTCATCGCGTCGTCCCACCAGGTGGTCAGGGCGGCCTTGCCATGCAGCTTGCCCCCGGTCTGCGGGTGCAGCGCGCGAATCTTCGGCGAGGTGTGGGTGCAGTCATCGGCGTAGAGCGCCACCACCTTCGGCACGTCATGTGCGTTGAAGGCCTCGAGCCAGGCCTTCGCGATGTCTTCAGCCGACTTCACTGCGCGGTCGGCCCGTACCAGGCCTCGATCGCCTTGGGCACCAGCAGCTTGCGCTCGGTGCCGGTGAGGGTCGTGCGGTACACGTTGTCGTTGCCACCCGAGTCAGAGCCGAAGGCCAACGCGCCGTTGCTGTACCAGGTGGGAAAGGAGTCGTTCGTGTTCGGCTCGCCCATGTACTCGTTGACCTTGGTGACGACCTTGGTGCTCAAGTCGATGACGAAGATGCGAGTCACGCCCGAGCTGACCTGGCCGTCGAACGCGGCCTTGGTGCCATCGGGTGAGACCGAGAAGCGATTCGCGATGTTCGTCGCTTCAGCCCCGAGCGTGTTGGTGACGCTCGTCGCGAGGCCCGTCGCCAAAGTGATGCGCTCGATTTGCTTGAGCTCGAGGCCCACGGTGCCGGCGGCCGCCACCACCGAGTTGCCATCGGGCGCGAAGCTGGGCAGCGAGTAGGCGAGGGCTCCGCCGCCGATCAGCTTTTGAAAGTTCGAGCCGTCGCTGTTGACCAACCCGATGCTGGTCGAGTTGCCGTCGTCATACGCGAACGCGATTTGCGTGCCGCTGGGCGAGAAGACGGGCTGGCGAAAGTTCTTCTTGAGGGTGTCTGACGTCAACACCGTGCTGGGCGTGCTGCCCGCGGTCAACACGGTTTGAATCGTGGTGGTCGTGCCCGCCTTCTGCACGAAGACGATGCGCTTCCCATCCTTCGAGAGGCTTGGGTTGCTCACGCCGCCGCTCGACGTGAGGGTCGCATTGGTCTGAAAATCGGCCTCGTCGGCGATGTAGACGTTGCGATCGTCTTTGCGCACGTAGGTGAAGCCCTTGTTGAAGGTGAAGCTCGCCCCGGTGCCGCCTCCCGAGCCGCCGCCGGTGCCGCCACCGCCACCCGCGGTGAAGTTGCAGCTGGTGAGGGCGACGCAGGCCACGCTCAGTGAAAAGATGATTCGTCGAGGAGTCATGGTCGTTTGGCTTTCGTTACCGCGGGTCCCAATCAGGCAGATACTGATGACAGATGGGAATTGCACTGTTCAGTGCCGCCGATTCGCCAAAGCCGTTGAGCCGGCGGTAGTCGCTGGTGGCCGACGAGATGTCTTTGAGCGCACAGTCGGCCTCGAGCGCGAGCAACACCACCGCTCGCTTGCCCGCCGTGCTCTTGAGGCTGTTTCGCGCGGTCGCCGCCACGCCTTTCATTTTTTCCCAAAGCTTGTCGCGCTTGAGGGCCTTCATCTCGTCGACGAAGCGCTTGTCACCTTCAGGCATCGGTGGCTCTGGAGCGACCGTGACTTTCACCGTCGGAGGCGGAGCGATGACTGCAACGGCGACCCCCGCGTCGATGACCGGTTCGACGACCGCGACGGCAGGCCCCGCATCGATGACCGCCTCGACGACGCTGATCGCGTGACCGGCGTCGATGACCCTGACCGGTTGGGCGGTGCCTGGCTGCCGCATCGCGACCACCACACCCGCCGCGAGCACAGCCACCGCCACGAGGCCCGCCAGCACCCACTTGGCGCTCGAAGGTTTGGCAGCGGTGGCACCGGCATCGGTGCTGACTCGGCTCACTGGCGCCATTGATCTCGAAAAGGGAGTCACCTTCGAGGCCGGGGCGGCGCCCGAGGGAGCGACCGTCGCGTTGTTCATCAGCGAGTCAGTGACCTGCATGCCCGGTTGGTACACGCCCGAGTTGGGCTCTCGCCCCGTGTCGGTCAGCTCTTGGCCGGTCAATTCACGAATGAACGTCGCGATGTTCGGCGTTCGGGCCGCGCGATCTTTGATCAACGCGTGCTCTACCGCGTTCACCACGTTGGCGGGCACCCCTGAGATGATCTGCTGCAGCGGCACGTGCGGCTGGTACGCGATGCGAAAGACCACCTGCGCAATCGACTCCGCGACGAAGGGCGCCGTGCCGGTCAGCAGCTCGTAACAAATCGAGCCCAACGAAAAAATATCGCTCTGCGCGGTCGTGTCGCGGTTCTGCCCCAGCGCCTGCTCGGGTGACATGTAGAGCGGAGTGCCCAACAGGGTCTGCTCCGTCGTCTGCAGCGTGCTCGCCTGCGCCAGCTTCGAGATGCCGAAGTCGAGCACTTTGATCTGGTCTCCCAGCGCGGTGGGCACCAGAAAAATATTGTCGGGCTTGAGGTCGCGGTGCACCACGCCGGCCGCGTGCGCGGTCTGCAACGCCGAGCCGACCTGGAGCACGATGCCCTGCACCTGGGTTGGGTGCATCGACCCGCCGCTCGCGCGAAGGCGATCGGCGAGGCTCTCGCCTTTCAAGAACTCCATCACCAGGTACGGCTCACCGCTGGGCAGCTGATTGAAGTCGAGCACCTGCACGATGTTCGGGTGCTCGAGGCGCGCGGCGATCTCAGCCTCGCGGCGAAAACGCGACAGCAGCTCTGCGCTGGGGTTCTGCGCCAGCGCCCGCAAGACCTTGATTGCCACCTGCTTGCCAGCCAGCCGCAGGTGCCGCGCGAGCCACACCTCGCCCATGCCGCCTTTGCCGAGCAGCCGCTCGACGTCGTACGTCTCGGCGACGATCATCCCCGCCGTCAATGGTGAACTGGGCCCAGTCATGCGCGCCGAAGCTCTATATCTCGGTTTAGGCTGCGCTCCATGAACGCTCTTGGCCTTTCGCTGCTCGTGCTCCTCGCGCAAACCCCCGCGCCCGCGGGCCCCGCGAAGTTCGATGTGACGTCGATGCTGCCGAACATGGCGGTGCTCACCGATGGCAACCAGCACTACCTGGTCTACGTCATCACCGACCACCCGGTGCCCGAGCCGCTCTTCTACGGCGACGGCAAGTCGTTCTACCGGCTCGAAAAAAGCGGCGGAGGCGCGTCGGGTACCGAGACCTGGTCAGTCGTCTTCAATGACCCTCGCAGCCCGATTCACCGGCCTTCGCTCACCATGCGCGACTCGGGCAAAAGCTACGAGGTCGAGTGCAAGACCAAGCGCACGTTCACGCCGGTTTCTCCCCAGCCCGCCGCGAAGATGGTGAACGAGGCGAGCTTCTTCGAGCCGCGCTGGCAACGACGGCCCATCTCGCTGCTGCGCGATGAAACGGGCGTCTATTATTTCGTTGATCAGCTGCGCACCAAGACCCCTGAGCGTCGCGACGTTCGGGTCTTCGTCGGCCCGCGCGGCAAGATGGTGTCTCAGCCGCTCAAAGACGTCGCAGATGACTCGGCCGGCCTGGTGCTCACCACGAAGAACGGCGAGCTTCGCCTTGTCATCAACGCTCAGGCGGTCGACGGAGAACCGGCGCCCAAGCCCGACCCTTCGAAGTGGGTCAAGGGCGGCAAGACGACCACCCTGGTGCGGCTCGATCTCGATGACCCGCGCAACGCGACCCTGGTGATGAATGATCTCGGCGTCTACGACGGGGTGCCCATCGGCACGCCGTGCGACGACTTGCCGTGACCGCTGCTGCTTTACGGCGTGACGGCCTGCTCAATCGAGTTCCACATCTCCGAAACCTTGTCGAGATCGGCCTCGGTCAACGGCGGCGTCGAGGTGGCCGAGACCCGTTCGAATTTCGTCAACATCGACCGCGCGGCCCAGACGGTGGTGGTGCCCACCTTGACTTCGTTCGCAGAGGCCTTCACCTCGGCCTTGCTCAGCACGCCGTCGGTGGTGCCGGCCTTGTCGGCGGTCTTCGCGACCGACACGAAGGTGTCGATTTTGCGGTCGTAGTTGGTGAGCTCGAGGCCGCCGCGCGAGTTGCCCGCATCGGCCGCGACGCGCGTCAGAAAGTCGCGCTCGGCCTTGGTGATGATTTTCTGAGAAAGTGCGGTTTTGATCTCTTGGGTCGCCAAGGTGCCGTTGCCATTGATGTCGGCATCACGAACCGCGAGCTTCAAGCGAGTGCCAGTGTCTGCGATTGAGAGGGCCATGGCTCATTGTCTTCAAGCACCCCGCGAAGTTGCGCGCTTCAGGGTCGATCGAAGGCTTGGTCTGGCAGGTGACGGTGGCAGGCCTCGACCGCTTGATTCGCCGTGTCGGGGTAGTCGGTCACCAGGCGGTTGAAGAGCGAGGTGACCGAGGTCTCTCGTCGCGCACAGGCGGCCTCGAAGATCAGCAGCAGGCCTTCTTGGCGCGCCCGGCTGGTTCTGGGCAACTGGAGCACCTGCATCATCGCGTTCATCAGCGCTCGCCAGTTTTCGGCTCGTCGTTCGGCACGCATTCTGGTCAGCAACGTCTCTTCTTCTTCGGTCAGGGGCGTGGTGTCGATCGGCTTCGCCTTGATCACCCGTGTGGCTCTCGGTTCGACGCGCGGCACCACTTGCGAAGGCGGTGGGTCGGGCGAGGGGAGCGGCCCTGCGGCATCGGGCTCGACCGGAGCTGGCTCGGCCACTGGAGCGGCCATTGGCTCGGCCAATGGATCGGGCGTGGGCGTCGGCTGACCTGCCACGGGCGTGAGCGCGCCGCTCGGCCCAGGCGCTGGCTTCGGGGCCACCTGATTGAGCGTCACGGCGAAGGCGATCGCGCCTCCGACGACCAACACGGCGGCCAGCACGGTGACGATTACAGGCGCGAGTGATCTCGTCGTTGGGCTCTGCGCCGGCGGCGCTTGTTCATCGCGCGGCACTGGAGCGACCCGCTCGTCGCGCGTTGGCTGCTGCGTACGCGAGACCGGCTCGAGCGCCGCGGCAGGTGCTTCGGTGGGCGCCCGCTTGATCACCGCGCCTCCGGCAAACTCGCGCACGAAGGTGAGCACGTCGGGCGTTCGCCGGGCAGGGTCTTTCTCGAGCGCGTTCTCGATCGCCCTCGCCACGTTTTGCGGCAGCTCTGGCACCAGCGCCAACAGCGGGTGATGCGGCACCTGCGCGACCTGGTAGAGCAGCTGCGCCACGTTCTCTGAATCGAACATCGGCTGACCGGTCAGCGCTTCATAGCAAATCGTCGCGAACGAGAAGATGTCGCTGCGCGCGGTGAGCTGGCTGTTGAGACCCATCGCCTGCTCGGGCGACATGTAGCGCGGCGTGCCGATGATCATCGAATCAGAGGTCTTCACCCCCGAGCCGTCGTTCAACTTCGAGATGCCGAAGTCGAGCACCTTGGCCTGATCACCCGTCGGCGTCGGCACCAGATAAATGTTCTCGGGCTTGAGGTCGCGGTGCACCACCCCTGCTTGGTGCGCCGCGTCGAGCGCCGCGCCCACCTCGCGCACGATGCGCTTGAGCACGTCGAGCTTGAGCGGGCCGGCCTTGAGCCGCTGGTGCAGGTTCTCGCCGCGCAAGAACTCCATCACCAGGTACGGCTGCCCAGAGGGCAGGGTGTTGTAGTCGATGATCTGCACGATGTTGGGGTGCGAGAGCTTGGCGGCGATCTCGGCTTCACGGCGAAAGCGCAACAGCCGGTCTGACCCCAGCGCCTGTCCGGTCATCACTTTGATCGCCACCCGCAACCCCGGGAGCCGCCGGTGGTGCGCGCTGTACACCTGGCCCATCGCCCCACGGCCGATGATCTTCTCGACGTCGTAGGTCTCGGCGACCACCATGCCTGGGCTCAACACGTCGTCGTTCATCGCGCGCCGAGTCTTATCGCTCAGTTCACCGGGCTTTGTCGCTTCTGACGCTCTCCATGGCATAGTGCGCCGCCATGAACCTGCTCCTGCTGACGTTGGTGGTGGTCGCGCAAACCCCCACGCCTGTCGATGTGTCGTCGTTCAAGCTCACCGTCGGCACCGATGGCAAGAAGCACGTCATCGCGTGGGACCCGAAGAACATGACCAACGGCGCGCTGTTCTACGGTGATGACAAGGCGCTCTACCAAGTGCCGGTCAAGGGCGGCAGCTCAGACGACACCAAGGCCGATGCCTACTTCTGGGACCCTCGAATCAAAAGCACCGCGTCGGTCACAGTACCCGCTGGCAACAAAGAGCTGGCCGTCGCCTGCGCTGATGATGACAAGACCACCAAGTTCACCGCGCTCTCGCCCGAAGAGGGCCAGAAAGTGCTCGAGAGCGCCAAGATTCTGACCCGCAGGTTCTTGCGCTTGCCCGAGCACTTGATGCGCGATGAAAAGGCCAACTACTACTTCATCGATCGCTTTCGTTCGACCGACGACTCGCGTCGAGACTTTCGGCTCTTCATCGGCCCCCGCGGCAAACTGAAGATGCAGCCGCTCAAAGACATCGTCGACGACTCAGAGGGCATGATCTTCTCGACCAAGACCGGAGAGCTGCGGCTGGTCACCGGCAAAGACCCGAAGTGGGTGCAGGGCAAGAAGGAGATCAAGCTGATCAACGTGCCGCTCGACGAGCCAAGCAACGTGCGCATGGTCTACTTGGACCTCGGCGTCTTCGACGGTCAGCCCCTCGGTACGCCGTGTGACGACCTGCCATGACGCCCACGTCAGGCGTGGTGCCTCCTCCGCCGAAGCCGGTGGGCAACTCGAACAAGACGCTGCTGATCATCGCGTTGATCGTCGGCGGGTTGCTGGTGTTCTGCATGTGCTCGGGCGTGCTGGCGGCGATCGCGATACCCAACTTCGTTCGCTTTCAGGCCCGCTCGAAACAAGCCGAGTGCAAGACCACCCTCAAGTCGATGTACGTCGCCCAGCAGGCCTACTTCGCCGAGAAAGCCGACTACGCCGATGACGCCGCCGACCTGTCGATGTTCTCGACGGCCGGGTCGAAGCGGTACACGTACTTCGGAGGCCCCGAGTTGATCATCAACCCGACCTCTCGCGAGAGCGCTCCGGTCGATGAAGACAGCCTGCCACCCTTGGCTGGAGACCAGTTGCCCGGGGTCGAAGGCGAGTGCCCTGATTGCACCTTCGTCGGAGCGTGCGCCGGCAACATCGACACCGATGACACGCTCGACGTGTGGAGCATCTCGTCGGCGGCGCGCGAGCACGCCGGGCAAACCATTGCGCCTGGCGAGCTGTTTCACGAGCGAGACGACGTCTCCGAATGAGCGTCATGGTCGGGTGGTCACTGTCGGTACTCGGGTGCCCTCGGTGCTCGAAGAAGCTCGCCGCCGCTGGCACCGTGCTTCGGTGCCGCAGCTGTGGCGTCTACCCCGTGCTGGGCGGTGTACCGATTCTGGTGCCTGAGCCCGCGCGGTGGTGCGCGTCGTTCTACGACTCGGCGCTCGCGGCGCTGGCCGAGGTGAGCCTGGCCGATGATCTCTCGCTGAGCACCCTGCGGGCCTTCGCCGAGGGGTTGCCAGGCGAAGAGGCCCAGCGCTTCGGCGACGATTGGACCCGCGAAGAGCTCGAAGGGCGAGCGCCTCCGACCATGATTGAAGGGGTCGGCAGCCAGGCACTTGCCGAGCTGATCACCCTGTCTGAAGTGCAGTCGGTGCGTGAATGGCTCGCGGCGCGAGTCGAGGGTGACTGCGTGGTCGAGGTCGGCTGCGGGGCGGGGCTGCTCTCGGAGAAGCTGTCAGCGGCCAAACGCCTGGTGGTCATCGACCTGTCGCTGCGCGCGGTGCTGCAAGCGAGCCAGCGCTCGGGCGGGCTGCCGGTGGTCGGCGATGCGACCGCGGTGCCGGTGCAAAAGGGCGTCGTCGATTCGCTGGTCGCCGAGAACGTGGTCGACCTGCTCGAGGCGCCCGGTGACTTCTTCGTCTCAGCCCATCGAGCGCTGCGACACCGAGGCCGGTTGCTGCTGTGCACGCCTGAGCCTTCGCTCAATGACCCCGAGCACGACGACTCGACGGTGGCGTCACTCGCCCAGGGCGTGGGCTTCAAGGTCGATGATCTGCTCGAGGGCGCCCCTTGGCTGCGGCGGCACTCGCCCAGGCACCTCGAGGTCTACCTGGTGCAAGCGCTGTCGCTGCGCCGCTGAGGGCCTCCAGAATGTCGAAGTCAGCCGCCTCAGCCGACAGCGCCCGGGGCCGCAGGGCATTGAGAAGCGGGTAGCGGGCCTGCGGCATTCGGGGCAAGAACCGCCCATGCCGCTGCGTCTCGTCATTGAATCGCGATCTGCTCATGGTGAAGCGGGTCGAATGCCCGCGTTGCCCACCGCCCAAGTCCAGAGTGTGTCGCGGGCCCCCGAGCGCACGGTGTGGGTGGGTCACCCCTGGGCTGGGAAGACGCCGGCGCAAATCGTGATCTTCGAAGGCCGCACGAAGCGTACGCATACGCTCGCGCGAAGTCATGATCGACACGTGCTGAGCCACCACCTCGAAGGAGACCTGCTCACGCTGGTGATGAGCGACGCGTTTCACGTGGTGCACGGCACGGCGATCATCGAAGCGACCTTGCAAGGCAAGAAGGCCCGTGCGACGGCTCCGTTGAAGGTGAACCAGATCGACCGGCATGCGGGAAAGGGCCACGCCTCCCTGTCGCTCCGCTCCCTGACGCGGCGAGCGGGGAAGCTCTTCGGGCTCGCGAGCGTCAGCCGAACGCACTTCGCCTTGCTCGAGCTGACCCGCAAGCCGAGCTCTTTCACGGCACGGGTGCTGACCCTGCTGCCGGCGCACAGTGCGGGGTTCACCGCCGAAGGTGACTTCGCGGTGCTCGCGAACAACCACGGTTCGCTCAAGCTCCTGGGCCTCGACGGCTCGGTCGCCTCCACCCTCAAGGTGCCCCAGCCAGCCACGGTCGCGTGGAGCTGGTTCTCGAAGGCCTCTCGTCGGCGCATCACGCTCGGTACGCGTCTGAAGGGTCTCGCCGAGTACGGAGAGCTCACCGTCACGACGACCGCGTGGCCGGAAGCTGCCGGGGTCACGCGAGCGCTCGAGTCGGTGCCGGAGGGCTACGAGGTCATCGATGATCTTCCGGTCGGCGCGGCGGCGCGCTGCTCACCGGAGCCTACCTCGTATGATTCGACGAAGCCTCGGCCGCCGCGAGCGTGGGGCGCCGTGACCGGATGGGGACTGAACCGAGACCCTTCACGCGCGAAACCGACGATCAGCCACGCGATGATCACCGACCTGATCATCAATTTCTTTGCAGTGAGCAAGGGCACGCTGCGATTGCTGTTCAACTTCTCGCTCAGGGCGATCACCAAGGTCTCCGTCGCAGCGCATCACGGAGATGACAGGGCTCCGCGGAGCTGCGTTCGGGTGGAGATCACGACTCCCTCGGGGCTCACGGTGTTACTGACCACGCCCACCTTCGCGCGAACGCTCCGCGAGGCCATCAAGAAGCGCTGACCGCCACTGGGCTCGGCACACCGTAAAACCAGGTACCGCGCCCCAACGCGTTGAACTCGTAGGTCCCGAACTCCCACCGCCAGCTGTCGCCCAGCGGCTCGACCATCGCTCGAAGCTCCACTTCGCTGTAGCAGCGAAAGGTGCTCACCGTGCCGTCCCACACTGAGGCCAGCAGGGCGAGCGGCGTCAGCCAGGTGTAGAAGATTCGTTCGAGCCGGTGCTCTCGGGTGACCAGCGGGCCCAGCATCAGCGAGACCACGCCCGCCGGTGCCATCGCCGCGAAAGACAGCGGGTTTCGCACCAGGCCCTCGGCCACGAAAATGCCGGGCGAGCCCTTGCAGGCCGCCAGCAGCACCTGCTGCGCCAGCGCTGGAGGAAAGTGGTGGAGGGCGTTGATGATCAGCCGCGCCCCCTCGAGCTTCGGAGGAATGGCGGTCGCGTCGACCGGCTCAGCCACATACTCGACTGAGGCGGGGAAGCGCTCTTTGAGCTGCGACCACGACTCGACCGCCGGCAGCAGGTCAGTCAACACGAACTTGGGCAGGGTGGCCCCGGCGCGTCGCAGTTCGTGCAGCAAGATGGCCGCTGGCCCCCCCGCCCCGGCAGCCAGGTCGATGATGGTGCCGGCCTTGCTCGCGGCGAGAAACTCACGAAAGGGCCCCACCAAGGGCCGCATCACGTGCGCCCAATCGAGCGTTCGGCTCAACGCTTCGATGATCGTCTCGCGCAAGACCTTGGGGGCCCACGCGGCATCGTTGAACTCGAAAAGTTGCAGGCGCGGCAGCATGTTGCTCAATCATCATTTCCGCGAGACGATCACCAGCCCTACGACACGAACAAGGCGAGCCTCGGGCCTGCCCGGTCGGGCATGCCGAGGGCACCGCACCAAGCTCCGTCAGGGCCCTCACCCAACGCCTCCTCGCAGTAGAAGGAACGCGACACTTCGGTTCTTGTGCGACCGCTCCGAAGGCCGTGGCACAAGGCGAGCGCGAGGCTGTCGTAATGTATGTTCAGTCAGATTGGGCTGCCCTGAAGCGCAGAGCCCAAAGGGCACTTACCGTTGAGAAGGGTGTGGCAGAACGAAGGTCTACCAATGCAAATTGACGATGACGCCGTCGTGTTGGCCCAATCAGGAGGAAGCCCTCACCTGGCAGCAGCACGCCGCCGCTGGAACTGATGAAGAAACGCTCGGTCGCTGAGGCCACTCAACTCCTTCGCACACGGCCCTCCGACGTCACGGGCTGGGTTGCCGCTTTTCGTTCGCTCCCTCACGTCGATGCACAGGTGCTGACCGCGGCATCGCTCTACTTCGTGGGCCGCGATTGGTATCGGTTCGCGCGGAGCGCTGGTGGCCTCCCGGCGGAGGTGATTCGGGGCATGCTCGCGGCGTTCGATCGTGGCGCTGCGACCACCGAATTCTCTCTTTTGGCACGGGCCCTCTTGCCGCGCGATGGCAGTGACGGCGAGCTGCAGCTCGCGTGGAGGTCATTGCTCACGCGTTTTCTCAAGTTGAACGCGACCGCGGCTTTTGGCTCGAAGCTCAAGACGCAATCGCTTCAGGCGCTGGCCGCTGACCCCGCGATGGTCGAGGCGTTGCGGGCCGTCGCCGTCGGCATCGAGCCTTCGATCTCAGTGCTGGGCGTGCTCGCGATCGAGGGCTCGGTCGAGTCGGTCGACGCGCTGATGACGACCTTCGCCAAGGTCACCGCGAGCGGCCATGGCCTGGAGTGGTTCGCTCAGCTCGCCAAGGTCGCCGCGAAGACGCCGCAGATGGCCGCGTTGCTCGCGGCGGTTCGACCTCAGAAGTGAATGGCTTTGACATCGCGAAGGCCATCGACCAGAGCCGCCACCTCATTGGCGGTGTGCCCCGCCGTCACCGCGATGCGAAGGCGACTGGTACCCACCGGCACCGTCGGGGGCCGAATCGGCTTCACCAAGATGCCTCGTTCACGCAGCGCGCTCGCCGCCGCCACCGCCTTCTCGGGAGCGCCCAGAATCACCGAGAAAATACTCGACCGGGGCTCGACCCCGAGGCCCGCCGCCAGTTGGTTCATGTTGCGCCACAGCCGCGAGCGCCGCTCTTCGTCGCCCAAGGCCCGCAGGCCAGCTCGGGCCGCGGCGCACATCGACGCCGGGAGCGCGGTCGAAAACACCAGCGACCGCGCCTGGTTGAGCAGCATCTCGCGAAGCACTGAAGCCCCGGCGACGTACGCCCCCATCGCGCCAATCGACTTCGAGAGCGTGCCCATCACCACGTCAGGCCTGACCCCCAGCGCTTCGCTGAGCCCGGCGCCGCCCACGCCCAGAACGCCCGTGGCGTGCGCTTCGTCGACCATCAACCCCAGGCCGTGCTCCTCGCAGAGCGTCGAAAGCTCGCGCAGCGGGGCCAGGTCGCCGTCCATCGAGAAGACCGCGTCGGTCACCACCAGCCGCCGCCGACCCAGGTGCCCTCCAACGAGCCGCTCGAGGGTTGCCACATCGCGGTGCGGGTACACCACGATCTGCGCGCGTGAGAGCCGGCAGCCATCGATGATCGACGCGTGGTTGAGCGCGTCGCTGAACACCACGTCGCCCGGGCCCACCAGCGCCGAAATCGTCCCCACGTTGGCCGCGTACCCCGAGTTGAACAACAGCGCCGACTCGGTGCGCTCGAACGCGGCGAGCTCTGCTTCGAGGGCTTGATGTTCGAGCGAGTCTCCGACCACCAGGCGTGAGGCGCCGGAGCCCACGCCGAAGCGGTCGATCGCCGCCTTCGCTGCCTCGCGCAACAGTGGGTCGTTCGCCAGGCCGAGGTAATCGTTCGAGGAAAAATTGGTCAGCCACCGCCCCCCAATGCAAATGCGGGGCCCCTGCGCCGAGCTCAGCGGCTCGAGGGTACGCCGCAAACCCTGCCGCTCGCTCGCCTCGAGCGACGACCGAGCCCACTGCGCGACCACGTCAGCCACGGTCTTCGTTACTGCCGCGTCGGCACATCGACGTTCGGCTCCAGCGGCACGATGCCCGCCTTCTCGAACAGCGACATGTCTTCTGCGTACTCGGGGTTGCCGGTGGTGAGCAGCTTCTCTCCGAAAAACAGCGAGTTCGCGCCGGCCATCATGCACAGCAGCTGGGCCTCCTGGCTCATCTGCGAGCGCCCGGCCGACAGCCGCACCATCGAGGCCGGCATCATCAGCCTCGCTACGGCGATCATTCGCACCATCTCGGTGAAATCGACCTGCTTCTGCTCGGCGAGCGGCGTGCCCTCGACCGCGACCAACGCGTTCACCGGCACCGACTCGGGGTGCTTCGGCTGGTTGGCCAAGGTCACCAGCATCTCGCAGCGCGCCTCGATGCTCTCGCCCAGCCCGATGATGCCGCCCGAGCACACCTCGATGCCCGCCTCGCGAACCGAGGCGATGGTCGTGAGCCGGTCTTGGTAGGTGCGCGTCGAGATGATGTCGCCGTAGTGGCTCTCACCGGTATCGAGGTTGTGGTTGTAGGCATCGAGGCCGGCGTCTTTGAGCCGCGCGACCTGGGCCTTCGAGACCATGCCGAGGGTGCAGCAGGCCTCCATGCCCATCGATTTCACGCCGCGCACCATCTCGAGCACCGAGTCGAACTGCGGGCCATCTTTCACTTCTCGCCAGGCGGCGCCCATGCAGAACCGGGTCGCCCCGGCGTCTCGGGCCTTTTGCGCGGCCTCGAGCACCTCGTCGACCGCCATCAACTTCTCGGCCTTGACGCCGGTCTTGTAGCGCGCCGCTTGCGGGCAGTAGGCGCAGTCTTCTGCGCAGCCGCCGGTCTTGATGCTCAGCAAGCTGCAAAGCTGAACTTTGTTCTCACGCCACACCGCGCGGTGAACGGTCTGCGCTTTGTAGATGAGCTCCATCAAGGGCAGCTCGTACAGAGCCTTCGCCTCGGCCTGCGACCAGTCGTGGCGCAGCGGCACTTCGAGCGTCGCCTCGACGTGGTGCTGCGGGTGGGCGGTGTGCGCGTGACCTGTGAAAGTCGTCATGTGCGCAGGTGGTAAGAGGAGCGGCGAACCTTGTCAACCTTCGGCTGCAAACTGGTTGACAAGGCCTCGCATGGGCACGAGCTCAGCTGTGCAGCAACACCGGTGAGAACTTCGCCGCGTCGCACGAGGCCAAGACGTACTGCACGCCCCCATGCTCGCCCACGAACCCGGCCCCGATGCCAGGGCCATGAAGGTGGCCGTACACGCACACCGTTGGGTGCCAGGCCTCGAGCGTTCGTGAGAAGAGCGTCTCGATGTTGTTCGAATAGATGGGCGGAAAGTGCACGGCCACCACGCGAATGAGCGGCTTTGCTGACGCCGCCTCGAGCTTCTTGGCGTCGTCGATGCTCAGCTGCAGGCGCCGGCCTTCGCGCTCGATGTAGTCGGGCTTTTGCACCTCGTCGCCCATTTCACCGCCCGGCATCGCGGGGGCTTCGGGCGCTGTCCACAGGCGGGAGCCCGCGATGACGTAGGGGCCGACCTGCACCGCGCTGTTGTGAATGAACCCGACGAAGCTCTTGAAGGGCTCGAAGAGGCGGCGCAGCTTGCTGGTCGAGTCGCCCCACCAGAAGTCGTGGTTGCCGCGCAGGAGCACTTTCTTACCGGGTCGATCATCGAGCCACTGGAGGTCGCCCATCACCTCGGCGGGGCGGGTAGCCCAGGAGATGTCTCCGGCGACGATCACCACGTCGTCGGCGGTGACCTTGGCGTCCCACGCCTGGCGCAGGGGCTCGGGGTGACCGGTCCAGCCGAAGCGGTCCATGTCCTTGTTTCGGGTCGAGGGGAGGTGCGTGTCTCCGATGGCAAAGAGTCGCATGGGTGGAGGGCTTGTAGGCCATCTTTGGCGACGGCCGTTAGTTCGCCGCGCAGGTCGGCAGCAAGCCTAGGGCGCGCTCGTCGTGCGCGGGCACGATGGTGACGTCGGGGCGGTTCACGAAGATGGCGTGCAACAGCCCCAAGGTGTTCGACAATTCGTCGCGGTTAGCGTCGATGGGGACCGTTTTATGGGCGGGCTTCTCGATGCCCCACACCGTCCACGAAGCGTCGCCGATGAAGAGCCAGTGGTGGCCGTTGAGGTCGGTGACCCAGAAGCCGGTGCTGCCCTCGGTGTGACCCGGGAGCGGGACGGCGATAATGCTGCCGTCTCCGAAGACGTCGAATGACGCAGAGAAGCCGTCGCGGGCCGGCCCGTTGAAGGGGAAGGTGAAGAGGCGGTCTTTGACCCCGGCGAGGTGGTGCGGCATCACGCCGTCTTCGACCCATTGGTGAAGGTGGCGTGCGCTCTCGAGCTCTTGTTGCCCGATGAGAATCTTGGCGTTGGGCAGGTCGCGGAGCCCGCCGATGTGGTCCCAGTGGAGGTGGGTGGCGAGGGCGAAGTGAATGCTGGCGGGGTCGATGCCTTCTTCGCGCAAGACGTCGACGAGTGGTCGCTTGGTGTCGGCGGTACCGCTGATGGCTGAGAAGAGAAACCCTGCGCGGGCCAGGTCATGGGCGATGGTTTTGCCAAACGCGGGGTCGATGATCGTCAGCCCAGCCGGGTGTTTCACGAGCACGCTGGCGATGGCGTAGTGCCATTCGGGCGCTTCACTGTCGGCGGCCCCGGCGAGGCCGGAGCGGGTGAAGTGCTCTTGCATGGCGACGCAGAGAGCGACTCCGCGAGCAGGGGCAGGGTGAGCGCTGGCGGCGACCCGGGCGGCCGGCACCTCGGCGATGAGCGTCGGGGCGCATGCGCAAAGGCTCAAAAGAACGAAGCGAAGAGATCTCAAGCCCGCAGCCTGTGCGAAAAAAAAGTGTGTGACACCTTTTTTCCCTAGACCGCTCGCGCCAGTGCCTTCTCGAAGAGCCACGGTGTGGCAATCAGCCGGTTGATGATGAACCGACGGAGCCCCGGTCGTCGAGCGGCCCAGACCAGCGCACCCGCCAACCGGGCGTACCGAGCAAACCCCCGGCGCATCTCCCGTTCGTAGTCGGCCATCGACTCGGCCGACCCCTGGTTGGCCAGAATTCGAGGCCACAGCCTCCCCAGCGACGCCGCACCATCGAACGCCAACGACAGCCCCTCGCCGGTGATGGCGTCGACGTACCCCGCCGCGTCTCCCACCAGCACGAACCGGTCTTTCACCCGCCCCGTCACCGGCTGCCGCAACGGCCCCGCCCCCCGCGGCTCCGAATCGAAGGGGTGCCCAGCGATGCGCTCCTGCAAAAGAGGAAAACGCGCCAACAACGTCTCAAACGAGACCGGCGCCGCCACCCCGCCGTCTTCCCACAAAAAGGCGACCCCGACCCGACGCACACCCGCGGGCGTCACGTACGCCTCGACCCCCGGCGCAAAGTGCACTTCGACGGTCGGAGCCCACGGCGCCATCACCACATGCCGCCGCAGCCCGAAGCGTTTCGGGCCCACCCATGGTTTCTCGAGGCCCTCCGCCCGACGCAACGGCGAGTGGAGCCCATCGGCGGCGACCAGCACCCGCGCCCGGACCTCACCCGCGTCAGTCGTCAGCGTCACCCCATCAGCACCGATTTCATGGGAGCGCACCCCACACTGCAACTCAACGGTCACCCCCACCTCGCGGGCCCGCGACAGCATCGCGCCAGCGAGCGCCAGTCGCCGAATACCCAACCCTCCCGGCGCCGGCAGCCTCCCGCGAACCGACCGGCCGTCTTCCTGCACGTAGGTGATGCTCTCGAAGGTGGCGGTATCACTCCGGTCGAGGTGGGGCAGCACGCCAAGCCGCTCCAGCGCAGATAACCCCGCCGGCATCACCCCTTCGCCGCAGGCCTTGTCGACCGGGCCGGGTCGGCGCTCGAAGACCACCGCCGAGTGACCACCTGCTGCCGCCTCGAGCGCCACTGCGAGCCCGGCGGGCCCACCGCCCACGATGGCCAGGTCGTACATCACTTGTCTGCGACGTGACCCGCGACGTTCACTGAGAACAACGCCTTGGCGTGCCCCAGCACCGACTTCGCGATCTCGCGCCCCATCGTCAGCGCATTCACATGTTCCGGTGCCTCGAGCGTGTTCGAGAGATAGCGCTTGAGCGACTCCATGCGCCGCAGCTTGCCGCTCGAGGTTCTGGGCAGCGTGCCAGGCTCGAGCATCACCACGGTGTGCGGCTTGATGCCGGTGCGGTCGTTCACCATCGCGCTGACCCGCTCGGCCACGTCGCGCACGAGCTCTCCCGACTTCTCGACCAGCATCAGCAGCTGTTCATCATTCGCGTCGTTCGGCACGAAGCCTACCGCCACCGCGCACCCGGTTCGAACGCCGTGAACCGTGTCGAGGCACTCCTCGAACTCCTGGGGAGCGTGGTTGGCCCCGCGAATGATCACCACGTCTTTGGCCCTGCCACAGATGAACAGCTCTCCCCCGTGCACGAAGCCCAAGTCACCCGTGTCGAGCCAGCCGTCTTTCACCGCCCGCGACGTCGCTTCGGAGTTGCCGAAGTAGCCGCTCATCACCGACACGCCGCGGGTGAAGACGCGGCCGACCTGCTTCTCGCCAACCGACGAACCGTCTTCGGCGCGCACCTCGACTTCGGCGCCTGGCACGGGGGCTCCAACCGAGACCAAGCCCCGGGTACCCGCGACCACGGCGCCCCGGCTCGCCAACGCCTGAGCGTCGACCATCACCACCGTCTTGTCGACCTCCGGAGAGGTGAACGTCACCGCGAGCGACGCCTCAGACAACCCGTACACCGGCATCAATGCCTTCTTGCGAAACCCGAAGGGGGCGAAGCGGGCCGAGAACTTGTCGATGGTCTCTGGCGACACCGGCTCGGCGCCATTGAGCGCGAAGCGCCAGCTCGACAGGTCGACCCCGGTCAGATCTTCATCGTGCACGCGCTTGAGGCACAGCCCGTATGCGAAGTTGGGTGCCGGTGAAATTGTCGCCCGGTGCCGCGAAATGGCCCGCAGCCACAGCGAAGGCTTGGCCAAGAACAGCTCGGGCGGGAGCAGCACCAGCGGGCCCGCCTGGTACACCGCCGAGAGCAAGCAGCCGATCAACCCCATGTCGTGGTAGAGCGGCAGCCACGAAACACCGAGGTTGCCAGGGCCCATCAGCTGCTCCAGCGCCGCGGTCTGCGCCACCAGGTTGCCGTGGGTCAGCGCCACCGGCTTGGGGTCGACGGTCGAGCCCGACGAAAACTGAATCACGCCAATCGACTCGGGGCCCACCGGGCACTCGGCTTGGGCCTGTGACTGCAGCAGGTCGGCAACGGTCGGGCAGCCCAGCTCGGGGCGAGCCAAATCAATTGCCTTGCCGAGCAGCAGCTTGACCCGGCGGTCTGAGATGACCATGCGCGCCCGCACGGCCCCCAGCATGCGCGCGGTGCTTTGCACGTACTCGTCCATTCGGCCCAGGCGCACCGGAGGGTACAGCGGCACGGGGATCGCTCCCGCCAGCTGCGCGCCAAAGAACGCGTCGAGAAAATCGCGGCCCGTGGGCAACACCAACGCGACGCGGTCATGCGGCAGCACGCCACGGCCCATCAACTCTGCCGCGACCCGGCGGGCACTGATGTACAGGTCTGAAAAAGAGATGAACGTCTCATGCTCGCGCGCATCGACCAGCGTCAGACCTTGGGTGGTCAGCGAAGCCAGCCGCAGCGCCTCGTTGATGGTCGCGCAGCGGGTTGGGGCGAGGTCGGGTCCACGCAGTCTCATGACGATGCTCCCACTTCGATGACTCGGCGCTCGACCAGGGTCAGCAGGTCACCCACGGTCAACAGGTCACCGCCGTCTTGCTCTTCGAGCTTCACTTTGAACTTATTCTCGAGACCGACCGCGACGATGATCATGCCCATCGAGTCGAGCTTGAGGTCTGCCTTGAGCGACATCGCGGGGAGAATCGGCTGCTCGAGCTCGAGCTCCTTCTTGGCGATGCGGTTGAGCTCTTCGAGAATCGTGGCTTGCAGCTCAGACACGGGAGCCTCCCGGGACGAAGCGTGACTTGCCGGCGAAGGCGCTGGCGTACTTCGAGCCCAGGGCCTGCTCCTCGGCGCGAATGCGCACGAACAAAATCGCTGCGTTGCCGAGCGAGAAGACCAGCGCGGTCAAAAAGCCTCCGAAGATCAACGGCAAGCACACCATCTCGATCACTACGGCCAAGTAATTGGGGTGTTTCAAGAATCGGTACGGCCCGGCGGTCACCGGCGGTGCTTCGGGCAGCACGATGATGCGCGTGTTCCACCGCGGGCCCAGGGTGGTGATGGCCCAGTAGCGCAACAGCTGCGCCAGCACCGCGCCGGTCAGCGCCACCCACCCCAGCAGACCGGGGAAAGCGCGCCCCAGCAGCCAGGGCTCGGCCACGCAGGAGAGCAAAAACAGCGTGTGAAACACCGCCATCACTTTGTAGTGCGCCTGCCCGACCTCGACCGCGCCCTTGGCGAAGGCCGCGGCGGCGTTGCGCTTCGAAATCAGCAGCTCGGCCACGCGCTCGAGCCCGACCAGCGTCAGCAGTGCAGTGTATGCCCAGAGCGCGGTCACCATTGCAGCAACACCAGCTCAGCGCAGAAGCCTGGCCCCATCGCCATCAACAGGCCGTACTCACCCGGCTTGGCCTCGTTGGCCTCGAGTACTTCAGACATCACGAAGAGCACCGACGCCGACGAGAGATTGCCGACCTCTCGCAGAGAGGCCCACGATCGCCGCAGCGCATCTTTGGGCAGCTCGAGCGTGTTCTCGAAGGCCTCGAGCACCTTGGGGCCTCCGGTGTGCGCGACCCAGTGCGCGATGTTCGCGCGGGTCAGGCCGTGCTTGGCCAAGAAGGCATCGACGTTGCCGCGAATGTTCGCCGTCACCAACTCGGGCACCTTCGACGAGAGCACGATCTTGAAGCCTGAATCGACGAAGTCCCACCCCATGATGCGCTCGGTCTGAGGGTAGAACACCGACTCGGTCGCGACCACCCGGGGGCCGGTGGCTGCCGTGACCTCGGCTCCGCGCATGACTACCGCCGCGGCGCCGTCTCCGAACAGGCCCGAGGCGATGATGTTCGCGATGGAGACGTCGGTGCGCTGCAAGGTCAGAGAGCAGAGCTCGACCGAGAGCAGCAGGGCGCTCTGCTTCGGGTAAGCGCGGAGGTAGTCACTGACGCGCGCGATGCCGGCCGCTCCAGCGACGCAGCCCAGGCCGAAGATGGGCGTGCGCTTGATGTCGGTGCGAAAGCCCAGGCGGTTGACCAGCCGTGCGTCGATGCTCGGCGTGGCCAGGCCGGTGATGGTGACGAAGAAGATGGCGTCGATGTCGGTGGGCTGCAGCCCGGCTTGGGCAAGCGCCTTTCGAACGGCGTCGGCCCCCACCTCGACGGCCGCCTTGGTCCACGCCTCGTTGCGCGCTTGAAACGTGGTCAGCGCATCATATTCGGCGATGGGGAGCGCCAGGTGACGACCACCGACCTGAACCGAGCGGTGTAGGTCTTCGAGGCGATCCAGGTTGAAGTGTTCCTTGGTCCACAGCGCGCGAAAGGCGGCGATCAGCTGCTCCTGATCGGCATAGTGCGGCGGGAGTGCGCGGGAGACAGCGTGAATGGTCGGGTGAGGCATGGTGTCGTGCTTAACGGGCCCACGGGAGAAGGGCCATGTCCGGCCCGGCAACGTCGCTGTCTGCCAGGGCAAGGGGCGGCCATCGAGGCCAAACTCTCAGCTTTCGAGACTTTTCACGCAGCGCCGAAAGGCCGCGATATCAGGGCGTATGTCCCGTCCGATTGCGGTGATTCCCTCGAGGTTTGCGGCCCAACGGTTTCCGGGCAAGCCGTTGGCGCCGCTGTTGGGCAAGCCGATGGTCGAGCACGTGTGGAGGCGCTGCGTCGAGGCTGGGTGCTTCGGAGAGGTCATCGTGGCGACCGATGATCAGCGAATCGCCGAGGTGGTGAGGGGGTTTGGAGGCACGGTGGCGATGACCTCGCCACACTGTGCGTCGGGCAGCGACCGGGTGGCGGAGGTCGCACGGGCGTCAGGCGCGGGTGAAGCCCAGGTGTTCTTCAACGTGCAAGGCGACGAGCCGGCGATTCACCCCGAGTCGCTGAAGATTCTGGCGAAGGCCTTCGACGAGGCCTCGGTCGAGATGGGCACGCTGATCAGACCTCTGGCCGAAGACGAGCGAACCAACCCGAACATCGTCAAGGTCGTGCTCGATGCGACCCAGCACGCGCTCTATTTTTCGCGCGCCGATATTCCGTTTCAGCGCGAGGTCAATCAGCCGAGCCCTCCACGCTGGGCGCACCTGGGCATCTACGCGTATCGCAAGGCCACCTTGTTGCGAGTGGCGAGCCTGGCCCCGACCGCTCTGGAGCGCGCGGAGTCACTGGAGCAGCTGCGGGCCCTGGCACATGGTGTGCGCATCGCCTGCCGGGTCACTGCGCAAGGGAGCGTCTCGGTCGATCGCCCCGAAGACGTCGGCGCGGCCGAGGCGGCTCTGAAGAACCTGCGGCCCGGGGGCTGAAAGACTACGGTGCGGGCATGACTCCGAATTTGACGCAGGCGCTGGGGCTCTTTTTTCAGGCGCACCCGTGGCACGGGGTGACACCGGGGCCGAATTCACCCGAGCAGGTCACCTGCTACATCGAGATGGTGCCGACCGACGCGGTAAAATACGAGGTCGACAAGCCGACGGGCATCTTGAAGCTCGACCGGCCGCAGCGGTATTCGAATCAGCCGCCGTGCTTGTATGGGTTCGTGCCCAGAACGCTGTGTGACGCGCTGGTCGGAGCGCGCTGCGCGCAACGCACGGGCCGGGCGAACATCGCCGGTGATGGCGACCCGATTGACGTCTGCGTGCTGACCGAGAAGCCGATTCAGCACGGGTCGATTTTGGTCGAGGCGATACCGATTGGCGGCCTGCGAATGATCGACGGCAACCAAGCCGACGACAAGATCATCGCGGTGCTCAAGGGCGACTCGGTCTACGGCGGGTGGAAAGACATCAAAGACGTGCCGACCGCGCTGGTCGATCGCCTGCGTCACTACTTCTTGACCTACAAGCAACTGCCCGACGCTCCGAAGCCGCCGGTCGAGATCGCCGAGATCTACGATCGCTCCGAAGCCCATGAGACCATTCGGCAATCATTAGCGGACTACAGGGCCAAGTACGGTCACCTGACTGACCTGTTCGGCACCTGAGCCGAACAGCCGCTCACCCTGAGGTTCTCGGAGGATGAGGCCCTCGTCACGAAATGGGTCGTTCGACTTCACTCACGACGAACGGAGCATCGGCAGCTCACTGCCCTCGGGCGAGGCACGCCTGGTACCGCTTCTCGACGGCCTGGGCGAACCACGCGGTCGACAGCGGTCGTGACAGCTTCGGTGACTTGAGCACGACATCGGGCAGCCGTGCGTAGGGCGCCCGCGTTCGCTTCGCCTCGTATGCCGCCCGTACCGCAGCCCAGGTCTCGGTGCGCTCGAAGTCGAGGCTCTTTTCTTTTCGCGCGTCGCGCTCGACGTTGAGCTTGAGCCCGCTCTCGTCTCGAAATTCTCGCAGGGCGCTCATGGTCTGGGTGTCATCAGACTTCACATCGCCGCCCGCGTTGTACGAGAGCAGGTCTCCGTCGAGCGCGAGGGTCGCCTTGGTCAGCGCCGCCAGCTGTTCTTGAAACGCCGCGTTTCGGCTGGTGTACGCCCCAGCGTTGTAGTCGGCGAAGCGGTACTGCATCGAGTCGTACCCCGCCTCGAACGCCCACAACCGCGCCGACCCGTAGAGCAGGCCGCCCGCGCGGGTGTACAGCTCGTCGCGCACGCGCTCTTGGTCGCGGTGCAGGGTGGCCGCGTGCTCCTGGGCAAACCGCACGCTCACCTGCATCGAGCCAGCGGTCGTGACAGGGTTCTTGTCTTCGAGACCCCCTGAGCCGAACAGGGTCGAGCCGGCATTGGCGGCGGCGTAGAGCACCGGGCTGCGCCGCTGGTGGTCGGCCAGAATGTCGCGAAAGAGCAGATCGAGGTCGGCTTCGGTGCGCAGCCCATCGAGCCGCTGCTCGAAGGTCTTGGTGGTGCCCGGTGCTCTACCCTCGAGCAATTTCTCAAGCACCATCGGCCCGAACGGCCCGAGGGTCTTGGCCTTCTCGGCCAGGGCCTTGCGCGCGATGGCCGGTAGCCCCGCGACCGCCGGGTTGGCTTGCACACCCGACTCTTGCTCGGCGACGGCAATCACCGAGCACACGTGGGTCAGGTCGACCGGCAGCCGGTTCGTCTCGAGCGCCAGCACCAGGTCGCGCGCCCACCCCTCGGCGTCTTGCACCTTGGGCAAGAAGAGCGGAGTCACCTCGTCAATCGACAGTGAAGGCCGCACCTCGGGCCGCGACGAGTGCGCGCACCCGGTCGCCAACAGCAGCACAGCGATGAGGCGCATCGACACGAGCGCACCCTACGTCAGGCTATTCGCTGAGGCTCACGTGAAAGTGGTGCTGGTGAAACTGCCAGCCACCCTCGGCGCCGTAGCCCAGGCCATCGGTGAGACGGCGAAACTGGCCGCCGGTGATCTCTTTGTTGTCGAGCAGGCGCTGGGCTTCGTCGGTGAACGGCTTCGCCAGCGTCTGGTCGATGCCGATGACGCGGTAGTACGGCGACTCAGCCAGCTTCGCCATGAACCACACCTGGCGCGGCACGTCGACGACGTTGTCGTTGGTCGTGCAGAAGTAGCCGTCGTTGTAGCGCCCGGCGACTCCGTTGCCGTTGGTGTCGGTGCCATCGCCGCAGATGATCTCGTACTGCGAGCCGTCAGCGTCTGATTGAAAGTACGCGATGTCGCCGTCTTTGCCGCGCACGTGGGTGGTGGTCGGGTGCCGCGGCGAGCCCACGTCGGTACCGGGCGTCTTGCCGTCGGCCTGACAGAGGTCTGAGATGCCGACCGCATCGCTCATCGACGCGGGAAAGCGGGCCTGCACGGCTTTCACGCCGTACTTGATCAGCCCTAACAGGTCGCGCCGCGCCCAGACGTACTTGGTGGGAGAGACCCGGTAGTAGCCATCGCTCTTCGCCTGGGTGCTCGACTTGGTGGCCGAGGCCGACAGCTGCACGAGGTCGCGGCAATTCGTCAGGCAGTCGCGGTCGGCGTTCACCGGCCCGACGTTCAGGCTCAGGCTGTACGGCCCGTTGTCGGGAGTGCCCGCGTCAGGGCGCAGCCAGCCCTTGGTCACGACGTAGAGCGTGCGCTCGGTGGCCGAGGGGTAGTTCGGTATTTCTTCTCCGTCGGCCGAGCCCTCCGACCGGCCAATGATCTTCATGCCGCCATCTGCGGTGAGGGTGCCGTCGGTCAGGTACAAATCGAGGTCGCCGGCGTCGTTGCTGAACTCGATGGTCGCGGTCAGCACCGTGTTCGCGGGCACTCGCACCGCGAAGACGTCGACGTCTTTGCCGCAGATGCCCAGGCCCTGAAAGACGCCGCCGCCGTCGACGAAAGCAGCCGTCGCCACCGTGTCATTGGGTTCGAACGCCGTGCACGGCGTGACCGCCACCGGGCCCGCATCAGTCAGGCCTGCGTCACGCTGGCCCGCATCGACCCGACGGCCCGCGTCGCGCAGCTCGGTATTGAGGTCGAGCGACACCGAATCGTCAGGCGCCGCGCCTTCGATGGTCGGGCGCTGTTTGCCATTGCCCGCCCGCTCGCCGCCGCTCTCGCAGCCGCTGAAGAGAGTGGGGGCCGCGACCACGACTGCGAAGAGAACCGTGCGAGTCAGCGTCATGCGTATTTTCGCTTTCGAAGCTTCGAGACGAGGCGCGCCAGCGGCACGCCCCCAAGGTGAAGCGGTACGAAACGACTTACGGCGAGCTGACCGGAACCTGGGTCGGCATGTACGCGTACGGCAGGCCCTTGAACTCGGCGATGATCGCCGGAGCGGCGACGGCCGGCACTTCGCAGTGACCGATTTGGCTGCCCGAGTACATCGACCCGTTGGAAGCGGGGTACGTGCTGTTGGGGGTCTGCGAGTAGTCGTAATCGAAGCAGCTCTGGTTCGGGTAGCACTTCGGGCGAATGCCTTCGTACGGGCCGCCGATGACGCCGCGCGAGCAGTCATTCGAGGGCGAGACCGAGTGGCGGTATTCGATGAAGCGGTCGACGTTGTTGGGCACCGTCAGCGTCTTGAGCGGCTGGTATGCGTCCATCACGAAGAGGCGGGTCACTCGCCGTGAATCGCCCTCGACCCGGCTGTCACTGGCCAGCTGCGAGGCAACCTCGACCGCCGCAACGCCGCCCCACGAATAGCCGAGCAGGTTCGCTTTGCAGGCGCGATCGAGCCCGTTGACCTTGTTGTCGCCGTTGGTGTCGAGCGCCGCGAACAGCTTCGCGTACAGCGATGACGAGCTGATGCCGAAGGTGTTGAAGGTGTTGTAGCAATTGAGCGCGTCGCAGCTGCGAATCACGCCGGGTATCGCGGCGTTGTCGCAGATCTCGTCGAAGGGCGTGTTCGAGCCGCCTCGTGACACGGCGCCGGTGAAGCACATCGTCAGCTGGCAGCCGCCGTCGGCCCCACCGTCGATGCCGCCGTCGCCGTTCATGTAGATCCACCCTGCGTCATAGCCGCCGGTGTCGACCCAGGTGAACCCCGCGTCGACCGTGGTGACCACGCCCGCATCAAGCCGGCCCGCATCGCCGAAGGTGGTCGAGACACGGCCAGCATCGACGACGTTCGGCGGCGCTTCACCGCAGCCGATGCCGACCAGCGCGAATGCCACTACGAACCCGATCACGTGAACGCGGTTTTGAATCATAGGTGAGCGCGCCTACCACATCTCATCACCTGCCTTGCAAGCGCCCACAGAAGCACGCGAATTCATTGACGCACAAGGTCATTTCGCCGTTCTCGCGAGGTGAGAGCGCTCGTTTCCGAGGAGGGTGCGGTAAGGCTTCGCGCCGTGCGGCAACGAAAAGGCAAGGCGCTGGTCAAACCGAAGAGTCGTCAATGGCACCAGGTGTCGACGCCTCGCCCCGATACTCCGCGGTTGGTGCCGGTGCCGCCGCGGGTGCGATCTGGCCCGGTGCCGCGCTCGACCATCGAACCCACCGTCGGCCGCTGGCTGTGGACCTGCCGCGAGGGCTTCGAGGCGCACCTGTTCGAAGAGCTCGCCTGGTCGAAGGGCAAGCCCAAGCTGTTGGGGCCGACGCTGGTCGAGAGCGATGCCGTTCGCGGAGATCCTCCGGTGTTCGCGCGCATGGGCTTTCGGGTCGAGCGCTTGGCGAAGACGGTCGACGAAGTGATTTTTCCCTCGGGGCCGTTGCTGGTGCAGGGGTGGGTGCCCGACTCGACGCTGGCCAATGGCTGGAGCAGCGAGGCCGCCGCATGGGAGGCGACGCTGCGTGAAGCGCGGGTGGGCTCGCCCGAAAACCCGTGGAAGGCGTGGGAGGCGAACGCGCTGCTGGGCCAGGTGTGCCTGGTGGCTCCGCGGTTGGCGGCGGTGGGCCACGTGCCGGCGCGGCAGGCGCTGTCGGTGGCGGCGGGCGGTCGCACGCGCATGAAGCGCACCGGCGAGTCGCCCTCTCGGGCCGCGATGAAGCTCGACGAGGCCATCGAGTGGTACGGCGTTTCGCCCGGTCGCGGAGACCTCTGTGTCGACCTGGGCTCGGCTCCTGGAGGGTGGACCCGCCGGTTGCTCGAGCGCGGCGCTCGGGTCTGGAGCGTCGACCCGGCCAACCTCGCCCCCGACGTCGCGAAGCACGCCAAGGTTCGGCACTTCAAGGAGAGCGCGTTTCAGTTCGAGCCGGCTGACCCGGTTGATTGGCTCTTCTGCGACATGGCCTGGAGGCCGCTCGAGGTCGCGCAGCTGATCGCCAAGTGGGGCCGCCGCGGGTGGACCTCGCAGGTGATCTCGAACATCAAGCTGCCGATGAAAGACAAGCTGCCGATGCTGGTGCGGGTACGCGCGACGCTCGAAGACGCGGGGTGGGCCCACATTCGTATTCGCCAGCTCTACCATGACCGTGACGAGGTCACGTTGAGCGCCCGAAAGAGGTGAGCGCATGGCCGTCGGGTGGACGCATCGGGCCTTGCTGACTCCGTTCTCGCGGTGGCTCGCGCTGGCGGTGATGCTGGTGTCGTTCGTTTTCCCGGTGGGTGGGTTGGGGTTCGACTTGTGTTGGCTGCACGCGCTGACCGGGCTGCCGTGCCCAGGGTGTGGGCTCTCTCGCGCGGTCGCGGCGGTCTCGCAGGGTGAATTCTTGGTGGCACTGGGGGCCAACCCCTTCGTGCTCTTCGTCTGGCCGGTGTTTCTCTTCTTGGCGGTGCTGGCGGTGTTGCCGCGCGGGCTGGTGAAGCGCATCGAGGCGCGACTCGATCGCGTGGGCGCTGGGTTGGCGCGCGGGTATCAGGTGGTGCTGCTGGCCTTCGTCGGGTTCGGCGCGCTGCGTTTTTCGTACTTTCTGGTCATGAGGCAACCGTTTCCGTGAGCATCGAGGCGGGTGCCAGGTGCGCGCGGCACCCATCAGTCGCGGTCGATGTGTGCGCGAGGTGCGGCTCGTTCGTCTGCGCGATGTGCGCCGAGATTTCTGCCAGCGATGAGGTGTACTGCGCCGAGTGCTACCCGAAGCTCAACAAGCCCTCGAGCAAGGCACGAACGTATGTGATTGGCGGCGTGGGTCTGGTGGTGCTGGCGCTGGTGATTCTCGTCGCGCGGCGAGTCTTCGCGAACGCGTAGCCGGCCCGCGATTTCACAAAAAGAAGCAGTGAGAGATCTCGAATGGGGCCTCGAGCGTTTGCTCATTCTTCAGACGCACCACGACCTTGTAGCGCATGACCGGCAGCGCCCCGACATCGAGACGAAAATCACCGAGCAACTCGCCGGTTCGAACCGTCTGCTCTTTTGCATCGATCAGTGACCACTCGAGCCGCGTGGCCGGTTCGACCTTGAGTTCGATGGGGTCGCTGTCACCCACGCAGACTTGGGTATGTGAGAGCTTCAGTGACTCACCGCTCGGCAGCGCCGAGGTGATCGGCACTCGGTTGAAGTACCGGCAGCCAGCGCCAGCAAGTACCAGCAGAAGCAGGCAAGCGACGCGAATCGCGGTCATCGGGCCGTTCTATCTGAATTTCAATTCAAGGCCCGCGTGGCAGGAGAACCATGTTCAAACAATTCGCCCTGATGTTGCTGGTCTTGCCCCTCGTCGGTCGCGCTGAGCCGCTCGACGAGGAGTGCCCGCCCTATCGACCACCGACTCGCTTCGAAGAGCTCAAGCTCACCTTCGGAGAGCTGTCCTCCGAGGCCTTCGAGGCCAAGGTCGCGGCCCTTCGCAGCCAAACGCACGATGTCATTGGCACGAGCGACGCCATTCATGCCGCCCTGGTCACGGCCGACCGTCTGCAAGCCGAGGCCCTGCGCAAACGCGAAGACCTCATCGTCGAAGAGCACCTCCCCCGCATTGCCTTCAGCGGCGTCGTGCTCGACGTGACCGGTCACTCCCGGCTCGAGCCTCTGCTCTGGGTGCCGGGCTGGTCGCTCGAGGCCAAGCCAGGGCTCAAGGTGCCCTACGCGGTCATGCTTCGCACCCCATTTGCCTCGCAGACCGAAGACTGGTTCGAGCGCTTCGCGTATTTCCTGAAAGACCCGGAGTGGACCGTGGCCCCCCTGAGCGGCGATGGCAATTTCTACATGATGCTCACGCGCAGGCAGGCGACGAAGCTGGCCACGATGCCCGAGGTTCGGTGGGTTGGGCTGATGGAGCCACTGTACAAAGTCGGCGTGGGGCTCTTCGGCACTGGGTGCTTCGCCGAGCGCCCGAAAGACCTTCAGCGCATCGCTGAATTTTTTTCGGCGAACGCCCAGCGGCGAACCACGGTCGAGGTCTCGCTCGGAGCGATCACCCCCGGCATCACCAAGCTCTTGGCCTCGCTCGGTGCCGATGGCCAATTGATCGAGGGTTCGTCGATCACGCTGCAGACGACTTTGGGTGCCGTTCGTGAATTGGCGCGGCGACCCGAGGTGCTGGCGATCAACGATGCGTCGGGAGTGCCCGAGCCCGACTAAACGCAATGCCGATCAGTTAGGACGGCGCTTGTGCGGGCGTCGCGGGAGGATCATAGAGGGAGCTCTGGTTTGCGGGGAGCTTTCATATGCGGCTCGAGGATTCGTTCGCGGTAGTTCCTCTGGGGTTGCCGGGCGAC
>JANLPS010000529.1:0-13004 GCA_031367385.1 Archangium sp. | reverse complement strand
TCATCGGCTCAGGCCCCATCGAGAGCGCGCATCGGCATGTCATTCAGACCCGAATGAAGAAGGCTGGCCAGCATTGGGGCCCCATCGGTGGTCGCCAAATGGCTCGCCTTCGTGCCGCCTACCGCACCGCAGGCGCAGAGTGATTCTACGGGGCGATTCATTGGGCCGGGAGGCACGGGCCCAAGGTCAAAAAGCTCCCAATGTTTAAGAAACGCCGTGCGTCAAACCGCTGAAATCGATCGTGCACCCAGCCCGAAGCGGCCTGTCTTTGGGCTGCTTTTAGACCGGCTTGGCCTTCAGGTTCCCGCTGCTCCCGCGGCCACCGGCCTTGGCCTGCTTTTCTGCGCGCTCATCGAGCCAGATGGTGAGCGGGCTCGCGATGTACACAGATGAGTAGGTACCGACCACGATGCCGACCAGCATCGCCGCCGCGAAGTCGAAGATCTCGCCGACGCCGAAGATCAGCAGACCGATGAGCGAGAGCGCGGTAACGCCAGAGGTAAGAATCGTGCGCGAGAGCGTGTCGTTGACCGCGATGTTGATGATCTCGGCGAGCGGCTTGCCCTTGTAACGAACCATTTCTTCGCGAATGCGGTCGTAGATCACGATCGTGTCGTTGACCGAGTAGCCGAGAATCGTCAGCAACACGGCGATCGAGGTCAGATTGAACTCGCGGCGGCTGACCAGGTAGTAGCCCGCGACCATGATCACGTCGTGAATGCTCGCCACCAAGGCGCCGGGGCCGAACTTCAGGTCGAAGCGAAAGGCCACGTAGACCAGAATCGAGAGCATCGCGAGCAGCAGCGAAGCAATGCCTTTGTTGCGCAGCTGATTGCCGACCTGCGGGCCGACGTAATCGACGCGCCGCACTTCGAACGCCGCGCCGGGCATGCCGGTACGCAACGCCGCGGTGACCTTGTCGGCCATGCCGGCCGAGACCAGCTGGTAGTCATACCCGCTGCCTTCGACCTCGCCCAAATCTCGCACCTCTTTGACGCCGGTGCCGACCGCTTCGACGGCCGCCTTCACCGCCGCAGTGTCGAGCTTGTTCTTCACACGAAAGTTGATCAACCCGTTGTCGAGGTCTTTCGAGAGCGTGACCACTTCGCCGCTGCTCCGAATCGCCGCTTCGGCCTGCTTCTCATTCTCTTCGGTCAGCTGGGTGACGCCGCCCATGCGGAGCATGAACGAGTTCTCGTCGGCCGAGCCGATGCGCTGAACCTGGGGCTCTCGCAGGCCGCCCTTGGTCGCACCCTCGCGCACGCTGTCTTCAGTCGCGGTGTCTTTGAACTTCACTTCGACGACGGTGCCGCCGGCGAAGTCGACGCCGAAGTTGAAGCCCACCGCCGCGATGCCGATGATGATCGCGAGGTTCAAGATCGACGAGATGTAAATCGCGATTCGGCGCTTACCGATGAAGTCGAAGTTCGTTTTGCCTTTGATGATCTGCATGGCGGCCTCTTAAACCGACACGGTCGCGGCGTTGCGGCCGTGAACGATGTAGGTGGTGATCGCGCGGGTCACGACGATCGACGTGAACAGAGAAGCGATGATGCCGATGATCAGCGTCGTCGCGAAACCTTGCACCGGGCCCGTACCGGTCTGCTGGAGAATGAAACCCGCGATCAACGTCGTCACGTGGGCGTCGAAAATCGTCCAAAAGGCGCGGTCATAGCCTTGATCGACCGCCACCTGGGGTGACTTGCCACTGGCGAGCTCTTCACGAATGCGCTCGTTGATCAGCACGTTGGCGTCGACCGCGATGCCCAGCGTGAGCACGAAGCCGGCGATGCCAGGCAAGGTCAGGGTCGCTTTGAACAGCGCCAGGCCCGCCAGAATCAACGCACCGTTGAGAATCAACGCCACGTCGGCGGTGAGGCCCGCCAGGCGGTAGTAGATCGCCATGAACACCACCACCAGCGCCAGACCGACGAGCGCGGCGAGGGTACCCTTGCGAATGAGCTCATCGCCCAGCGAGGCGCCGACCTGGCGAATCTCACCCGGAGTCACCGGCGCTGGCAAGGCGCCTGCCTTCAAGTTGAGCGCGAGCATTTGCGCCTCTCGAAGCCGCTCTTGCACCTGACCACGGCGGCCCAGCGTGATGCGGCCGTTACCACCGGTGATCTTCTCGTTGATGTTCGGCGCCATGACCACGTTGTCGTCGAGCACGATCGCCATGCGGCGGCCCGAGTTCTTGCCGGTCAGCTCTTCCAAGTCTTTCGCGCCTTGCGCGTTGAACTGAAAGCCGACCTCGACCTGGTTGTCGGTGGTGTTCTGGCGCGCCTCGGCGTTGGTGAGCGTCTCGCCGGTGAGCGGCACGTTCTTGTCGACCAAGAAGGTGTAGAACTTGATGCACTTCTTGTTATCGGCCTCGACGCAGTGGGCGAGAATCTGTTTGCCCTCGGGCGCTTTGCCCTTCACGTACTTGAGCAGCGCGTCTTGGTCGGTTGACTCGAGAAACGGCGGCGGCGGCTCGTTGCCATCGCCATTCTTCACGTCGCTCACCAGGGTGATGCCGCTGTTCGCCGCTGGCGGCTCTTTCTCGTAGAGGTCTTTGAACACCGTACCGCTCGGCTCGACCAGACGAAACTCGAGCTGCGCGGTGGTGCCGACGAGCTCTTTGGCCTGCTCGGGGTCGCTTTGACCGGGCAGCGAGATTTGAATCGAATCGGTGCCGAGGCGGCGCACATCGACCTCGGAGACGCCCCACTTGTCGATGCGGCGGCGAATGACCAACATCGCCTGCTCGACTGAGTCGTTCATGAAGTAGTCGACGTTCGCGTCGTTGAGCTTGAGCGTGAGTGAGGCTCCATCGCGGCTGACTTTCGAGAAGTCTTCAAACGCGGTCGTGACCTCTTTCTCGATCGAGTCCATCGTCGAGGGGTCGGCTGCGGTCAGGGTCACCAGCAAGCGCTCGGGGTCTGAGACCTGGGTCACCGTGCCCAACTTCTTGGTCGTGACGAGGCTCACCATCTGAACCGCTCGGCGCTCGGTGCGCTTCATCAGGGCGGTCTTGGTGTCGACGCGCATCACCATGTGAATGCCGCCCTGCAGGTCGAGCCCCAATGACAGGCGATACCGTGCCGGAGGCGCCCACGCAGGGAGCACTTCTTCGAGCTTTTTCACGTTGTTCCGGTCTTCGCGGCTCAAGTGAAAAAACGAATAATACGTAGGAACCAAGAACCAGATGCTGCCGAGCGCCACCGCAAGGATGATGCCGACGCGCGTAAACCAGCTGCGCTCCATCTTACTTCTCCTCTTTCTTCGCTTCGTCGATTTTCTTGGCGTCGTCGGTGACCGCGGGGGTGACCTTGGCCGGTTCGTCTGACACCGAGCCACGGGCTGCCACCGCGCTCTTCAACACGCGAACCTTCACGCCCGATGCGACTTCGAGCGTCAACGTTTTGTCTGCGACTGAAAACACCTTGCCCAGCAACCCGCCGCTGGTGACCACGTCGTCGCCCTTTTTGAGCGACGAGACGAGCTCTTGCAGCTTCTTCGCTTCAGCCTGCTGCGGCCGAAAGATGACGAAGTACATGATGGCGATGACGCCGACCATCGGCACCAGCATGCTCATGCCGATACCACCAGACGAGCCGCCGGCCTGAGCCAAAACCATCGAAACTGAAGGGTCGAACATGGAGATCAAGAGGGCGCCCGTGTAGCAGGCACCCTGGGGCACGGCAAGGACGACGCCCACCTTTCGGTACCTGGGCCGGCGCCCCCCGTGCTACAGCGCGGCGCCCATGGTGCGAGCCTTCGCCGTCTCGAGCATTTTGTTCATCGTCGCCTGCGGGCAAGTGATCACGCTGGGAGGCGAATGCACCACCCGTGATCAGTGCGTTTCAGGTGAGAGCTGCGTCACTGCTGCACCGGCCGGGTTCTGCTCGAAGGCCTGCGCGGTCGAGGGCAGCCTCAAAGACTGCCCCGGAGGCACGGTCTGCACCTACTTCGGGGCTTCGGTTCAGGTGTGCTCGAATTATTGCACCACGAACAGCGAGTGCCGCATCAACTACCAGTGCGCTGAGATCAAGGGCACGGAGTCGGCCGGCAAGAAGTCGTGTCAGCCCGATAACGTCAAGCGCTAACGAGGCGACGAAACGCATGACACGGGTGGGGCTCACGCTGGTGCCGCTCCTGCTCGCCGGTTGCGTGAAGACGGTCGTCGCGTGCGCACATGACGGAGGTGGCGTGTGCCCAAGCTCAGACCTGGGGCTGTGCCGTGCCGAGCAGCTGCGGGTCAGCGAAGGCTCGTGCGCCCGAGACGCAGATTGCCGTTTGGCCCGGTTGCCGGCCAATTGCGCCGGCTATGCGCGGTGTCACGCGGTCAGCGTCAACCGCCTGACCGGCACGAGGTTCGAGAACGAGGTGCTGCCGTTGATTGAAGCCGCGTGTGGCACGGCGTCTTGCGAGGTCGAATGGGTCTGCCCCTCTGACGCACTGCGATCGATCTGCGTCGAGGGCACCTGCCAGGTGAAGATCATCGACTTCGATGCAGGGTTCGCAGGTGGGGTCGACGAGTGCGACCTGGTCGACCCACTTTTTTACTGCCCGCACGAAGAGAACGAAGAATGCAGGCTCGAGCGCCTTCGCCGAGCACATGCGGGCTGTACCTCAGGTGCCGATTGCAGCCTGGTGACGCTCGCCCAGAATTGCATCAGTTACGGCAGTTGCTCGGGGGTGGCGGTCAGCGATGTGGCCGGCTTTCGCGACGCGGCCCAGGCGTCGCTGGCCACCTACTGCGCGTCGAGCTCGTGCCAGGCCAGCGGTGTGTGCGTACCCTTCACGTCAGTCGGTTGCGTTCAAGGGCTCTGCCGGCCGGGGTTCTCTGATGGCGGGCCATAATCATTGATATTGTAATCATAAATACAATATCAATGACTACTGAGGGGGAGCGCTCGGCCGGGCGAGGAACTCGGTGCTGAACTCCCGGTACTGGTCGTGCTCGATGGCGTGCCGCGCCTGGGCAATCAGCTGCAAATAAAAGTGCAGGTTGTGGAGCGTGTTCAGCCGCATGGCGACGAGCTCATTGGCGACGAACAGGTGTCGCAAATAGGCACGAGAGAAATTCTTGCAGGTGTAGCAGCCGCACTTCGGGTCGAGCGGGCGCTCGTCTCTGGCGTAGCGGGCGTTCTTGATCACCACCCGCCCCTCGCTGGTGAAGAGCAGCGCATTGCGGGCATTTCGTGTGGGCATCACGCAGTCGAACAGGTCGATGCCGCTGCCCACGCAGGTAACGAGGTCGAGCGGCGTACCGACGCCCATCAGGTAGCGGGGCTTTTCTTTGGGCAACAGCGGTGCCGTCTGCGCAACCCCGGCGTGCATCTGGGCTGGCTCCTCGCCAACGGCATACCCACCCAGCGCGTACCCGGGCAGGTCAATCGCGCAGATCTCTTCGACGTGTCGTTTGCGCAAGTCTTCGAACAGGCCTCCCTGCACGATGCCGAAGAGCGAGCTGCGCTGGCGATGCCACGCCTTCGAGCACCGGCCAAGCCAGCGGGTCGTGCGCGCCATCGAGGCTTCCATGTACTCGCGCTCAGAGAGGGCCGGCGGGCACTCATCGAACGCCATGATGATGTCAGCCCCAAGCACTTCTTGAATCTCGATCGAGCGCTCAGGGGTGAGCACGTGCTTCGCGCCGTCGAGGTGCGATTGAAAGGTGGCTCCCTCTTCTGTGATTTTGCGCTTCTCAGCGAGGCTGTAGACCTGAAAGCCCCCTGAGTCGGTGAGCATCGGGCGCTCCCACGAGATGAACCGGTGCAGGCCGCCCAACTCGCCTACCAGCGCCTCTCCGGGCCGCAGCATCAGGTGATACGTGTTGCCGAGAATGATCTGCGCGTCGAGGGTACGCAGGTCATCGGGGGCAATCGCCTTCACGCTCCCCACCGTGCCGACCGGCATGAACATCGGCGTCTCGATGACCCCGTGCGGGGTGTGCACCCGACCCCGCCTCGCGCCGGTGTGGGCATCGACATGCAGCAGCTCGTATCGAATCAACGAAGGGGCGACCCGTTGGTCACCCCGAAGCTCCGGAGCAGGCAAGGTCACGAGGCGTCTCCGTCGATGAACATGGAGTCGCCGTAGCTGAAAAACCGGTAACCCTCGAGCACGGCCGCGGCGTAGGCGGCCAGCGTGCGCTCCCGGCCCAGAAAAGCGCTGACCAGCATCACCAGGGTCGACTTGGGCAGGTGAAAGTTGGTTATCAACCCGTCGATCACCCGAAACGTGAACCCAGGCGTGATGAAAATACGCGTCTCGCCGCTGCCCGCGCGCACCACGGTTGCCTCGTCGGCTTGAGACTCGAGGGTGCGCGTGACGGTGGTACCGACGGCAATCACCCGCCGGCCCCCCTGCTTGGCGTCGCGAATCTGCGCCGCGACCGCCTCCGACAGCCCGAAGCGCTCTCCATGCATATGATGTGTATGAATAGGACCTTCACGTACCGGCAAGAAGGTGCCCGGCCCGACGTCGAGAGTCACGAAGGCCAGGCTCACGCCTGCGGCGGCGAGCGCAGAGAAGACCTCGGGCGTGAAGTGCAGCCCCGCGGTCGGAGCCGCGACCGAGCCCGCCTGCTGTGCGTAGACGGTGTTGTAGCGGGCCTCATCTTCAAGGGTCGGGTCGCGCGAGATGTAGGGCGGGAGCGGGAGCCGTCCGGCCTGCCGAATGGCCTCCTCGAGGGAGTCAAATGACGAGGTGAAGCGCACCCGATACTCGCCGTTGCCAAGCGGCGCTTCGACCTCGGCGGTCAGGCCGTGATCGAACGAAAGCCTGGCGCCGGCTCGAATCGGTTTGCTGGCTTGCCCCAGGCACGACCAGGCAGAGCCGTCAGCCCGGGCCTTCAGCACCTGCGCGGTAGCGGCCTCGGTGATGGGCCGAACGAGGAGCAGCTCGACCCGCCCGCCGGTGTCAGCCTTCTTGCCCAGCAGCCTCGCGGGGATCACGCGAGAATCGTTGAGCACCAGCAGGTCTCCGCGGCGGAGCAGCGATGGCAAATCGACGAACTGCCGATGGGCAATTGAACCGTCGGAGCGTTTGACGTGCAGCAACCGACTCGCGTCGCGCCGCTCCAGCGGCTTTTGCGCGATCAACTCGTCGGGGAGCGCGAAGTCGAAATCGTCGGTGTGCATCTGGGGCGACGTCTATACAGCGCCCCGGGCGCGGCGTGCCTAGGCGAATGAGTACGACTTCACGACGAACCGGGGCCCGACCATGGCCGAGGTCATCGACGAGCCGTCGACGTCGCCCTCGACCGTAATTCGCGCTCCGTTCTTCTTGATCTTGCGGTCGCCGCCAGCGAGCAAATACGTCTGCCCATCGTCAGCCTCGAGCACCCAGACTCCGGTCTCGATGTCTTTGAACGTCACCTTGCCCGAGAGCTTCATCAGACGGCCTCTTTCTTCAGCATCGCGCGGGCGATGAAGAGACAAATCAGGGCATTCACCAGCAGCCACGGCAGCGCGATGAACGTGAAGGGCAACCACGCCAGCGCCGGTGCATGCGACCACGCGGTGTATGCCAGAATCGCCGCGAACCCGATCGCCACGCCGCCGACCGCCGGGCGAATGGCCTTCATCGGTATTGCGATCATCGCCAAGACGAAGGCCGGTATCGCGCTGTAGACGATGGGGTTGGCCAGCGCGCCACGACCGAAGATGATCTTGTTGAGCCAATCGGGGATGGGCAGGACGATCGACGTGGCGAATTCACTCGGCGCAGCGACCCACCGAGCGACGAAGACGCCCATCGTGGTCACCGCCAGCGGCAACAAGAAGCCCGGAGAAACGAGCACGTTCAAATACCCCGGGCGTTCCTTGCGACCCAAGGTCAACAGCACGAACGCCAACATCGCGGCTGCGAAGGCAAAGGGCTTCCACTCGAGGGGTCCGAACGAGAACGCGGTGACCTCACCGGTCGCTGAGTCGACCTGCTCTGAGCTCAGGTCGACGTCGCGCGCATCACCCGTCGCCGAGTCGCTGCCCTTGAGCGCCGCCAACGCGCCCTCGGCGTCGAGAATGCCGTGCCCGAACTGCTCAGACCACCCACGCGTACCCGCCGGCGGCTTCGCGCTCGCGAACAAGGCCTTCTCGACCTGATCAACATTCTTCGCCCCCGCGGCCCAGAGCAACGCGGCAACCGCCGCGACATGCGGGGTCGCCATCGAAGTGCCCTGAAACGACGCGTAGATCGACTTCGACGGGTCTTGTGGGTCGATGGTGTTCTGCACGATGCCGCCCTCGTCACCTTGCGACTTGTCGCCGCCGGGCGCGGCGATGTCGAGCTCCTTGCCCCATGATGAGTACGGGGCCTTGGCGCCGGTCGGCCCGACCGCGCCAACGGCGACCGAGCCCGGGTACGCCGCCGGGTACTCGACGATGCCGCGACCACCGTTACCAGCCGCGCACACCACGACGGTGCCATGTGCGCGGGCGTATTCGACCGCGTGCTCCATCACCGCCGAACGACCGCCACCACCAAGCGACATGTTGATGACCTTCGCGCCGTGATCAGCCGCGAAGCGAATCGCATCGGCGATGTCAGCGGTGTTGCCACTGCCGAAGTGGTTCAGCACCTTGACCGGCATCAGGGTCGCCTCGAAGGCGACTCCGGCGACGCCTTCACCGTTGTTGGTGGCCTGCGCGATGGTGCCAGCGACGTGGGTGCCGTGGCTCTGATCATCGTTCGCGTGCTCGGTGTCGTTGACGAAGTCGTACCCGGTCACGAACTTCACGCCCTTCAAGTCGGGCACCTGCCGAAACTCCTGGTAGTCCTCGTACGCGATGCCGGTGTCGATGACGGCGACCACAACGCCTTTGCCTTTGCTGCGATCCCACGCCTTGGGCATGTTGATCATTCGCAGGTTCCACTGTTTTTCGAAGAGCGGGTCGTTCGGCGCGTAGCTCGCGTGCACCAAAGCCATCGGCTCAGCGACCTCGACGTTGGGGTTGCTGCGAATGCGCTCGAGCAGCGCGTCTTCGTCGACGCCTTCGGGCACGTGGCCGATGGTGATCGCGCTGTCGGGGCCTTCGATGAGATCGTTGAGCTCGAGATCAACGCCCCACGCTTGCTCCCACGCGTCGAACTCGGCCTTGGTCGTGCCGTCTTTGAAGTCGACGATGATCTCGCGGTCGACGGTCTGCGAAAGCGCAGAGGGCGCATCTGAGATGAGGGGGCTCTGATCAGCGTACGCAGCCACTGAAATCAACACAGCTAAGGCAGCAGAATATCGCATGTTTTTCCTCGCGGGGGCCCGTACGAACGACGGCAGAAACGATTGGCTCTAGACCAGTGTTCCACGGAGCAAGGTGAAGTTCCGCAAAGGCGCGTGCTGAAGCGTGTCGCACCTACAGCCGCCGAGCAAATTCAGAGCATTGAGAGCGTCTGAGAGACCCGCGCGAGAAATGCGGCGCCTGCCTTGCCGACCATCAGGAGATTGCGTTGGTACCCGCGGTCGGCGCCGGGCACCACGGTGAGCACCTGCCCACGTGTCTCGAGAACCGCGGCCCACTCGGCGCGAGGCTGGGTCGCGTCGAGCTCGGCCAGCACCGCCGACACTTCGAACGGAGACTGCGCGATGTCATCAGGCCCCACCAACGACGGGTTGATGAAGAGCAGCCCCGCGACCGGGTGGTCTTTGCTCAGCTGCCACGCCACGGCATCCGAGCCTCCCAACGAAGCGATCACCGGCGTGCCTCCGTCGGCATTGTCGACGGCGAGGGCATAGGCGGCCCACGCGTCTTGCATCAGCGTCTTCGGAGTCGCCTCACGAGAGCCCTGGCTCGCACCGACCCCCCGGTAATTGAAGCGCAACGTCGGGTGGCCCGCGTGTGCCGCTGCGTAGACGAGCTCGGCCAACACCACGTGGTCCATGCCTCCGCCCTCGTTTGGAGTCGGAGGCAGCACCAACAGCAACGGCCGCTTCGTACCTCGATGCGAAATGCCCTCGAGCACCAAGCCATGCTCGGTCGGTATCAGCGTCGGTCGCTCGAGAAACTGGCCCTTGACCACCATGGCGTTGCGCCGAAGCCTACAGCGTCGTGACGGTCAGGCCACCACCGACGCTCGAAATCTCGCTGGTCTCGGCAACCTCGATTTTTCGCCCCCAGAAATTCAGCGTCTGCTTGCACGAGCGTTTGTTCGGCTCGTTCGGGCACTTGGCCAACCCATCGGCGCATTGGTAGCTCGCGTCGATGACGATGGTACCGACCGGGGTCGCGCCCAGATCATTCCAATTGGCGATCACGATGGTCTTCTCGAGCTCGGTGATGTCGGTGCGCAGCGTGCGAACCCGAGTGGCAGTGAACGAGCGATCAGCGCCCTCGATCAAATCGTCGACGACGACCTGCGGCGAGTCACCCAGGATGAACTTGCTCAAGCCCATGTCCATGAACTGCTTGGTGCCCGCGCCGTCCCACACGACCCAGGTGGTCTCGCTGCGGTAGTTCTGCTCCTGCACGGTGAGCGAGTTTGGAGGCATGTTGGCCTTGAAGCACTGCGGGTCTTGCAGCGTCTTGATCGGCGTGATGTCGACCGCCACGCGGTACACGCGCGGTTGACCGTTCTGACATGCAGCCAGGGTGCACAGCGCCAGCGCGCTGGTGAGAAGCTTCAACGAATTCATGGGGCCTCGGGGCAAAAAGGGAGTCGCGCCGTACAGACCCCCACCCGCCGAGGCAAGTGCAAACCGTTTTCGACTACCGCGCCTGCAGCACCAAGAACTTCAAGTACCGGCCTTCGCGAAACTGAGTGCGAATCGGGTGGTCTGGAGGCTGGTAGCGCTCTTCGACCAGGGTCAAGTCGACCTGCGCGTTGAACCCCGCCTGCTTGATCGCTTCGAAGAAATCTTCTGGGCCGACGCGGGCCGAGCAGCTGGCCGTGGCGAGGAGCCCGCCTGGTTTGAGCACCGCCAACGCCTGACGGTTGAGCGAGATGTACCCATCGATGGCCGCCTCGACCGCCTTCTGGCTCTTCGCGAACGCCGGAGGGTCGAGGATGATCAGATCGAACTGACGGCGCTCCTGCTTGAACGAATCGAGCACGTCGAACACGTCGGCTGCGAGAAAGTCGTGCTTGCTGGCCTCGAGCCCATTGCGGGTGAAGTTCTCGCGCGCCAAGGCGACGGCGTCGGCGTCTTGATCAACCGAGAACACGCTCTTCGCTCCGCCCAACGCCGCGTTCACCGAGAAGCCGCCTGAAAAACAAAAGCAATTGAGCACGTCGCGGCCGGCGCCGAAGCGCTTCATCAAATGGCGGTTCTCGCGTTGGTCGAGAAAGAACCCGGTCTTCTGGCCGGTGTACACATCGACCGCGAACTTCACTCCACGCTCGAGAATCTCGAGTGGCAGCGGCGCTTCGGCGCCCCAGAGCATCTTCGCCGAGCCCTTCTCTTCGTCGATCTCCGCGTCGTCACGGCCCACTTCGTCGCGGCCGACGACGCCTTTCAAGCCCGGCACTGCTTTTCGCAGCGCCTCGACGATCAGCGGCCGATGCGGCGTCAGCCCTGCCGAGTACAGCTTGAGCACTGCCCAGCCGTCGTACAAATCGATGATCACGCCAGGCAGCCCGTCGCCCTCACCGTGCACGAGGCGGTAGGCGTTGGTGTCGGTCAAGTCGAGCTGGCGTTGACGGGCGTCGAAACACTCCTGAAGCTTGCGGGCGAAGAAGCCGCTGTCGATGACCTCAGAGGGCGTGCGCGTGAGCACCCGCACCGCGATCGCCGAGTACGGGTCGAAATACCCGCGCGCGACGAAGCGCCCCTGGTCGACGAGATCGACCACGCTCCCCGCGGGAATCTTGGGGATCGCTTCGAGGCCCTTCTTGAACAGCCAGGGGTGCCCGGCCTTGAGGTGACGGCCCAAACCGGGTTTGAGCTCGAGGCGTACGAGGTGACTGGTCATCGGTGCTCCGGGTGAGCCGCGCGTTGGCCGCGAATGATCGCATCGGCGACCTCGCGAAAACCGGTGCCTTCGCGCGCGCGAGTCACGAATTTGGGCAGGTGGGTGAGGCGGTCGACGACGTCGAGCACGTTGGCGACCCCGACACTGAGTGAGAAAGCGCGAAACATGGGCTCGTCATTGTACGAGTCACCCACATACACGTACCGCGCGTCGTTCGCTCGCAGCACGGCCCCCCATTCGGTGCGAATGAACTTCTCGACCATCGAGCGTTTGTCGAACCTGCCGACCCAGCAGTTGACGTGCACCGACGAGCGCACCGCGGTGATGCCTCGCTTGCGAAGAATGTGCTCGAGCCGATCAGCGCCCTCGGGGCCGAGCTGGCCTTCTTCGGCGTAGTCGATGGCGAGGTCGACCTCGGTGGCCGCGGAGTCCATCGAGAGGCGGGCTCCGGGCACCTGCTTCAACGCGGCGTTGACCTCGCGCACCAACCTCGCGCGATTGGCTACGCGGGTCGGGCCCGACGGCTGGGCGTAGACTTTGGTCACTCGGCCATCGGGGGCGCGGGCGAAATAGAGGCCTCCGTTTTCGACGATGACGCCCGCGACCGGCAGTTGGCGTGCCCAGCACTCGCCCCACCCCGCGGGCCGGCCGCTGACCAACACGACCTCGACCTGGTGCGAGACGAGCCACTCGAGCGCGCGCAACGTGGTCGAGTGCAGGCGGCCGCCGGTGGTGAGGGTACCGTCGACGTCTGTGAAGACGGCTCGTACTTTTCGAAAGTCAGCCTGGTGAAGCGATCGCACGCGGCGTTCAATACTGCGAGAGGTTCGCGAGCAACACGAGATACTGCTCGATTTCGCTGCGTACGGTGTCGACGGTCACCGGGGTCTTGCGCAGCTTTCGCAAGAAGGTGTCGAAGTCGCCGTTGCGGCCATAGAGCGACTGACCGTAGCTGACGGCTTCGTGAAGCGAGCCCATCGCGTCGGAGTCACTGGCGGCATTCATCGCCCGCTCGAGCACCACGCCGATCGACGCCTGCACTTCTTGATCATGCTGGGTGAGAATCTCGCGCTGGTTGACGGTGATGAAGGTGTCGACGAACTCGACGAA